>JAQTQN010000008.1 GCA_028712225.1 Methylobacter sp.
CGTGGCTTTTTTCAATCCAGCTATACAATGCTGCCTGCGGCTCTTCCAATAAAATTGCCTGACTCAAACCGACCGCGCGCGCGGCTTCAACCGTTAATTCACGTGCTGCCGGATCAAACGAAGCCGGCACGGTAATTACCACATCCTGCTGTGCCAAAGGCGCATCCGGATGTTGGCTGTGCCAAGCATCAACAAGATGCTGCAAATACGCTGTAGTTGCCTGAAATGGCGAGACTCGCTCGATTTCGTCCGGCGCATCGGCGGGTAAAATCGGCGCCTTGCAATCTACCCCGGCATGGCACAACCAACTTTTAGCACTAGACACCAAGCGAATGGGGGTTTTGCTACCCAGATTGCGGGCAATCTCGCCGACCAAATACTGAGGCCTTGACGTCCAGGGTAAGCCTGTTGAACCTTCGGCGAGTTCGGCGGAATGAGCCAGATACAAAAAAGACGGTAATTGCAGTTTATCTTCGACACTGCCCGGTGCAGTCAGTTGCGGAATCGCCATCACTTGCTGAGAAAACTCAGCATCGTCAACGCCATTAATCTTTGCATAAGACAACACGCAATGCGTAGTGCCTAAGTCAATACCCACCGAAAACCAAGGTTGGCCGTTGTCAGCGGAGAATTGCGGTTGTGCGTAACTGTCAACGTTGGGCAGCGACTCGAACGCACTTGTCGATGCAATTGTTTCTGGTGCCACAGATGGTGGTGACTGGGTGTCTTCGTCAGACACATGGCCGAATAATCCCTTCATAACTCTACCTCTGCAGCCGCGATAATTTTGGCATTATAGCCTTGCGTCAATTTGGGCAGGCGAAGTTCGGTCACTTGCCAACCTTTATGTACCAAGGTGCCGGTAAAGGGCGCAGAGCCGACGATATTGCCGGTCAGGCGCACGCTGCCGGCATCAAAACCTGCCGGCAAGGTAACCTTGCTGCCTTCCGACTCGGAGCGCACAGTTGCCAAGGTAAAATGTTCGTTAATGGCTTTGTTACATCCCTCATGCACAACCCTTGCTGCCACACCAATATCGGCGTCGCTATAGCTGCCAATATCTTCTTTGATGAAATCAATAAAGCGGGCTTCTTTTTGCAACAAGCCAAGTAATTGCAGTGCCGCATCCGGTGTTGCTTCTTTTAAAATCACCGGTTCAGGTGCTGGAGCCTGGACAATTTTTTCAACTTCAACGATTTTTTCTACCACTTTAATGATGGGTTCAGGCGCCACAGTTAACGGTTGCGCGGCAGATTCAGCCGGTTTTTTATTGCTGCGTGCAAGACTGATCACCATGGATAGCAACAAAACAATCAGAATCAGTGCTAACAAGGCAACCGTGCCTGCCAAACACACATGCCATAAATCGAACGTGGTCGGTTTAAGTGATAAATCAATCGTGTAATTATTCATTGCAAATACTCTTTGTTATTGTTGTCACGTTGCACATCATCAAAAAGCCCCCTGCTCTCGCCAATTCGGGCGAACGCAAGAGGCTGTCATGGTTAGTTATTGTTGTTGGTTGGATTTACGGGCGGCTTCGGAGAACATCATGCCTTGCAAGGCCGTACGTGTGGTTTGGATGCGCATTTGTTTCAAATGCCGGTCGGCAATCACTTCGGGTACTTTTTCAGCAATATAGATCTCGCGCATCTTAGCCAGACCCGGCTCGCAATGTTTGATAATTGCCTCAGTTGAGACACGGCTTTCTTTGGTTTGATATTCAGGTTTTTGCATTTCATCACCTACACATCGTTTGTATTGGTATCTGGCTTCTTGGATTTTTTTCATGGTCTCTTCAGACAAAGTGGTGTTTTGCCACTCATCTTTGCTTTCTTCCGCATAAGCGCTTGCTGACAACAGCAACAGGCTTAGAAAAATAACTTGTTTCATGTTCTTCCTCGATAGGGTTAGTGATCTGCGGACAATTTTACGCGAAGCACAACAAAAACAATAACATTTAAGCTGCAGGGTTAACCTTACCCAAGGCTATTTAGCTGTCAATGCAGATCAATCCAATCCAGTGCAATCGCCCTAACTGCCGCACAACAATAAGGCATTATTACACGCTATCATGCCTGCAAAATTGAACATAAATAACTCATAAGTCATTGTAATTAAAAATAAAAGATCAGCACAACATGGCAATAGCTATCCTGGCATGACGATTGCTGAATTGATTATGGGAACAGCAAGTTCATACCACTACACCCGAGCATTGCTGCAACCGAATCAGATCGAACACATTCACTCAAATTAGGAAGGTGGGTTATGGAAAAACGTTGCTTAAGATTTCAAGATATTTCAGTCAGCGAGAAGATGCTTTATTCGCTGTTTTTAATGACCATCGGCATCGGTTATTTGTTCGCGTTAACGCATATGTATTACACCCATCAAATGCGTGACGGTAAGCCCGGCATGTCCATTCAAGATGTGATGATTGCTTATTACGGATCTCAAGACCAAACCCGGCTGGGGTCTGCCATCAACGGTGGCCCAATGGAGCCCAATCTAAAATCTGCCAATGACAAAGAAAAGATTCTGGTTTGGCTAAGCACCGGTAAATCAAAAACCGATTTTGAACAGGACATCGCCCCAATCCTGACGAAGGACTGCACCCTTTGCCACAATGGTGAAACCAATCCCGGCTTGCCCAACTTGACTACCTACGAAGGTGTGATGGAAGTCGCTTCATCAAAAGCAGCATCGATACCTGGGCTGGTCAAAGTCTCCCACATACACCTATTTGGTATCGCTTTTATTCTATTGTTTGTAGGCAGAATATTTATTTATTGCCGGATGAACGTCACTTTAAAACGCGTTATTGTGGTGATTCCGTTTTTATCGATGCTGATTGATACGCTGTCCTGGTTTGTCACCCGCAACAACCCAAGCTTTGCTTATGTTGTCGTGGCTTCCGGCGCGTTGATGGGATTATCGATGGGGGCACAAATTGTTATCAGCCTTTATCAAATGTGGGCCGAGACTTTTTATCCGCGCTTAAATCTTTCAACTAACCAGCAACTGCTGCTGAAAAAAGTTGTCGTATCATTTAAGCAATTAGCGTCACCTATAGTTTCGGCCAGCAAAGCCTATTTACTGAAATTCGCACCAATCATTTGGCAGCAACTGCGCATAGCAGCGGTTCAAATCAGTCTGAGTTTGTATCACGCAGCTCGATACCAACTCCACCCCAAGCTGAGCTTATCTGCTGAGGATCAACTTAAAGCCCGGCAATACGCACAATCATTGACTGAATCAGGTTATAGCGTTTGGTTTGCCGGCAGTGGCTGGCTGGTGAAAGAATCGTTATTAACTTGGTTGTTTTTTAACTCGATTGACGCGCTTGAACTCTATATTCAACACTTACCTTATCAACAACCTGCTTCGGCTGAGCCTTCTGAATATAAGGTTTAATAGCTAATAAACTTAAAAGCCTCCCTCGTTTAACTCGAGGGAGGCTTTTATCGGTTTCCTAATGCTTTCTAGCTTTTTGCCAATTGCGCCAAGTTTCCCAAAAATCTTCTTTCGCCCCCTTCAATAACTGCGGATTTTTGTCGGTTTCGACGGCGGCATAATTCATTAACGCCCCTTCCATGAAGGTACTGTAATCCAACGCTATCGCACCCGGCTCTTTGCTTTGCGGAACAGTGCCGGGCCGGTTTTGAAACCACTCATTCCACTCGACTGAGCCGGGGGTATACATTGTCCAAGGCGTGGTCAACGGCATCTTTACCGGATAGAAAAACGTCAGCGCCTGGTACGATCCCGGATGAAAACTGGACGTGCCGTGACAGCTTAGGCAAGATGAACTGGCTAGTTTGGGAACAATCTTGCCATCGACATTAACATTGGTTTTAACGGCAATGTCGAACGGCCCCGACAAGCGACCGCCATACCCCAAGGTGACTTTTGAATACGCAGGCGCAGCCGGATTGACATAGGTTTGCTGCAACGCTTGATCCGGATGCTGTGCAGAATTAACGTCAGGATCGTTACCCCACATCGCCCCAAACGGCACCATTCGATCCCAGGCGTCGTTACCGGGCGCATCTTTATCGTAAACCAATGTGGTAAATACCCAGCCGGTTTCCGGAGAGGCAACGCTATCTTTGACGATAATGTCGAAGATACCGACATAAATATTCGTCACTACCGGCGGCTTACCGGGAATGGTGCCGTGTAAATCAAACGGCGGACGATAAATTTGCCATGTCGCAGCACCCTGCATTACCGGCCATTGTTCCCCTGATGCAGTCACGCCGGCGGACTTGACGACCAACGATCCTTCATCAAATTGGGCGGCATTATTGTCCAACGTCGGCGCACACTCTTTCTGGCCTTGATGACATTTTTGCCAGACGCGCTGCAAGGTATTTGCGGCAACAGTGTTGTAATAGATAGTGGCATGATTGCGAATATCGACTTTTAACCCGGATTCAGCATAGGTCGCTGCCGGTAGAATTTGTCCGGTATAAGTACCGTAAATTGCCTCGCGCCCTTCCCAGCCGGATTTTTCTATCGCCTCACCAGCCCATAACATGCTGTACCAATTGTGATCTGTGGAATTCCATTCTTTAGGCTTGGTTACCATCACACGCATATCCTTTGCGACTGCTTGCTTCAAGGCTTCGATATAGGCTTGAGCATTATCTTTGTTGAGCGGCTTACCATTCAGCACTTTGGTCCATGGTCGCTCCGACTGAGCTGTAGTTTGCGAATAATCATGATTGAAACGCCAAAGCGGCCCGTTATATTCTGCTTTAGACGGAATCTGGCCGTCATTGATTGCATACGGGTCGATGGTTGCAGCCGATTGCAAGGCCTGTGCAGCCCCGCTACTCAGCAGCAATAAGCTGGTGGTAAATATGCTTAATGGCTTGTTGTTTATAAACGGCATCAATAATCTCCTGTTATTTTGGCTTCGGCTCCGCTC
Organism: Methylobacter sp.; assembly: GCA_028712225.1. Lineage (GTDB taxonomy): Bacteria > Pseudomonadota > Gammaproteobacteria > Methylococcales > Methylomonadaceae > JABFRC01. The sequence continues at coordinate 4,937 of JAQTQN010000008.1, forward strand.
AGCCAACGATAGATAGATTTTTTTTGAAAAAATCGCGAAAGACGATGCTGATACACTCAAGCACCGCCGGACATAAGCTTAGCAATATTCAGAAAAATAGCCGGTCAGACGACTATTTTTTGGATAATGCCGTTACGACCGTTTTCTTTAACTTGATAAAGCGCATCGTCGGCAGTCTTGATTAACAAGGCCGGAGAACAGTGGTGATGGGGCATTGCAACGGCAGTGGCAATGCCAATACTGAGGGTCACAAATTCTGCTACTTGCGAACCTTGATGAGATATTTGCAAATCAAGCACTGCTTGCCTGATTAAATCAGCGACTTGTAACGCACCATTTTCATCGGTGTGCGGCATGATCACAGCAAACTCCTCGCCGCCATAGCGGGCTGCCAGATCGGTGGGACGCCGTAATGCGCTTGTAATCGCTTGAGCTACTTTTATTAAACAATCGTCACCGGCCTGATGTCCGTAATGATCGTTATATTTTTTGAAGTAATCTATATCGCACAAAATCATTGCCAGCGCCGTTCCGTCTCGCGCCAAGCGCTGACATTCGATTTCCAGGTATTCATCGAAATGGCGGCGATTGCCGATATTGGTCAAACCATCAACCATCACCAAACGCTCTAATTCTTCATTTGCTATTTGCAAATTGCGTTCTGCGACCCGGCGCTCCCAGTTTTCACTCTGCAAGCGTTCATTGAGTGCTTGGATAGTGGTGTTATGGGCTTCCAGTTCGGAGTTTTTTTCTTCTAAAACGACTTTTTGGGTTTCGATATGCTTAGTTCGCTCAGTAACTTTATCTTCCAGCAGCTGGTAGCCAAGCGCGTTATCTATAGAAATAGCGATTTGGCCGCTCAAATGTTGCAACAAAAACACACGCTCGCCTGTAAACACCGCATCTGCGGCATTATTTTCCAAATAAAGAACACCTTGCAGCTCGCCCCCCAACAGCAAAGGCGCGCACAGCACCGAGCGCACCTGACGTTCGACAATATCTTTATCTCTGCCGTAGACAGCGCTATGTCCGGCATTTTCCAACACTACGGATTCTTTACTACGGGAAACGTAATTGATGACGCTTTGCGGTAGGTCGCCAGCAGCCGATAACAGCAAGCCCTGCATCACTGCCACCTGTTCTACATCAATCTGGGCTTCGGCCTGAATCAACAAGCCGCCGTGTTCTTGCAGTAATAATACGCCGCGCTGCGCGCCGGCATTCTCAATCACAATATGCATCAAGGTTTGCAATAACTGCGGCAAGCGTCGTTCTGCAGCAATAGTTTCTGCGGCTTTAATGAGCGTGACGGTATCTAACGCCAACTTTGTGCCTTGTCGTGTCGAAACCGTATGATTACTTAGACGTATCGCGCCACCTCGTTTTGGTACGATCTTAAACTGCTGTAAATAACCGGTTGCTCCCCAGCGCCGATAACAATAAACAGCCTCTTCGAAATGAAATTTTGCCAGGCGTTCTTGACCTAAATCAGCATGCAACCGCGCGGCCAGTTCATTTGCCAAGGCCTCCAAATGTAATTGCCCGTTGGCTTCGGCATCGTTGGCGGCATGCTGATAAGCCAGTAACGCCAGCTCCGGATGATGACGTAATCGCTGAATTTCTCCTGCCAGCAAATGGTAGCGACTCTGAAAATTTTGCGGACACCGCCGCGCCCAGTGGCGCAATTTTTTTTCGGTGCGCTGAATCTTACCCAGGGCTTTATAACGATCGAGCCGCGCCAGCCCTGGATAAAGCTTGGCTAAAATCAACGCGTAATAAAAATGATGTTCAACGCCATGTAACATGCCCGCCGAATCTTTCAAATAACCTGCGGAAAGCCGACTCAACTTTAATGCACTGTCATACTCACCCCACAAATATAAGCAGTGCATTTTATTGACGAAATAATAGTGCGCAAAATGCCGTGTACCATAACCAGACAATGACTCAACAAACGCCGCCTCATCGAAATCCGTATCGATATTACCGCGCAAAGTTTGTATCGCCTGACGAACACCCAACAGCACACCCAAATGCTCCTGGCTATCGATGCGTTTAAGCGTTGTCAGCATCCCATCGGTATCGTGCCAAAGTTTATCCAGCGGCACTCCACGCATTAACTGGCTTTGCGCCAGTCCACAGCAAGCGCATCCGCTATGAAACCAATCGCTACTTTCCAGCCCGGATTCAAGCGCCGCGCGCCAATAGTTTTCGGTATCTGCCGCCGGATGCGTCCAGGAATGGGCAAAATAACCGTAAACAAAGTTGACTTCTGCCCGTTGCCGCTGATTAGCGAACCTATCTAACAGCCCTAAAGATAAGCGCCCATAATCGTAGCCCGCCTGATGATTACCCAACACACCGCCGAGAAAAATCACCCCGAACACCATGTAGCCGATCACCGCTTCGGCGTTATTGCCGTATTGCAGACAGCGACTGACCTGTTTAACCGATATGGCCGCACACAGCTCAGGCTGTAACTGATAGGCCACCTTTAATGTGGCCGACAATAATCGAATGGCAATTTCCATCCTGACATCGGTTACCGCAGGCAGCTTAAGCAAATCATCGACATTAAAACGTCGCAAGCGATACTTCAGATACAGGAAATCGGCAACAAAAGCCAAGCGATTAAATCGCGCCGGCAAATCAATACCGAACAGTGCCGACGCTTGTCGACTGACTTGATAAGCCTGTTCAAATTGCGCCAAATCCGCATAAAACTGGATCATTAGTTCAAAGATGCGTGCTTTTTCCAGATCGGATTTAGCAAGGGTCACGGCTTGCTCGAAAAACTGTTTGGCTTCTTGATGATAACCACAAAGATGTTCGCATTCGGCGCGATGGCGATAGATAGCCGCCAGACCGCCGGCTTGATGCAGCGATTCTTCCAACAACTCAGACGCTTGTCGTAAATAAGGCAACGCCTGTTCAAACGCGCCGCTGTGCTTAGACCATAAACCCAGTTTAAAGTTATCAGCCCCCAAACTGCGTCGTTCTTCAGCGTCGACCATCAAAACCAGCGCCGCGTTAAGATGCTCAACCGCTTGCACCAATGTTTGCTTATCTTGATTATCGCGCGCTATGTTTACCCAATAACGGCCAATTTGCAGCCGGTTGGCTAGTAACTCATGTTCTGCCAACAACGAATGCGCGGCTTGCTGCACACGGTCATGCGCAAATATATAGTCAATTCGTTCTGTTGCGCCATTGCCGGAACGCTTTATTAGTAAGCCAAGTTTTTCGGCAATCGCCAAATTCTTTTGCGCAGAAAGATGTTCGCCGAATGCGGCTGCAATCAGCTCAGCATTGAAGCTCGTACCGATGCAGGCTGCCAGTTTCAACAATTCACGCACCGGCTGAGCTAACGCAGTTATCCGCAATAACATAAAGTCGATGACATTGTCGCTGATAGCGACGGCGCGAATTTTGTCGTTATCGTAGCGCCACTTGCCCGTCGCAGCATGGAATCTCAAAATGCCGTCTTGCTGCAACTCTCGTAAATATTGAATGAAAAAAAACGGATTGCCGTGCGTCTTATCGACTATCGCACCGCAAAGCTCGATGGCCGAGCCCTCCTCCAGCACCATTGAATCGTTAATCATCTCCACTAAAGCCGATACGGGTAACGGGGCCAGTTCGACGGTTTCGACTTGACCACTGTCCACGCATAACTTGCTCATCATTTGCGGCAAATCAACAATCTCATCATCCCGGTAGGCGATGATCAACAACAGGTGTTTAACATCTAACAACATCTGTTGCAGCCACTCAAACAAGGCGGGATCGGCCCACTGTATATCGTCCAAGAACACACACAACGGCCGGTCCGGCCGACAAAATGCTTGTACGAAGCGGACCCACAACCGCAATAATCGAGTTTTAGTCTCAGCGGTCGGCAATTTGGGCAACGCCGGCTGCGGCCCCAATAGAATTTCAAGCTCTGGGATAAGTTCAATGATAGGCTGAGCTTCCGCCCCTAACTGATCGTGTAAACGTTGTTGCCACATAGCCAAGGTTGACGCATCTTCACCCAGCAATTGCTGCAACAAGCCTGTAAAGGCGGCATGAAATATTTGTGCGGGCGGATTGACTTTATATTGATCGCATTTTGCGGTAATGAAATAACAGTCGACCGACAAAATCTCCCGACTAAAGGCATCGAATAATCGCGATTTACCGACACCCGAGCGCCCAGAGACCCGACATAAAACCGCGTTGTTACGCCGTGACCGCTCAAACGCCCCTGCCAATTGCGCAAGCTCGGCCTCACGTCCATATATCCGCCGGGACATTTTTAATAGAGCATGCCCTGATTCAGTCAGCGACGGCCTGTCAACAGGCTCCCCTGTCATCAATATTTGGTAACAGATTTTTATATCCGACAGCAATTCGGTAGCGGTCGCATAGCGCTCACTGGGATCTTTCGCCAGCATTTTACTGATGATACCCACCACAATTTCCGGGACATGCGGGCAAAATTCCCGTGGATCGGGAATGCTTTGGGCGATATGTCTATGGATCAAGCCAATAGAATCGGACGATGTAAACGGAGCACGCCCAGTCAATAACTCAAAAAACGTCAACCCTAACGCATAAATATCAGCTCTGCCATCGATGCCGCGATTCATCCGCCCGCTTTGTTCTGGGGCCAGGTAATCGATGTCTCGTGCCGACACTGCATCGTGTTCTGCGTCGTTGCCACATTGCGAGTTAGCCATTGCATGGCTAAAGCCAATCAGCTTCAGCTGATAAGACTCCCGCTCTATCAAAATATTATCGGGATTAAGATTGCCATGAACGATGCCTCTTTCATGTATCGCCGCAATGATTTCAGCCAACAGCATCACCAATCGGCAAGCCTCTTGAGAGGACAACATGCGCCCAGCCGCATAATCGCGTAACGTTTTTCCTGGAAAATATTCGCGGACCAAAAGCAAGCGTCTGCCGTGATCCTCCAAGCCCAAGGCTTGGATAACGGCCGGCATAGCCAATTGCTGCAAGATTTGATGTTCGGAACGAAAATTGGCGAGCATCGCCGGACTAGGATGGCTGTCAGCCAAATACTTAACCACTACTTCGCGGCGATTCTGTAAACACTCGCCGCGATAGAGCCGATACCAGCCTCCATCCTGGATGCACTCGTTGATTTGATAACGATCTATTCCTAACAAAGGTGGACTCTTTAGTTTTGGCGTGAATCAAAAGCCTAACAGAAAAATAAATTCCTGCCGACATTTACAGTAATTATCAGACGCTTAGCGTTACAACGCGTCACTCCCTCAGTCGAAGCTGTACTTACAAAAGTGATCGTTGGCCGAGTGAGATTAAACCACCTGATTTCAATCAGGCACGGGTATTTTAATTGATAAAAGCGCTGTTAATGCTTACCCTGAGTAGTCTGTAACATGGCTGGGTAAAAATGAAATTGCTGATTATTGATGACAATGCCGACCAATGCGCATTAACAATTGCCGCATTACGCGGTAAATTTAACGATGTTGAAATCGTTGCCGTCAACACGGCTGTCAGTTGCGAGGAATCACTCAATCAAGCTGATTTTGAGCTGGTTATTTGTGAATTTAAATTAGCATGGACCGATGGCCTGACGCTGTTCAAAAAAATCCATAGCCGTTTTGCTTGTATTCCTATAATTATGCTGACCGGCTTCGGTAACGAAGCAATTGCTGTTGCCGCCATCAAAATGGGGTTTGCCGACTACCTTAACAAACAAAACCGTCACCTGCTGCCGGAGTCTGTAGATCGCTGTTTAGTTGAGGCGACAAGTAATAATCAGTGTCCAAACGCTATTGGCAACATACAGTTATGCGAAAAATGGGACCTTGCCATTTCCCGCTTAACCTCAGATTTTGCATATTCCATGCGTATAGCAGGCGGCGGAAATCCGGTTTTTGAATGGGTCTCCTCGCAGCTCAAAAAGCTAATTCCCGACGACACCAGATCAACGCTAAAACCCGCTAATCCACTGACCGAATTTGGCTTACCGGTACACCCCGATGATATTGCCATCGTTAGAAAACGCTTTGCTAATTTATTAGCAGGCAATGAAGACACCAGTGAATATCGAATTGTTTCCGCGCAAGGAGACATCAGATGGTTTAACGATCATGCACTGCCAATTCGTGACTGGCATTCAGGGCAAATAGTCCGTATCTATGGCGCGATACAAGACATCACCAATCGCCGGGGAACCGAAGAAAAATTGTATTTGATGCAACATGCAATGGATTCCAGTAATAACGGCATTATCATTACCGGTCTGGCCGATAGCGACCATGCAATTATTTATGCTAACGATGCCTTTGTCCGTATGAGCGGCTATATCAGGGAAAAAATACTAGGCCGGAATCCTCGATTTCTGCAAAAAACCGATCGAGAGCAACCCGACATCGACGAACTGCGAATGGCCTTAAAAAATAATCATGACGGCTATGCGGTATTAAGAAATTACCGGCAAGACGGCAGTTTGTTCTGGAACGAAATCAACATTTCACCCATACGTAACCAACTAGGCAAAATCACTCATTACGTCGGCATACAAAACGATGTCACGAGCAGAATAAAAATGGAAACATTGCTGAGTAAAAGTGAGGCTAAATTACGTGATATTTTAAATAACGTTGCTGATGCCATCATCATTTCTGATGAACATGGCGTCATCGAACTGCTTAATCCTGCTGCAGAAAAAACATTCGGTTTTACTGCCGGTGAACTCACCGGAAAAAATATTCGCGAGCTGTTACCTGCATCAGATCGACTGCTACTCGACATTGGCTTGACTCAGCTGTCTGATCAAGCAGCCGTTGCCATTCAGCCCAGTACAATCAATGGTCTAAGAAAAGATGCATCAATATTCCCTATAGATTTTGTGCTCAACAAAATTGATGTTGACCAGCGGATATTAATCATCAGCACCATTCATGACATCAGCGAAGCTAAACTTTCCGAGCAACTATTACGCAACTTTTCCAGCCATGTAGAAGCCGCCACAGAACAAGAAAAGACCCGAATTGCCCGGGAAATTCATGACCAACTGGGGAGCATATTGACGGCGTTAAAAATGGATCTAAGTTGGCTTAAAAAACAACCACCGGAAAATCTTGCCGAAAGCCAGTTAAAAATCAACACGATGAAACAGCATGTTGACGATGCCATGCAAACAGTCAGGGAAATCGCCACGGCACTCAGGCCCAGCATTTTGGACCATCTCGGCTTAGTCGCGGCGATTGAATGGCAATTGGACAAGTTTAAACAGCAAACCGGCATTGGCTGTACTTTGTTGACATCTAAAAGTACGATTGAAGTAGATGAACAACCTGCCACAGCCATATTTCGCATTGTGCAAGAAGCATTAACCAACATTAGCCGACATGCCAATGCGACCAATGTCACCGTCAATATTCACACCATTGACACCGATTTACGGTTATCAATTACCGATAATGGTTGTGGTATGAGTCAAACTCAGATGCATAAACTCGGGCGATATGGCATTCTTGGCATGACTGAGCGGGTTCGCCATTTTGGCGGAATTCTCACAATTGATAGCGTACTTGGCGCAGGAACCAGAATTGAAGTACGTATGCCCCAGCACTTAAGAAACCGTAAAACTCATGATTAAAGTTGCCATCGCAGATGATCACGCCATTGTTCGTAAAGGACTCAAACAAATTCTATCCGATATTCCTGACATGGAAGTTGTTGCTGAAGCCTGTTCAGGTGATGAAGCATTGACGATGATTCGAGCCGATGGCTGGGATGTACTCTTGTTAGATATAGCCATGCCAGGTAAAAATGTGCTGGAACTTATCAAACTATCCAAACAACAATTTCCGCGTCTCCCGATACTTATTTTGAGCATGTACCCGGAAGATCAATACGCTGTAAGAATGTTACGCGCCGGTGCCGACGGTTACCTCACCAAAGAAAGCGCCCCTGAACAATTGGTAACAGCAATACGAAAAGTGTCAGAAGGCGGCAAATACGCCAGCCCGTTACTTGCAGAAAAACTGGTCGCGGAACTTTTCACTGACTCTGAAAAACCGCCTCATACCGCCCTGACCGACAGGGAGTTTCAGGTTTTTAGCGCCATTGCTAAAGGCAAACGACTCACTGATATTGCTCAAGAAATGTCATTAAGCATTAAAACCATCAGCACTTACCGCACACGACTACTGAAAAAACTGCGCCTGACCAGCAACGCCGACATTATTCATTACACCCTCAAACACCAATTATTTGATCACTCGGATTATTCGTCAAACCACTAAAATTAGGAAGCGGACCTTGCCCGCGACAAGCCTGCCATTTTTGCGCCACTATCGCAGGCAAGGCCCGCTCTTACAAAAACACAAGATCTTCAAGTTCGTAAGATGCTTAAAGCACAGTAAAACCCATCTCTGCAAGAGGCATTAATGCCTCTTATCCTACAAAAATACGATTTATTCCTACTTTTTTAAAAGCTAGCATCTGATTTTAAGCTAGCAGTTATTACGCCATACTTTGCAAGGTTTTTTTAGGGCTTAACTTTGCGATGACCAACACCCTCAATCTTGATCAAGACGGCATGGCCGTGTTGCTCGATATACATGACATTCTAATGACCTGGAATGCCTCTGAACTATCAGTTCTACAAAAAGTGTGTGAAAAATTACGTACTTCTCTTCATCTTGATTTAGTGTGGGGCGGACTTATAAGCCCTAATAATAATTTATCCATTTCGGCCGCAGCAGGTGTGGATGCTGAACAGGTCACAGGCACCCAGCTCACTTATTCTGATGCATTCGAACCTTGCCGGTTAAGGCAATGCATAGACAGCGTATTGCCTGTGTATTTGACCGATGGACTTATTGCTTTAAACAGCCTGGCATTTGATCAATTATCAGAACAAACCCGTACCTTACCGACCGTGTTGTACCCGTTAAAATTGAATGGTGCCTGCGTTGGCATACTGGGTATCTCGACCAAAAAACCGCAACAACAAAAACAACACGAACAAGTTCTGTTGCAACTGACTGCGCAACATGCAGGCTTTGCATTGGGAATGTTGCGTTCCTTTGTCGCCAAGGATAATGATCAAGGTAATCTAAAGTTAGCTGCAGCAGTCTTTGACAGTTCATTAGAAGGTATTTTTATCACTGATACCGTCGGCACCATTTTGGCAGCCAATGCAGCTTGCGGCCGTATCACCGGCTATGATCCGCAGGAACTCATTGGCAAAAATCCTCGGGTGTTAAAATCCGATCACCATGGCGAAGAGTTTTATACCGCATTATGGAAAACCGTTAGGCAACAAAATCAATGGGAAGGAGAAATATGGAATAAGCGGAAGAATGGCGATATTTTTCCGCAATGGTTAAGCATTTCGGCGATAAAAAACGAGCAAGATTTAGTGCAGAACTACATCGGTATTTTTATCGACATCAGCAAGCAAAAAGCCGCCGAACGTCACCTTGCTTATCTCGCATATCACGATCAATTGACTGAATTGCCCAACCGCGATTTATTTCATGACCGTCTTAACATGGCGGTTTTACAAGCTAAACGCAGCCAACAAAATATTGCTGTTCTATTTATCGATCTTGATCATTTTAAATACATTAACGATACCTTTGGTCATGCCATAGGCGATCAATTATTACAGCAAGTAGCCTTAAAACTGGCCAGTTGCTTACGCGAACAAGATACCCTGGCGCGCATGGGCGGTGACGAATTCACTGTGATTTTACAAGAATTTAACAACCGTCAAGATGTGGAATTGGCCGCACGTAGAATACTTGATACCTTGGATACGCCATTTTTAGTCGACCATCATGCCTTGTACGTGTCCGCCAGCATTGGCATCAGCTTCTTCCCTGAGGATGGCAACGACGCGTCTGAATTGATGAAACGCGCAGATACCGCAATGTACAGCGCCAAGAATGATGGCCGTAGACGCCTGCACTTTTTTCAGGCCAGCATGGAAGGTTACTCGCTAAACCGAGTCGCAATGGAACAGCATCTGCGCATAGCACTGGAACAAAACGAGTTTATGGTGTTTTACCAGCCGCAAATCAATCTTAATAGCGGCCGTATAGTGGGTGCTGAAGCCTTACTGCGTTGGCATCGTCCGGGCATTGGCTTAATTCCTCCCAATCAGTTTATTCCGTTGGCAGAAGATACCGGTCTGATACTACCCATAGGTGAATGGGTGCTACGAGAAACCTGTAAACAGCATAAATTGTGGACAAACACCCGAAACTCAAATTTACGTATCGGCGTCAATTTATCCGGCCATCAATTTAAACAGGCCAACTTAAGCACCACGGTTGCCAACATCCTACAAGAGACAGGCATGAACCCTAAGTTTCTGGATTTGGAACTAACCGAAAGCGTGGCTATGCAAGATGTTTACACATCATTAAGAACACTTAAAACGCTTAAACACGCCGGTGTGCAAATTTCCATTGATGACTTTGGCACCGGCTATTCTTCGTTAAGCTATCTTAAGCAATTCCCGATTGATCGTTTAAAAATTGACCAATCATTTGTCGCTGACATTGCCAGCGATCCCAATAGTGCCGCCATTGTATTGGCTATTATCGCCATGTCTCATAGCCTGGGACTTGATGTAATCGCGGAAGGCGTAGAGACCCAAGAACAATTACAGTTCTTGAAAATGCATGGCTGTAATGAAGTACAAGGCTATTTATTCGGCCGTCCCATGCCGGCGGACGAATTTTCTAAATTCTTATCCCAATGGCCTGACCTTAAAAGCTAGCCATACCCCAATAAAAATAGAGTGTCAAACGAATTTGTTGTTTGGGATAATTTCGTTAGAAAAACACACTATGTGCCCAAATTTTTCTACACTCTTTGAAGCCCCCGGTTAATTAGCTTATCGTTGTAACGGCAATTTTGACGCCGATGCACTTTATAGCTATGTGAAACTTAGAATGCTGTAATTTTTTACTTTAGGAGAAGCGATCTATGTCTATTGCTGACAATAGCTTTAAACAATTATCCATCAAAACACGTCTATTTATTATTTTGGCTACCTTGGTATTAGGATTTGCTGTTTTTGGCTATGCTGCACTCAAGGCAATGAACACGTTAAATGTTAATGGCCCTATCTACCAGAGAATTGTTCAAGGCAAAGATATTATTGCGGATGTGTTACCGCCACCGGAGTATATTCTCGAATCCTACGCAGTAGCCTTGCAGTTATCCGGCACTACTAACTCTTCAGAAATTGATGCGCTAATCACACGTTTTCAGGCACTCAAAGCAGAATACGATAGTCGGCATCAATATTGGCTGGAGCAATCACTAGAGCAAGAACTCCAAACCTCCCTACTTGAAAACTCCTATCAAGCAGCCCAAAGTTTTTATAACGAAGCTGAACAGCACTTTCTGCCAGCGATTAAAGCTGGTAATCGAGAAAATTGGTTATCAAGTCTACAAAACATGCGCAAAGCTTATGAACAACACCGTCTTAAAATCGACGAAGTTGTAAGCTTTACCAGCAAGCGCAACTCCCAAGACGAGCTGCAAGCCCGGCAAACTATTACCAGCTATAACACAGCCCTGCTGAGTATTTTTCTATTTAGTGTGATTTTAGCCATCGGGGTAACGCTGATAATCTCACATGGCATTTTGAACTCTCTGCGATCAGTTCGAGACTTAGCCGATTCTATTTCCGCCGGTAATCTTAATTCCAGAATTGATACTACTCAGCGAGATGAAATCGGTGAAATTTTTTGCTCCATGAACACGATGCAGCAGCAATTATTCGACCGTAACGTGGGGGCTAAAAAACTCATTGATGAAAGCACGCGTCTTAAAATGGCGATGGATAACATCAGCGTTAATATCATGGTAGCTGATAGTGAACGCAATATTATTTACATGAACCCGGCTGTGCTGAGAATGATGCACTCCTCCAAAGACGATATTAAAAAATCACTGCCACACTTTGATGTCCATAAGCTAATGGGCGCCAACATTGATAGTTTTCATAAAGACCCGGCGCACCAAAAAGGCATGCTAGCAAACCTAGTCGGCACCCATAAAACTGAAATTAACATTGCCGGACATATTTTTTCGCTAACGGCTAACCCTATTACCGATACCGAAGGTCAACGACTGGGCACCGTGGTCGAATGGCTGGATAGAACCGCTGAAATATTAATTGAACAAGAAGTTACCAATGTAGTGAGCGCTGCAGTTGCTGGAGATTTCACGCATCAAGTGTCTGAGCAAAGCAAACAAGGTTTTTCTTTATTATTAGCGCAAAGCATTAATAAGTTGCTAGCTACCAATGCCACCAGTCTAGCCGACTTGGCTAGAGTATTGGATGCATTGTCCACCGGAGATTTAACAACAAATATCAGTGAAGACTATGCAGGCACCTATGGGCAACTTAAAGACAGCACCAACGCCACAGTAGACAATTTGCGGCAATTGATTGGTGAAATTAAAGATTCAATTGCCAGTATCAGCATGGCCGCCAAAGAAATTGCCGCCGGTAATAATGATTTATCACACCGTACCGAAGAGCAAGCATCCAGCCTGGAGGAAACCGCCGCCAGCATGCAAGAGCTAACCTCCACGGTAAAGCATAATTCAGATAACGCCAAACATGCCAATGAGCTTGCTGTCAGCGCCTCCGATATTGCAGGTAAAGGTGTCGAAGTCGTTGATCAAGTAGTCGATACGATGGAATCTATCCATGCATCTTCACGCAAAATTGTCGATATTATTTCGGTAATCGACGGCATTGCCTTCCAAACCAATATCCTCGCGCTTAATGCTGCTGTAGAAGCCGCTCGTGCCGGCGAACAAGGTCGTGGTTTTGCCGTGGTAGCAGGAGAAGTACGTAATCTGGCGCAACGTGCCGCGGCCGCGGCCGGAGAAATAAAAGGCCTGATTTGTAATTCTGTAGAACAAATTGAAAACGGTACCCGATTGGTAACACATGCAGGTAAAACCATGGAAGACATCGTCAACTCAATTCGCGGCGTCACGGTCATCATGTCCGGAATCGCCTCGGCATCAGTGCAGCAAACGTCGGGTATTGAGCAAGTTAACCTAGCCATTGGTCAAATGGATGATGTCACCCAGCAAAACGCCGCCTTGGTCGAGCAAGCAGCCGCGGCTGCTGAATCGCTGGAAGAACAAACCCAAAACTTAAACCGCACTGTCGAGCAATTTGTAGTCAATAGCCATGGTACTGCGCGATCTAAAACTGTTGCTTATCCGGCAACTAAAAACATCGCCACATTACCTCCCAAAGCCAAAGCACAACCTCAAAAAGTGACGGGCAATGAAGACTGGGAGGAGTTTTAAGAACACTCGACTAAGTTCGAATAAATGAGCCTGTTCCACTCATGGTTCGACAAGGCTCTCATGAGCCCTGCCGCAGGGCTCACCACGAACGTTTTATATCACCGCTAGGAGCTTAACTTTATTCAAATCTAACGCGAAGAAGGGTTTAGCTCGATAAACTCAAACTATCCATGGCATTCAAATTCGGCCCTTGTGGGTAGCCGGAATGACACGCTTGAAAATAAATCTGACAACCAGTCTTAAAGTGCTGCTAACGCGCTTTCGTAATTTGGTTCTTGCGCGACATCATTCACCAGCTGCGTATAAATTACTTGGTCATTTTCATCAATGATAACAACAGCGCGGGCAGTCAGTCCGGCTAGTACAGTATCGGCAATTTTGACGCCGTACTCTTCAGCAAAATTGGACCGAAAAGTAGATAGGGGAATAACGTCTTTTAAGCCCTCCGTCTCACAAAAACGACTTTGTGCAAAAGGTAAATCGGCAGAAACGACTAACACCACGGTGTTATCCAGGTGCGATGCTTTTTGATTGAATTTACGGGTAGAAGCTGCGCAGGTCGGCGTGTCCAGGCTAGGTACAATATTTAGCACTTTGCGTTTACCGGCATAGTTCGCCAGCTTAACATCGACTAACTCAGTGCTTACCAGTGAAAAATCAGGAGCTTTGCTACCAACGGCAGGTAGCTCTCCAGAGGTATGCAAAGGTTTACCTAAAAATGTAATTGTTGCCATTGTTTACTCCTAAAATATCTATTTACTTATCTTTACTTTTTGCTCGGCGTATTAAGCGTTCGCGTTTTTTGACCTGCCACTCGGTTAATTTATTTTTTTGTCCGTGGAAAGGATTAACCGGTGATTTAAATACCAATCTAACAGGCGTGCCTGCTAAGCCCATCTTCTCGCGGTAATAATTCACCAAAAAACGTTTATAGGATTCAGGCAAGGAATCGGTTTGCACACCATGAATAACTACCACTGGCGGATTGCGACCACCTTGATGCGCGTATTTAAGTTTGATACGCCGGTTACCCACTAACGGTGGCTGATGGGTACTGGTGGCTTCTTTAAGAATCCTGGTCAGCACTGGCGTTGACATATCAATCATCGCCGAGTTGTACAAGTGTTGCACCATGTCAAACAACTTACCCACGCCACTGCCATGTAACGCAGAGATGGGATGTTTTTCGGCGAACTCAAGAAATGACAACTTAACATCCAGCTGGCGCTTGATGGTTTCCTTTTGATCTGAAGTAATGCCATCCCATTTATTAAGACCGATAATTAAAGCCCTGCCCGCCTCAAGCACTAAGCCTAATAGATGGGCATCTTGATCGGTAATACCTTCGCGCGCGTCTATCAAATAAATGACGACATTGGCTTTTTCAATGGCTTGTAGCGATTTAATGACACTGAACTTTTCAATGGTTTCCCCAATTTTTGAGCGACGACGCATACCGGCCGTATCGATCAGAGTAAAGGTTTTGCCATTACGCTCAAAAGGGATGTAAATGCTGTCACGGGTTGTGCCGGGTTCATCAAAAACGATAACCCGTTCTTCCCCTAATAATCGATTAACTAACGTAGATTTACCAACATTAGGTCGACCAACAACGGCGATACCGATACCTGAATGTGTTTCATTAACATCATCGCTGGCTGGAGGTAATAAATGATTAATTTTTTCCAGTAATTCAGGAACACCACGCCCATGAGATGCGGCAATTTTTACCGGTTCACCCAAGGCCAGTGAATAAAAGTCAGTGGCTGCGACATCGGCATCAATCCCATCAACTTTGTTAGTCACCAAAACGACAGGTTTATCGAGCTTTCTTAAAGTGTCGGCAATTACTTTATCTGAGGCGCTCAAGCCCTCGCGGGCATCCACCATAAAAAACACAATATCAGCTTCTTCTAAGGCTATCTGAACTTGTTTTCTGGAGACGCTTTCAATGCCTTGAGCATTATCGGCAATACCGCCGGTATCAACCACTAAACAAGGACGATCGCCATGCTTTACCCGGCCGTACTGCCTATCTCGAGTCAAGCCGGAAAAATCGGCCACCAAGGCATCGCGACTGCGTGTTAAGTAATTGAAAAGAGTGGATTTGCCCACATTGGGCCGCCCGACTAGGGCAATAACAGGTAACATAATTATCTAACTCTTAAGGCGGCTAAAGTGCCGTCTTTGGCGTAAACGTAAACAGTGCCGTCAAACATCACCGGTTTGGCTTCGATGGCACTATCGGAAATTTGTATGCGCCCAAGTTCTCTACCATCTGAACTGCTCAACCAATGCACATAACCTTCAAAGTCACCCACCACCACATAGCTTTGATAAGCCATTGGCGCGGTCAGTTTTCTCTGATGTAAATCTTTTTGTTTCCATAATGAGGCGCCATTATGTTGATCGACCTGCCAGACATGACTTTCCGAATCAGTTAAATACAAGTAACTAAAATCATTACTTAAGCCTGAATGCGATGAAGCGGTTTCATTGCGCCATAACACATCGCCATCTGCTTCAGAAATAGCAGCCATCCCGCCTTGGTAACTGGCGATATAAATCACACTGTTATTGACGATTGGATCAACGTCCAAATCGACCAGTCTTTCAATTTCCGTCCGCCCTTTGGGGATAGCAATACTGGTTTCCCAAACATACTTGCCATCGTTTAAACGCAAGGCGATCAGCTTGCCGTTATCGTAGCCGGCAATCACGTTTTCACCAGAAATCAACGGCGATCCGGTACCACGCAAACTTAAGGCCGGCGCATTACGCTCATAACCCCAACGTTTGCCGCCGGTTTGGGTATCCAGAGCAACGACTTCACCGTCGGTTGAGCGGACAACGACGACATCTTTGCCAACGACCGGCACGGAGAGTACCTCGCTGGATACTTTAGATTTCCAAAGTACAGCGCCATTTTCGATATTTAAGGCCAACACCTCAGCATTGCTGGAGCCTAAAATCACGACATCGCGACCTAGGCCAGGCCCGCCGGAAAACTGCACGTCTGTTTCAGCTTCCCAAACCAATCGTCCGGTTTGCATGTCCCTGGCTTGAACCAAGCCGTCTCTATCGGCTGTAAATATTTTTCCGGCACCAATAGCAGGTACCAGTTTTAAGCTTTGCTCGTCTGTGCCAACGCCTATTTTTTCATGCCAGACTTCTTCGATTTTTATTTCCGGTGTGAATTCAAGCAATGGACTGGGCGGATCAGCATTGTCTTCACCACCTGAAAAATAATCGGAAATACCCGAGACTGATTCACTAACGGCATCCATTGCCGCGCAACCGGTCAAGCCAATAACAATTAATATAAGCGTAATAAAGCGCATTATTTTTGAATTTCAACCTTTTCTGGAGCCGTTAAATCATCTATTTTGAACTGTAACAACGGTGATTGTTGACCGTTTCTTAATGCATTTTGAAATGACGAGCGCGCTTCATCGAGGCGATTTAATGCCACATATAAATCACCGGTTAGCTCATCGTAACTGCCCGCAAACCCGGATTCAGCTTTAGCATCAACGGCATTAATTAGTTGCAATCCTTGTTCGAATTCACCGGTTGCCAGCATCAGTCGCACCAATCTTATTCTGGCGATGTGGCTTAACTGAGCGTCATTTTTTGCCACCAGCGCTTGCAAAATTTGTTTGGCTGCAGGCAAATCATCTTGATCTACCTTACTTTTAGCTAATAACAATTGGCTATACGTTGAATACTCAGTCGATTGGTATTGCTCTTGTAGACGCGAACTAAGTTTTTCAACACTGTCTTTTTTATTTGCATCAACAGCTTTTAATAACTCTTGATAAAGTGCAGATGCCTGCGCTTTTTGCTCTTTTTGGTGATCTTGCCAATAATTCCATCCTAATATGACAATTATCCCCAGTGCTAAGCCAGCCAGCGTTGCCTGACCGTTTTCTTTCCACCAGCGTTTTAACGCTTCAACCTGTTCTTCTTCTGTATCGTAAATTTCCACTGTTTTTCTCTAAAGTTAATGGTTTTAACAAAGTTGCCAAGATATGGCGTTAATATCATTACGCCTTAAATTGATCGCGTAAAAAGGTAATCAGATCAGTATGGGAGAGCGCTTTTTGCGGAAGATCGTCACGTAATGCTTTTACAGCAACTTCACCTCGGCTTACTTCATCATCACCCAAAATCAGAGCAAATTCAGCTGCGGTCTTATCCGCTTTTTTAAACTGACTTTTAAAGCTGCCGCCACCACAATTAACCTGTAATTTTAGGCCGGGGATTTCATTTCTAATGGTTTCTGCCAGGCGCAGGCCGATACGTTCCGCTTGCTCCCCTGCCATAATCAAATAGACGTCTACCGATCTAGCCACTGGAATATTTTCGAGCGTTTCCATCAATGCCAGCAATCTCTCCATGCCCATGGCAAAACCCACGGCATGATTAGGTTTGCCGCCTAATTGTTCAATCAGTCCGTCATAACGACCACCGGCACATACTGTCCCTTGCGAACCCAACTCGGTAGTGACCCACTCAAAAACTGTCTTGCTATAGTAATCCAGGCCGCGAACCAGACGGGTATTGATAGCGTATGTGATGCCTAAGTCATCCAAAATTGAAGTAATCGCTTTAAAATGCTGTAGCGAGTCTTCGCCCAGATAATCCATTAATTCCGGAGCATTCTTAACCACTTCTTGCATGGCCGGATTTTTGGTGTCCAAAATTCTTAGCGGATTAGTTTGCAAGCGACGCAAGCTGTCTTCATCCAATTGGTCCAAATGCTTTTGGAAATACTCCACCAGGCTATTGCGATACTCCAAGCGTTCAGCGATGGTACCCAGTGAATTCAGCTGCAACGTCACCTTATCGCGGACACCCAGCCTTTTCCATAAACGATCGATCAGTAATATTGATTCGGCATCAATATCGGGTCCGGCCATGCCGTAAGTTTCAACGCCTAACTGGATAAATTGACGATAACGGCCTTTTTGCGGGCGTTCATGGCGATACATGGGGCCGTAATACCAAAGGCGATGCACTTGATTATGCAGCAAACCATGCTCAAGACAGGCTCTCAAACAACCGGCGGTTCCTTCGGGACGCAAGGTTAGAGAATCGCCGTTTCTATCATCAAAGGTATACATTTCTTTTTCGACAATATCGGTAACTTCACCGATAGAACGTTTAAATAATTCAGTTTTTTCGACAATTGGCAGACGTATTTCGCTATAACCATAAGCCGCAAGCACTTCTTTAATTATGCCTTCGGCATATTGCCAGAGTGGCGTCTGTTCCGGCAGGACATCGTGCATGCCGCGTATTGCTTGTATATTATTTGTCATGAGTTTTATCGGCCGTTGCGTGCAGCTAAGGCTTAATGTTTCTGGCTTCGTTTGAAAGTGGAAACTTTTCTAAGAGTAGTTTTTGGTATTCGTTTGCAAGTTCATTATTGCCTTGAGCTCGCTCGGTTTGGATAGCAATACCCAGAGTTTCTGAAGTGTGCTCTGCAGTACTTAAATAGCGCTGTAAAAAGCCTTTTGCGGCCCAATAATCACCTTTTTCAAAGCTTAACTTTTGCATTTCCAACAATGCCGGCGCATAGGTTTGGTCAAGCTGTAGCGCTTGTCTTAAATAAGCCTCAGCTTGTTGCTTCTGCCCCATCTCTAATTGACAACGACCCGCATTAGTAAGCGCTAACCATGGCCTGTCATTGAGAGGATTTACACTGGCAGGCACCAATAAGGCCATGCCTTTTTCATATTCACCATGTTCGCAAAGAAAACGTCCATAGTTGTTTTGCACACCTAGGTCATCTGGTGCCAGATCAATTGCCTTTGCATATTGATTATGGGCATTATCAGAGTCATTCAACTTTTCGTACAAAAAAGCCAACGCGTTATGAGCTTGAACGTTGCCGGGATCAATATCCAACGCTTTTAACAAGTTCTCCTTAGCAACGTCTAGTTTATTAAGGCTTAAATAACGAACACCTAATTGCAAATGCACATCTGCGGGATTTTCACTTTTAACATTACTATCCGATGTGCATGCAGTGAGCGCTATAAACACTAAAGCAACTAAGGCGCGACTATTTATAATCATTACTAAGCTGCTCGTTCATTATTTTGTAATTTTAACTTGAGATGCCGACGGCTTTTATCTTCAACTTGACCAACCAGCTGACCACAAGCCGCATCAATATCTTCACCGCGTGTTTTTCTTACAGTCGTGACAATACCGGCGTCATTGAGCAATGTCTTAAACCGCTCGATAGTGGCTTTACTTGAACACTGATAGGAAGATTGCGGAAATGGATTAAAAGGAATCAGGTTGATTTTCGAAGGTACGGTCTTAAGTAACTTTACCAGCCCGCGCGCGTCATCCATGGAGTCATTGATGCCGTTGAGCATCACATATTCAAAAGTAATGGTACGCCGTGGTGCAATCTTGGCGTTATCACGACATGCCTCCATTAACTCTTTCAATGGATATTTTTTATTGATCGGCACCAACACATCTCTTAATTCGTCGGTGACCGCATGCAATGACACAGCCAAACTAACATCACACACTTCTGTTAATCGGTAGATGGCGGGGACCACTCCGGAAGTACTGATCGTCACCCGACGTTTCGATAAACCAAAACAAAAATCATCCATCATAAGATTCATAGCGGCAATCACGTTATCAAAGTTGAGTAAAGGCTCGCCCATACCCATCATGACCACGTTGGTAATTCTTTTCTCTGATCCTAAGCGCTGTTGCGCAACCATGACTTGACCGATAATTTCCGCAGTAGTCAGATTACGGTTAAACCCTTGTTGTGCAGTAGAACAAAACGTACAGGCCAAAGCACAACCAATTTGCGAGGAAACACACAGAGTGCCGCGTCCTTCTTCAGGAATAAAAACAGTCTCTACTCGATTGCCGCAGCTGGTTTGTAACGCCCATTTGCGGGTGCCATCTGAAGCGATTTGCTCAACGACAATTTCAGGAGTAATGATCGTGCAATTATCTTTAAGATACTCTCGCAACGACTTACTTAAATTGGTCATCAGGTCGAAATCTTCAACTCCTTCCTGATAGATCCATTTAAGCAATTGTGTCGCCCGAAACGGCTTCTCGCCTAAACCGACAAAAAAGGCCGCTAAGCCTTTTCTGTCGAAATCAAGCAAGTTGATAGTTTTTGGCTTAACGGGTGCGTACACAGATTTCGTTATCCGAGAAAAAGAAAGCAATTTCTCTTTTAGCAGTTTCTACGGCATCTGATCCATGGACAGCATTTTCATCAATGCTGCTGGCAAAATCAGCCCGAATTGTGCCGGGAGCTGCTTCTTTAGGGTTAGTTGCACCCATTATTTCACGATGGTTGAGGACTGCATTTTCACCTTCCAACACCTGCATAATCACAGGACCTGAAATCATGAATGCGACCAAATCGTTAAAAAAGCCGCGTTCGCTATGCTCTGCATAAAAACCTTCGGCTTGTTCTTTAGTTAGGTGCAGCATTTTAGCCGCAACGATTTTCAAGCCATTTTTTTCAAAACGACTGTAAATATCACCGATAACATTTTTGGCTACTGCATCAGGTTTAATGATCGAGAAAGTGCGTTCTATCGCCATGTGTTTAAAACTCCAAGTGAAAAAAATAATGATTGCAGATTATATCTGATTAAAAAGTATCAAGTACAACGCAGCTGTTTTAGCTTACTGCGTCATATAAGTTTTACGGCATTTGATCCAACTCGGAATCTTCTTTGACGGGAATCATCAAATCCGCAGGACTGATACCCAGCAACAAAGCTACCGGGCTGGCTATAAAAATGGAGGAGTACGTACCAAAAAACACACCGAATAACAGTACGATAGCGAAATTATGTATCACCTCCCCTCCCAGAAAAAACAAAGAAACCAACACCAATAACACCGTCAAAGAAGTCATAATGGTGCGGCTTAAGGTGACATTAACCGAAATATTCATGATGTCTTCGGTAGATATGCTTCTTAAAAGTCTAAAGTTCTCCCTAATACGGTCATAAACCACAATAGTGTCATTCAACGAATAACCAATTAACGCGAGAACCGCTGCCAATACCGTTAAATCGAATTCCAAACCCAAGATAGAAAACAACCCCAAGGTCACAACAACATCATGGATTGTCGCGATGATTGCACCAGCTGCAAATTTCCACTCAAAGCGCCAAGCAATATAAGCCAAAATAGCTATCGTCGAATACAGCAAAGCCAAGAAACCATCTTCAGCCAGATCGTCACCAACCTGCGGCCCGACAAACTCAACTCTCTGCAATTCTGCGGGTTCCGCCGTATTTTTATTAATCGCTTCAAGTACCTTGTTACTTAAATCCGCACTACTCACCCCTTCATGAGGTTTTAAACGAATTAAGACATCTTTTGCCGTACCAAAATTTTGCACGGTGGCATCGTTAAAACCTTCTGTATTTAACGTATTACGCAGCTGTGTTAAATCTGCCGTTTGCTTATAGCCCACTTGAATCAATGTGCCGCCGGTAAAATCTATACCCATCTGCAAACCGTGAACAGCAAGAGACCCTATCGAAAGAATCGTCAGCACGGCAGAAAATGCCAATGCTATTTTGCGGTTACCTATAAAATTTATATTTGTTTTAGACATTATTTAATCTTCTATGTGAGAGATGCGAAGCCGATGATTCATCGTCAATTAAATAGATAATTTCTCAACGCTACGGTTACCATAAATCCAGTTTATAACCATCCGTGTACCAGTGATTGCAGTAAACATAGATGACAAAATCCCAATGATCAGCGTTACCGCAAATCCTTTAACTGAACCGGTACCGTAGGCAAATAACACTACTGCCACGACAAGATTGGTAAAGTGAGAATCAAGAATGGTTGCAAAAGCTTTATCATAGCCAATGAATATACTGGCTTGCGGTGTTATGCCATTTTTAAGTTCTTCTTTAATCCTCTCGAAGATTAATACGTTAGCGTCAACCGACATACCCACCGTCAAGATAATCCCGGCAATACCAGGCAATGTTAAAGTAGCTTGCAGCATCGACAAAATTGCCACAACAATCACCACGTTAAACGCCAGAGCAAAGTTGGCAATCAATCCAAATAGCCGGTAATAAACGGCCATAAACAGCACTACCAATACAAAGCCAACCACAAAAGACAGCATGCCCTTGTTGATATTATCCTGTCCCAAGCTTGGCCCTACAGTACGTTCTTCAACGATGTCGACCGGCGCAGCCAAGGCCCCGGCCCTTAATAACAACGCTAAGTTTCTGGCTTCTTGTGGACTATCAAGCCCTGTAGTTTGAAAGCGTTTGCTAAACACACCTTGTATGGTTGCCACACTGATTACTTTTTCTACTTTCTCTTTCTGGCGAATTTTTTCGCCATTAATTATTTTTGTTTCATTTTTGTATTCGATAAATACCACCGCCATCGGCTTTCCTACACTTACTTGTGTAAGCTTGCCCATTTTGGCCGCGCCTATACCATTCAGGGTAATTGATACCGAAGGTCTACCATCTTGATCCATGCCTGAAGACGCATCAACAATTTGGTCACCAGTAACGATAATTCGCCTATCCAACAAAACCGGACTGCCACTTTTATCGTAGTACAACCTGCTGCCAACCGGGACTCGCCCTGCAACTGCATTTTGAACATCATGTTCAACGTCCACTAGTCGATATTCTAAAGTTGCTGTTGTACCCAGAATTTCTTTAGCGCGGGCAGTGTCTTGCACGCCAGGTAGTTGCACAACAATGCGGTTTTCACCCTGCTGTTGAATAACCGGTTCAGCGACACCCAATTCGTTAACGCGATTACGCAAGGTAGTCATGTTTTGTGCGACAGCGAACTTTTTAATTTCCCGCACTTCCTTTTCGGACATTTTTAACCAGACTTGCTCTTGGGCTTCTGGCTCAGTCACATCCAATGTTCTGAAATCTTTATTTAACACGGCCATCAGCGCAGGCTTATCTTCAATAGAGCTTAAAGTTACTTTGATATAGCCATTGTCTTTGGCAACTGACTGATAACGTATCTTTTCGTTTCTTAAAGACAATCGCACATCGTCGTTGTATCGCTCTTCGGCTTGTTTAACAGCGGCATCCATATCCACTTCAAGTAGAAAATGCACCCCTCCACGCAAGTCCAAGCCCAAGTACATAGCTTTTGCACCCAACGCTTGTAACCAAGCTGGAGTAGTGGGTGCCAAGTTTAACGAAACCGTAAACTCGTTACCAAGACTATCTCTAAGCAAGTCAGAGACTTTCAGCTGGTCGTCAGTATTATTAAATCGAGCCAAAATATGCTTGTCGTTAACTTCAAACGCTTTAACAGCAACCCCTGAAGTTTTAATCATTGATTCAATCTTATTGGACTGAATTGTATCCAGCTTGCCCTCTCGAACAGGCGAAATCTGAACCGAGGGGTCGTCACCATATAAAATAGGCAGTGAGTAAACAGTCCCAATAATAAAGACAATCAGAACTAAGATATTTTTCCAAAGTGGGAAATGATTTTGCATTTTTCTATTCCAACGATTATCAACAACTCACTAGTCATCCACGACCAGCTACGTGACTGTCACAGTAGATATTAACTACCTTTTTTTGTAACTACCTTGTATGTACCTTTCGGCAACAAGGTTTCGATACTTTGTCGTTGCACTTGTATGAAAGTATTATCACTCACCTCAAGTTTGACAAAATTATCATCTAAATCAATTACTTTCCCTAAAATACCGCCGGATGTCACCACCTCGACACCTTTATTCAGCGCCGAAATCATTTGTTTTTTCTCTTTTGCTTTTTTGGCTTGCGGACGCAAAAACAAGAAGTAGAAAAACGCCAAAATTGCCAACGGAAACAGCATGCCTTCAATGCCAGGTTGAGCAGAGGGCGCAGCTGCCGCTGCCATCGCATCAGAAATAAACAAACTCATTGTTATCCTCGGTTGTTATTGTTTAAACAAAGCGCGGCATTATGCCACAGTCGGTACCGTTTTTTCTCGCTGTTGATAGAACTGCTTGACAAAGGCATCCAGCGCTTGCGCTTCAATAGCATCACGCAAGCCCTGCATAAGACTCAGATAATAATAAAGATTGTGGATGGTATTAAGCCTTGACCCCAACATTTCCTTACATTTATCCAAGTGTCGCAAATAAGCTCTGGAATAATTTTGACAGGTATAACAGCCGCAGGCTTCATCAATTGGGCCGGTATCAAACTCGTACTGACTGTTCCTGATTTTTACCACGCCAAAACTGGTAAACAGATGACCATTACGAGCATTACGGGTCGGCATCACGCAATCAAACATATCAATGCCACGTCTAACCGCTTCCACCAAATCTTCGGGCGTACCCACTCCCATTAAGTAACGCGGTTTGTCAGTCGGCATTTTGCTATGAATGGCGTCCAGTGTTGCCATCATTTCATCCTTGGGCTCACCTACCGATAGCCCGCCGATCGCGTAGCCGTCGAAACCAATATCGACCAGACCGGCAATAGATTCTTGGCGTAAATGCTCGTACATTCCGCCTTGCACAATACCGAACAGTGCCGACAAATTGCCTTCATGTGCCGCTTTGCTTCTGGCTGCCCAACGCAAAGATAGCCGCATTGAATCAGCCGCCTCAGTAACAGTAGCGGGATATGGCGTACATTCATCAAAAATCATCACGATGTCAGAGCCCAAATCGCGCTGTACCTGCATTGATTCTTCCGGCCCCATGAAAATTTTGCTGCCGTTAATGGGTGATTTAAAGGTCACACCAGCTTCAGTAATTTTTCTGAGCGCGCCCAAACTGAACACCTGAAAGCCGCCCGAGTCGGTCAAAATCGGTTTATCCCAACGCATAAAATCATGCAAATCGCCGTGAGCTTTAATTACACCGGTGCCTGGCCTAAGCATTAAATGGAAGGTGTTGCCTAAGATAATTTGTGCCCCAAGACCGGTTAAATCCTCAGGAGTTAACGACTTTACTGTGCCATAAGTGCCGACCGGCATAAAAATCGGCGTTTCCACGACACCACGCGCAAAAGTCAGTTGGCCACGACGAGCATGTCCGTCGGTGTTTTTTAATTTGAATTCCATCGAAATTTAGCAAGCAACAAAAGTCTGGAATTATCCGGTCTTTTCGCTTCTTAAGCCAGTGAAGTTACTACACAAGGAGGAAGAATTAAGTAACTCTATAAAATAGCGGCAAATCAATGTGTTGTTTTACTGCGTGTTAAGCCCGCGACTCGCAAATGTTTGAAAAAAGTTAAAAAACCTTACCGTTTAAAATGCTATCTGGCTAAACTAGCGCCCCTAAAGATGAATTAAGCCGGGCAATACAACCCTGAACTATTAACAACCATTTCTGTTACGCCGAAAATCCTGACGACAGCAACGTAGTTTCAGATGCTTGTAATAAAACAAAAGAAACGGTACTCGATTGATCAGGATTCAGTGCCATCAATGACTTTAAAATACCAATAGTGCAAAAACAACTCAACTTACCTTACTTATTAAATCGCGAAGTCCCCCCCCGCTCTTTACTTAGTTTGCTGACTATTTTAGTGCTGTTGCTGCACTTAACTGTAATCGTTTGGTTGTTACAACCCAACGAGACAGTCCCCGAACAAAAACCCATTAAGGTAATGGAAGTCGCTCTACTTTCTGCGCCTAGCCCAAAACCTGCAACAACAGTAGCGACAGTGGTGCCGCCTACCCCACCCAAACCTCTGCCCCCACCCAAAAAACAACCTATAAAACAACCCGTCAAAAAAATAGTCCCGGTTGTCGAAAAACAGGCAACACAACCCAAACCGCAACCGATTGTTGAAGATCAACCGCCAACGCCACCTGCTGAATCAACTCAAGTTTCTACTCAACCTGTCCCGACAGCACAACCTACTAACAACCAAGCAAGTAAGCCTGCTGAAAATACCGGCACTGCCGAAGCTAATACCAAAACAGTGGTTTCCGGCATTATTCCATTGGAACGTGTCCCGCCCAGGTATCCACCGCGCGCGGCAAATCGGCATATTGAAGGTTGGGTTAAAATTGAATTTACCATCAGCACGACAGGCACGGTAACCGATGCGGTTGTTGTCGATGCGGAGCCCGCCGACATTTTTAACGATGCTGCATTAACCGCCATTGAGAAATGGAAATTTAAAGAAAAATTAATCAATGGCGTTGCCGTTACCCAGCGTGCCGTGCAAATTCTTAAATTTAATTTAAAGAATGAATAACCCTTAACGCTGCGCAAACTAACCATTTGATATAGCCCAGTAATTTTTAATTTGCCCAACTCAAGCAAGGAGATCTTAATGTTTAATCTTGTTTCACCCGCAATTATTATCGACGGAACTTTATATACGTTACTGGTGTTTTCGGTAGCAACCTGGACACTCATTATTTTTAAATCCTGGCAATTCTCAAATAACAGCTATTGGAATCGGCTTTTTAACACTGCGTTTTGGAAAACCGCTACCCTGGCTGAAGCTGAAGGATTACCGGCTGAAGTCTTCAGAGGACCACAGGCTCGTGTTGCCCGGCAAGGATTAAAATGGCTCACCGAAAATCGCCAATCTCACACCAAGAGCATTAAATTCTTAGGCACTCCGAGTGAATTGTTAGAGCAAGCCTTACTCGTGCAAATGCAAGCAGAACAGCATTTAATGGAAAGCGGCCTGACCATGCTGGCCAGTATCGGCAGTACCGCACCGTTTGTCGGTCTGTTTGGGACAGTATTCGGCATCATGCATGCTATGCACCAAATCACTGAAAGCGGTTCTTCCAGTTTAGATGTCGTTGCCGGCCCTATTGGCGATGCGCTGGTCGCCACAGCAATCGGTATTGCAGTCGCTGTACCGGCGGTGTTGGCGTATAACTTTTTATTACGCCGCGTCAAACTGCAACGTGCCGGACTAGAAAACTTCGTGACCAGTTTTATGCATGTTGCATTAAGTTCGGACATTAAAAATTAAGGAATACCCATGGCCTTTAAAACCCAATCGGAAAACGAAGATGCAATGAGCGAGATTAACGTCACGCCGCTTGTTGATGTCATGCTGGTATTAGTCATCATCTTATTAGTCACTGCGCCATTACTGACGCAATCGGTACATGTGACGTTACCGAAAACGACCGAAACCACGGCAAATGTGACTGAACAACCGTTACAACTCGGCATTAACGAGCAAGGTGTAATAACCCTTAATAAGCAGCCCATCGAAAATCTGGCCGCATTAGAAACAACCTTGAAGAACGAGCTTGTCAAAAACCCTGAGGTAGCTTTGCATTTATATGCCGACAAAAGCGTGATTTACGAGAAACTCGCTACAGTCATGGCCACTGTGCAGCATGCCGGCATCGCCAAAATTGCGTTTGTTACTGTAGAGCAATAGCTCTGTGTCCTATTTATTGAGTCCATAAGCAACTTCGCATTGACTGGATAACCCGTCGAAATTATTGATAACTTTATTACTACAAGCAGACATTTATGGAATTTTTTACCCAGCTATTTGATTTTTTTATACACCTCAATGCACATCTTGCCGATATTTTGGCGCACTACGGCACATTAACTTACGCCCTATTATTTTTGATTATTTTTTGTGAAACCGGCTTGATAGTCATGCCGTTTCTGCCAGGCGATTCCCTGCTGTTTGCAGTTGGCGCGTTGGGTGCCAGCACCGGACAACTGGATGTTTATCTGTTGATTCCACTGTTAATCGTTGCCGCGTTAGCTGGCGACAATCTTAATTATGTCACCGGAAAATTTTTCGGCACCAAAATTAAATCACGCGAACGAATAGGCTTTTTCAAACAGGAATATATCGAGCAAACAGAAAACTATTATCAAAAACACGGCGGTCGAACCGTGATTATTGCCCGGTTTATACCCATCATCAGAACTGTTGCGCCTTTTGTAGCGGGTGCGGGCAATATGCACTATCCGCGCTATTTGCTTTTTTGTATCACTGGGGCGTGTTTATGGGTAGGCGGGCTTATCACCCTGGGTTTTGAATTCGGTAATCTCGAACTGGTGCAAAAGAATTTCGAACTGGTCGTTTTAGGCATTGTGGGCGTGTCATTCTTGCCTGTGTTGCATCAACTTTCGCAGGGAATACGAGCAAAAAATTAAGTATTTTCAGCATCTAATTCCAAATAGTAATTTTTGAAAACTATCAATTTCAGCTCACCTTTAAAACATGTCCACAAACCCAAACCACTCTAAACAACAAGTTGCCGGTCTGGCATTGGGTGCAATCGGCGTCGTATTCGGCGACATCGGCACCAGCCCCTTATACGCCCTAAAGGAAGTATTTCACGGTGGAGTGTCTATCGATAAACTCCATGTGCTTGGCGTACTGTCACTGATTTTCTGGTCGTTGACGCTGGTAGTCACCACCAAATACGCGATATTCATTATGCGTGCCGACAACAAAGGCGAAGGTGGCATCATGGCTCTGATGGCGTTGGCACTACACGGCTCCAAAGACAATCCGGATAGGATGCGCTTTATCGTCATCATCGGCTTGCTCGGCGCCGCATTATTCTATGGTGACGGTATGATCACACCCGCCATTTCAGTACTCAGCGCAGTCGAAGGTCTTAAAGTTGTCTCTCCTAAGTTAGAGCATTATGTACTGCCCATTACTATCGCTGTATTGAGCGTTATGTTTATTGTGCAAGCCAAGGGCACCGGCGCAGTTGGCAAAATGTTCGCGCCGATTATGTGTTTCTGGTTTGGGTCGTTGGGAGTTATGGGGGTAATCAATATCGTAGAAGACCCCAGCGTTTTGATGGCGGTCAACCCTTATTACGGAGTGCATTTACTGTTTGAATTGGGTTGGCACGGCTTCCTAATCATGGGCGCAGTAGTGCTGGCAATTACCGGCGCTGAAGCCTTGTATGCAGACATGGGCCATTTCGGCCTTAAACCGATTCGCTATGCCTGGTTCGGCTTTGTATTTCCGGCATTGCTGCTGAATTACTTTGGACAAGGTGCGCTGTTGATCCAGCACCCCGAAGCAATAGCAAATCCATTCTATTTACTCGCACCGACCTGGGCGCTGTACCCTTTATTGGTACTATCGACGCTGGCAACAGTAATCGCCTCGCAAGCAGTCATCTCGGGGGCTTTTTCAGTGACACGCCAAGCGATACAACTAGGTTACTGTCCACGTATGAATATTGTTCACACCTCGGGCGATGAAATGGGCCAAGTCTATATCCCTGTCGTCAACTGGCTATTAATGGTCTCAGTGTTTGTATTAGTACTGAGTTTTCAATCTTCATCCGCCTTGGCTTCAGCCTATGGCATCGCCGTCACCGGCACCATGATTGTTGACACCGTTTTAGCGTTCATTGTCATTCAGGCACTCTGGCGTTGGACAAAGCTCACCAGTATTACCTTTTTGACGATTTTTTTAGTGATTGATTTCCTGTTTCTTTCAGCCAACAGCCTAAAAATCCCATCAGGCGGCTGGTTGCCATTGGTCGTCGGGGCTGTATTGTTTTTGATACTAACCACATGGATCAAAGGGCGCGAACTATTGGCAGAACATCTGGATGATCGGCGCGTATTGTTCGAAGAGCTGGGCGAAAAAATGAAAGACGAACTATTGGCAACCGTTCCCGGCTCAGCCATTTATTTGGCTAGAAGCCTGCACGGTGTGCCGCAGGTATTTCTGCATAATCTTGAACATAACCATGTACTTCATGAGCAAATCATCATTCTGACAATCGTTACCACCGAAGAGCCTTATGTTAACGAAGCCCACCGAGTCAAAATACGCGAATTTGGTCAAGATAGAACTTACTACCGCGTAAAACTTTACTTCGGTTTTAAGCAAACACCCGATGTGCGCCGCGCTCTTGAACTATGCGCTCAAGAAGGCTTGCCTATCGACCCCAAAGAAGTTTCATTTTTTGTCGGCAGTGAACGGTTATCTTTTCGCAATAAAAGCCCAATGCCGAAATGGCGAAGACCTATCTTCAGATTTTTATTCCACAACGCATCAAGCCCGATAGAATTTTTCAAAATCCCCGTCGACCAAGTGATTGAGTTGGGTATTCGCATTGAACTTTAAGGGAGTACACTTCATTTAATCTTAACTGCTTGTTGTATAGAATAGGCCGACGAGTAAAGCCCATGCTATGCGCTGATTGCTCAAGCAGTTTAAATAAGGTGATAGCAAAAACAGCGATGGTAATAAGAATAATAAATTTTTTAAAAACCGATATTTGGTCGCTACCTGAGCACCAACTCCCGCCATTTAAAGCCGCTCTTATAAAATCGCTGAAAATAGCTTTATTAGCTTATCAAGGGTTCACGAAAGATCTTTGCCCATTACGCGCCTCGGCACTCACACTTTATACCTTACTCGCTGTTGTGCCTGTCATAGCCATGTTGTTTGGGATTGCAAAAGGTTTTGGTCTTGAAACAATGCTCCAACAGCAGTTACTTGAGCAAATACCTCACCAAGATACTACCGTACTGACGTTAATAAGCTTTGCCCAAAATCTACTCGATAGCACAAAAGGTGAAGTGGTGGCGGGCATTGGCGTAGTGGTATTGCTATGGTCGGTAATACATATGATTGGTAATATTGAGGAGTCGTTTAATTATATTTGGAAAATAAATAAAGGCAGGTCATTTTCTCGAAAACTAAGCGATTACCTATCATTAATGTTATTAGCGCCAGTTTTATTAATAATTGCAAGTAGTATTACCGTTTTTTTAAATACTAAAGTAACCTGGTTGACGAAGGTAATTACCTTACCTAAATTTGGTGAAAGCTTATTAATTGGCGCCTTAAGTTATTC
>JAQTQN010000009.1:0-16664 GCA_028712225.1 Methylobacter sp.
ATAAAGACGGCAACTCGGCAACGATGGCAGGTTTACTGACCGGTAGTGCGCAGATGCAAAACAGACTGGTCAATTTAGGCATGCAAAGTTTGCAGTTGGAGCAAGGCGAAATTCGCGGGCACAGTTTCCATCATTCGCAATTGACAACGACCATGCAGCCGTTGACCACTTCAAATCCGCAACGTAACCGAGGTCGCAGCGAAGACTTTTTTCAAATAGGCCGCTTGCGCGCCTCGTATCTGCACCTGTATTTTCCTTACAACCCTCAACTTGCTGCGGGCTTGTTCCAATGATCGCGGCTATAAGGCATTCCTTAATTTAATCTGGGCGCGTATCAAAGAAGCAATCACCACAATCAGCAAGGTTGCCAGCGACACTTCCAGGATAATAAAAGCGCCGATTTTAAAATACGCAAACTCTGGCGCCACAAAGCGCACCAGCCAGCCACCGGCTTCATCGGCGATGGCGGACAAATAAGTTGAGACACTCAACCAGATTTTCAGCCGGGTGGAAAAATCGGTCATCAACATTAAATGGGTTAAGGTCAGCACCAGCATGCCCATTGAAAACAAATGAAAATGCGACACTTCCAACATGCCTTGATAGCTACGCGGCGGAATAAATTGCTCTTCCGAGCCCAGGTAATACGTAATCACGGAACCGGGCGTTAAGTCCATGTGGTTAAAGTACATCAGGCCGTTACTGAACCAGAGCAGCGCGATGTAGCCCAGAAACATCAACACCAGCGCGTTTAATAAGGCCTTGCGCTGCTGCTCGCCGGTGACGAAGTAGCGCATTAATTTTTACCTTCTTTGATCATCACCTGATAAATCCCCATCACTTTACGCACACTGGTAATTGCGGCGCGAGTGCTCAAGGTCGCCCCGGCAATACCGTCGACGCCTTTATTAAAATCCATATCAGCGATAGCGCGTTTATACAATTGCTCAAACCAACGCTCAGGCGGTTGATATTCCGGCGGCTCGTGAAACGCCAAAGTGGTGATGTTGCGCAATTCGCCTTCCGGCGTCAGCACAATCATCAAGGTTTCCGGCTTGGTTCTGACGGTAATACTTTCAATCGCCGCATATCCCAGTACCTTGCCCTGCTCTTTGCCGACGTAAAAGCTAAACATGCCCGACTCAAGCTTAGTCTTGGCCAGGTCTTGAATTTTGGCTTGTTGCTGCTCGTCGGGAAATAACGACAGCACTTCCACGGTTGCCGTTTTACCGAACGCCAGCTCCATTGCCTCGTTTTTACTGTAGAAAATCTTGGCAAAACTAGGGGTGGCTATGCACAGCAGTAACACCAAGACTATGCGAGTGATTAAATTATGATTCATAGGTTTGATTTGTTGTGGTGAATTAATTTTGATTTTACCAAACTAAATACTATACAAGCGTCCTTCACAAGATTTGTTTTTTGAATGCTAATTCGACATACTGCATTACAAATGCAACGCAATGAGATAATCAAATGAAAACAGCAACACTCCCATCACTTCGCGTCGACCTTGAGCTAAGAACAGCAGTAGAAAACGTTTTGCAACAAGGCGAGAGTCTATCCAGCTTTATGGAACAATCTCTACGAGCCAACATTGAGCGCAGACAGTTTCAACAAGCCTTTTTAGCGCGCGGGTTTGCCTCAAGAGAAGAGGCAAAAACAACCGGCGAATATTTTGCGGCTGAAGACGTATTACGTGACCTGGACATTATGCTCGCCGAGGCAGAAAAAAAGGCTGCGCAGTGAGCTATCGCGTTCGCTATACCCAAGCGGCTAAAAACGACCTATTAAGACTTTATAGTTTCCAGCTAGAACGTGACTTAAAAGCGGCAAGAAGAGCTCGGGATGCAATTCTCAAAAGCATTGAATTTCTGCGTGATTTTCCTTTTTCTTGTCGTAAAGCCAGTATAGAAACACCTTTTTTCCGCGAGCTAGTGATTCCGTTTGGTGCGGATGGCTACGTTGTCTTATTCGAAATAGACGATAACGAAACCGTCACTATTCTAGCCATTCGCCATCAGCGTGAAGAGGATTATCATTAATCATTCACGCTGAAACAATTACTCTTAACACTTAAAAAATAAACCCAAAGCCCAAGTTAAAATCATCCGGCATGGTGCCTTTTTTAGCTTTGAAATTACGGTAATCGGCTTTGATCACGACATTAGGAATAGGCTTGTATTGCAGACCGACTTGGTAAATTTCACGGTCTTTGGTTTGGTCATCTTCATAGCCCTCAGGCGCACTGGCAAGAGTATCCAGATGTTCATAACGGAAAAACGGCGCTAAATACTGAGTGGTTTCCGGAAGAAACCACGGCAATACGTCGTAGCCGGCTTCGGTGTACCAGCCGTAGTTGTCTTCACCTATCACTTTGCCGTTGCCTTTCCCTGCCCCTTTATTTGCCCCCTTACTTGCACTCAATAAACCCGCATCATCAATATGCCCCCAAGAACCCAAGGTTCTAAATTCCAAGCCGCGGTATTTCCATTGCACATGGGCTTCATAAAGCTGGGTCAATACATCCGCTTTTACTCCGTTAAATGTCTGATTTTGACCTGAATTACCTACATAGGCGGAACCGCCGACTGAGACGCCCGGCAATACAGGCGGCGCATAATCCATACGACCGACAAAGGCTAAATCTTCCGCACTGGCTTGCGCGCCTTGTTGTCTGCCAGAACGAATGCCGGAAGAACTAAAATCAGCTGCGTCCATGCCATTAACGACATAAGTCGTATAAGTCAGGTTAGGTAATATTTCGCCAAATAAGCCAACACCAATTTCTCGCCAGGTGCTGGGAATAATCTGCCGCTCCACTTCAGGACGGTTGTTGCCGAAGTAAAACGGCGGCTCGTGGATTTGGTTAACAAAGCCCATCGGCATTAACACCATACCAGCCCGAACATTGGCCATCGGATCGATAAAGAAATCCAGCGCGGCAAATTCGACTGACACATCACCGTTGCCGTTGCCACTGCCTGCGACTGAGGCATGTTCAAACTCGATTTCACTGTTGAACAAAATGTTGTCGGTAAATTTATAGCCTGCATAAATAACCAAGCGTTCCAAATCGGCGTTATCGGGGTTATTTAATTTGCCGTTGGTACGCCCGCCTTGGTCATCAACGCGCACTTGATAATTGGCTTCACCATAGCCGCCAATTGATAAACCCTTGCCGACCTGATACACCTTGGAGGCCGCAGGCCCCAAGCCATAGGCACTTTTATATTGCACTTCATCGGGGATAGTTAAGTTAGTGCGCAGCTTTTCAACTTCCTGGCTGAGCACATCGGTTTTGCGTTCCAGTTGTTTAACATCATTATTTGGCGTGACTGATGCGCTGGCTGTTTGTGTAGGGGCTGGCGCGTTTTTGATGGCCGCTTTCATTTCATCAATCTGCTTTTGCTGCGCCTGGATGATCTTCCACATGTCTTCCATGGTCTGTGGCTTATCTAATGCTTGAGCCGGTGTGGTCGCCAGCAGTGTAGCTACCATGGTTAATTTAAATAGATGTTGTTGCTTTGCCGATATGGACATAAATATCTCCCCTTGAAATTGTAGGGGAAGCATAACATTCATTCTAGCTAATACAAATCATTATCATTTGTGAAAATACACAGTGTCTTATGTCACATTACCGTAATTTATCTATGCTCCATTCAGTGCTACCCTAACCGATTAAGTTAAAGCGAAACTCGGATCTGCCAACATTGACCGAACTCATCGCCCTCAACCCAAGCAAATACATTGAATCCCAACTTTTCCGTCCATCCCAGTAATTTCAGCTCCCTGATGCTGTTCAGCTTGAGCCTTTGCCATTACGGGCTTATGTATTTAGCGAATATTTTTTTGGCCAGACAACTAAGTGTCGACGCTTTTGATGATTACAGCGTAGCGATTTCGATCGTTACTTTGCTATCGACACTGGCAACATTGGGGCTAGAAAAATACGCCCTGCGTTTAATTGCTTTGTATATCGAGCGTGAAAACTGGTCGCGTCTGCGCGGATTCTGGAGGTTTTCGTTACGCGCCATCTTCTTTTTCAGCCTATTGTTGCTGGGTGTGCTTAGCTTGGGATTAGAAGCCTTTCTAGCGTTTTATGATGCCGATTTTCACATTGCGATTGTGATTTACTCAGGCTTTCTACCTATGATTGCGCTGTGTCTGTTTTTGATTGAAGTGCTTACCGTTTACGGCTTGCAAATTTTAGCTTTGGCTTTATATCGATTTTTTCTACCCGCTCTATTTTTGCTGCTGCTTATCGGATTAAAGCGTTTTCAGAGTGAAGTGACGGCAGTTTCCGCCGTGCTATGTTTCGGCACAGCGTGGTGTGTGACACTGATGTTGGTGCTAACGGCGACCAATATAGCCCGCCCCAAAGGCCTCAGAGGCGCAAAAGCAAACTCAAATGGTCAACGTTGGTGGCTAAAAAGATCGCTTCCTTTACTGATAAGCAGCTTGATGATGACCTTACTCACTAGCGGAGGCACAATCATTTTAGAAATACTTTATCCGTCGCAAGCAGTGGTAGGTACCTATGCTGTTGCCATGCAAACAACAGCATTGATTTCGCTAATCGGCACCTCAACCAATCGTTATTATCTGCCAATGCTGGTGGTATTGCTGGAACGCGGTGACCAGCGGGCCGTCAAAGCATTACTTGGTAAACGCATGCTTTTGATCGCGTGTTTTATTACTATTTTTTTGAGCCTTATCGCCACATGGGGACAAGACATACTCAACGTGTTCGGTTCCGATTTTTCTCAGGGGTATTACGTTTTATTGATTAGCGCCGGAGGAGCCGCGTTCAGCACCCTGTTTTCCGATTCGCCGTATTATCTGCAATTTATGGGTCGTAACCGTTTGGTCGTCAGCTTAATATCGACGGCGGCAATCAGCATGCTGATTTTAAGTTTTACGTTGGGTTCTCGTTATGGTTCAACCGGTGTTGCCGTGGCATACGCCGTGCCAACCATGCTGCTGTTTTCCAGCCTTAAATGGCAGGCCTATCGGCATATGCGTAAGCTATTTGCCATTAATGTTCAATCTTGACCGCATGACGAACCACTTTAAAACCGGCCACTGTGCCGTTCATTTCATTAGCCGTCAGCAAATAATGCTCACCGTTCACTTCAAAATGGGCGATGCCTTCCGGCGAACGACTATCATCCCCCGGAATTTTTCCTAACGCCACTACGTTGGGGTGTGCAGGGTCCGCCAAGGAAATTAACACCACCGCATCTGCTCTTTCTAAACCCGCGACGACCCAAGGCTGTCCGTCCATCTCAAATGTCACCAGCATTTCCGGTTCGGCACCTTTTTTATTACTGCGACGATCTGGATAAACGCTATTGGCAAAAGTAATTTCATCCAATTGATTGCCGGTATCGGCGACAAAATCGCCGGTTTTAGTGTCAAATATGCTGACGGTGCGGCCACCGCTTTGTAACATCGCCTCGCCCTCGCTGACTGAATTGGCTTCGATATCGGTGTCTCCCTCATCGGCGGTGACGAAATATTGCCCGTCCGGAGTCAGGGCAATACCATCAGGCTCTCGCAGGGCATTTATCGACTGCTCAAAAGCCACCCAACCATCGGCTTTACGATCGGCGTCATGCTTTGAGACGCCCATACCGTAATAACCCAACACTCGTCCATTCAATACATCAACCTCGGCTACTTCATTGGTTTCCTGCATCGTCACATAAGCTTTACTGGTATCTGACGACAGCGCAATATATTCCGGTTCTAACAAAGTAGATGACTCACTGGTGACAGGAATCAGTATTTTGGCTTCACCTTTTTGCTCATTGGCGTACACATCCGCACCTTCAAAATGGCCAATTTTGACTTTCTTATTCTCAATAACGCCATTGCCGTCAAAATCGGTTTTCTTACTGATCTTACCGTCAGCATCCCAATCGATTTCACGTTCTAAAAAGTGTCCTTTCTCTTCAACCACAAAGCCTTCTCGATGCTTAACATTAGCCAGCTCCAAGGTATTGTTGGCTTTAACATGGCCATGTTTGTCGAGATGAATAATCGATATGCTGCCTTCAGCAGAAAAGAATTCGCCCGTGCTTTTATCGAAAGAAAAATCCTCACCCTCATTAGCCACCAGCACCACGCCACCCTCTTTAGAAAACACCACCGCATCGGGGCCGTAACCCACTTCGACATGATCCAGTAACGCCCCGCTGCTGGCTGAACGAATTTCCAGTCGCCCACGATTATTTCCGGCATCAACTACCGCCGCAAACGCATCCAGCAAGGGATGAAACGCCACCGAAGTAAACTCCTCGCCTTTGTTTAAACCCAACCCAAAGCGTTTGATACGACTGATCTTTTCCGGATGACTAACGTCTAGCATATCCACCTCGCCGGTATCAAAATTACTCAGCACTGCGCGCAAGGTATGTTGCTGAACGCTAATGATTTCAGTGCCTTTATCATGACCCGAGTCATAAAGACTAAGGGGCTGCAACTGCCAATGGGGAGACTCCGACAACTGAGGCGGTGTTGTTGTACAACCTGTCAACAACAAGGCTGCCATCAAAAATATATTATTTGATTTCAAAACGTTATCCATAGGTACTGACGCAAAAAAAAGTATTTTAACGCAAAACAGATTGCCATAAAAAAAGCCGCGTTGGGTTACCCCAACGCGGCTTTGTTCAGCCTGATGCTTTACTATTTAGTACGCCAATTGTGCTCGTACAGTGAAAGTATCATTATTATCGGGATCAGCACCTGTTGGGGTAGTAACAAAGGTATTAGTCATACTGAATGCCCTGGTGTAATCGGCCATTAGACGCATATTGCTGTTAAGGTACCAGTTTACAGCGACAGTGATATTCGATAATTTACCGCCTTTGAAAGCTCCGTCATTTAAATCAACAGCTGAGTAACGTGTCGCTAGTTCCCAAGCACCAAACCCACCATTTTTTAAACTGAAATTCTTGGTTGGCTCAACTTTATAAAACTTACCTTGTTTGTACTTGCGCGATTCACCGGTAATTGTCCATGCAGCATCTGCATACCAACCTTCCATCTCTAAATTGCCATTACCATTGGATTCAAGTGAGCTGCCTCTTTGGGATCTGTCAATCCACATGCGGGCGTATTCAGCGCCTG
Organism: Methylobacter sp.; assembly: GCA_028712225.1. GTDB lineage: Bacteria > Pseudomonadota > Gammaproteobacteria > Methylococcales > Methylomonadaceae > JABFRC01. The sequence goes on from JAQTQN010000009.1 coordinate 7,141, forward strand.
CTGAAAACGGTCCGTACAAGCCAGACGTTTCCAAGCCTAACATTTTAATATTGTCTATATCAGTAACTGTTTTTTCTAACAAAAAGAGATTGGACATATGATTGGTTTCATAATCAAATCGCAGCGCCTTAGCCTGAGCTACGTCACCGGATGCATCTGGCGTTCGGTAATTACCGGCAACACCAAAATGCACCACTTTGGTTTTCTCTTCAATCGGGGCGTAAGTGGCACGTCCAGAAACACTCCAGCCTTCATCACCGGCATTGGCGGCTTCTGTTCCACTGGTCCTTGCAGGTGTAATCGAGTCGCCGTAAATACCCGCTGCAGCTGTCCATGTATCTTTGGCTTCACTTTGAAAATTTAAACCGATCGCACGATCAACAACCGGAGCACTTAATACGTTCATTAATGAGCGTTCAGTAAACATCTGGTCGTTAGAGCTTTCGAGTAACTCACGGCTAAAGTTTTGCTTTTGCTGACCACCAGTGACACTCATGAAACCTAAACCGGTATATTGCAAGAACAAATCCTTCATCGCAACACTGTTATCAGCAAAGTCTGCTACGGTTTTAAAGGTCCAGTCATTATAGAAAGTACCGCCAAAATCTATCCGTGCTCGACGAAACTCGGTGCCGTCATTGGCTTCAATCAGAGGCTTTGTGGTGCCTGATTTAACTAAAACATCATTGTTGCTGTAGTTAGCATCAGCTTGAATACGGCCGCCCAATTTAAATTTGAAATTTTTATCCGCTGTTTCAAAGTTAAGACCTTTTTTATCCAACTTAACATTAACCGAATCAGGAGCTGAAGAGACGGCGGCATGTTCTTCTAAGGCTTTAATTGCATTATCTTTTAATGCCAATTCTTCACGAATAGCAGCTATTTCAGTAGTGGCTGCTACAGGAGCTGCAGCTTTATCTTCAACTCTTTCAAAGGTACCCATTTTTTCACGATGCGGGCCCGGTTCTGCATAAATTTGTTTAGTCTTAGTATCGACATATAGATCGATAGCAAATGCACTGAAAGAAACGCCGGCGCCTACTACAGTAGCGACTGCTATCGTCAATTTGGATAATTTCATTGATTGCTCTTGGTGATTAAAAAACTGCGGCAAGGATATGAAATACATATGACAGGTTTATTACATTTTTATTACAGTTGTGTGACAACGCAACAAACTAACGACTTGTTGCCTCATCACAACGAGTAACCGAATTTTTTATGATTTCAGGCAATTATTAAAATAAAACCAAATACTTAGCGATTGTTTTATTACGACAAGAAGCAAACAACTGTTTGCCTGACTGAGCCCTTAACGTACAATTGCCCGGCTTTGGCGTAAGCCTTTATTAGCTGTCGTAGGCTGGGTTTTGGCAAGCAATGTTGGGTTTCGCGTTGCTCGCGGCAACTGCTCCATGCGTTGCACTAGCTCCTGCATCCATGCAGTCGTACCCAACCTACATCGGTTTAAACCGTATGGATTCTTTAAAAAAGTTGCCTTCACTGTTAGCAAACTGTATTTACACATAGGACATTATTACTCATGGGCATACTCAGCATTCTGCTCTGGACACCGATTTTCGGAGTCTTGCTGCTGACTTTAACCCCCGGCCGGCACACCGCCCTACTCCGCGGTATCGCCCACTGTTTCAGCACCCTCACCTTATTATTGAGCGGCTGGTTACTGCTGCACTTTGACACCCACCAAGCGGGTTTGCAGTTTGAGGAGTATGTACCGCTCAACCCCAGACTGGGCAGCGCCTACGCGTTGGGAGTGGATGGCCTGTCGTTGCCCATGTTGGGGTTGGCGACGTTATTGACCAGTATCGCGATGCTGGCGTCCTTAAGAATTACCGACCATATCAAAGGCTATCATGTCTGCATGCTGATTTTAGAGTTCGGCATGTTAGGGGTATTTTTGGCGCAGGACTGGGCGCTGTTTTATATCTTCTGGGAAGTCACGCTGATCCCGCTGTTTTTCTTGATCGGCCGTTGGGGCGGCAAGCGTCGGCATGCCGCCAGCCTTAATTTTGTGCTGTACACCATGGGCGGCTCGGTATTCATGCTGATCAGTCTACTTGCCATCAGTCAGTACGATCTTGAACAAGCCGGTTCGTTGATGACCTCAATGCACCAAGTCGCCAAAGATATGCCTCGCGTTGAGCAAGTCTTGGTGCTACTCGGCTTTTTGATCGGTTTCGGCGTAAAAATGCCGATTTTTCCATTGCATGGCTGGTTGCCGCTAGCGCATGTGGAAGCGCCCAGTCCGGTGAGTATTTTACTGTCCGGCATTTTGCTGAAAATGGGCGCCTATGGTTTGATCCGGGCCGTCGTCATGCTGCCGGAAGCGGCGGCAGTGCTGCAACCGCTACTGGTTTTTTTAGCTTTGTTCGGCATGGTTTACGGCGGTTTATTGGCGTGGCGGCAAAACGATTTAAAAGCCATGGTGGCTTATTCGTCGGTCAGTCACATGGGCGTGGTGTTGTTAGGGATTGCGGCGCTTAACGAGGCCGGATTAACCGGTGCAGTGCTGCAAATGACCGCTCACGGCCTGATTGCCGGAGCGTTGTTTCTATTGGTGGGGCTGCTTTATGAGCGCACCCATACTCGCAACATTCAAGATTACAGCTCGTTATTACAAGCCATGCCGCGTTTTGCATTAGTGATGACAATCACTTTGCTGGCGGCGATGGGCTTGCCCGGCTCGGTAGGTTTTATTGCCGAACTGCATGCATTGATCGGCGGCTATGAGCAATGGGGCAGTTTGATGGTGCTGTTTAGCCTAAGCATTTTGATCAGCGCGGCCTATGCCTTGCGAACGCTTAACATGCTCTTCACCGGCCCTGCCAAACCACGTATGCAGCAGCTTGAAGATTTACGTCCGCCGGAATTATTAGCCGCAGGCATATTAGTAGCAGGCATCGTGTTGTTCGGACTCATGCCGACACCATTGATTGAATTGTCGCAAGCCACCCTTGCCGACATGAATCGCCTGATCAAGTTGAGAATTTTATGACTAACGCCCCCAACTCATTACGCGAACAAATCACGCACACGCTGCAGCATTTAGATCACGTCCTGCCAGGCCAAGGACCGATTCTCGATTTCGTGCATCACAATACCTTGCATGGTTTTCAACATTTACCGTTTGATGAAGCGCTTGCAGCATTTAAAGCACTCACCGGTACCGACGGCTATTTACCGGAAGCGCAGTTCCGGGCTTTTTATCAGCAAGGCCGTATTACCGAGCCAGACCTGTCCGCCGCATTGGCGTCGAGACCGGATTTACAGGCAGAGCAAATCGTTTGCGTGGCTAACGATAAAACCATCACACGCGGCGACATTTATCGCATTGCCATGTTGTTCGATTTACCGGCGCTAAGCGTTAGCCAATTGAATTGGCAAATCGAAGCCTTGTGCGCATTATCCATCCCGCAAACTGACGTGCCGGAATCCGTCCGCAATGCCGATAAGCACGGCATTAAAAAATTGTGGGAAGGTTTATTAAACAAACTCGAATTAGAAAATGCAGCTTTGCATCCAGAAGAACTATTGGATGGCACACTCAATCAAACAGAACACTGGCTGGCCGAAGCGCGAACGGATGCCAGTACTCACCCGGACATGCAGCAACAAGCGCAAGCCACTCTGGAACACTACCTGACTGAACTTGGCGATAAACTCACGCTACGCGGCTTGGTACTGGCATTGACCGGAATCGATAGCCTTGATTTTGTTCGACCGCAGTTAATACGCCTATGCGCCTCAATGCTGGATCAAGGCGTTGCGGCTTGGCCGTTACCTTCGCGCTCGGAATTAGGCTTTTACGGCGCGTGGCGCGCAACAGCCCGCTTTGATGCCAATCCGTTTTTGCATGAGCTCCCGGATTGGCAGGAAATCATCTCCGAATTGCCTGAAGATGCCACCGATGCCATCATTCTGCAATTAACGCATTTAGGCCTACCGCAAGACAAATGGCCGGGCTATTTAGAACGCCTGGCGCTGGAATTGCCCGGTTGGTCGGGAATGATTAATTGGCGGCAACACCACCCCGATTACCACGCTGATCCGCACACCGGCAGTAACACGGCGCCGACACTGAGCGATTATCTGGCCATCCGGCTGACCTTGGATAGGCTGTGGTTAAACCAGATTTGCCGTAATACCTGGAAAATTGAAGCAAAACTCAGTGCGATACGTAATTATTTTGCTAAAAACCTGTCGGAATTATTGGTCCGCAGCGTGTTATATCAAGGCTCGCTGCCGGAATATCTGGCACACACGGCCGAATCGCTCACCATGCATGCAGGTTCCGAACGCCAGGATCGGCTGGATTGGCAACAATTGGCCGATTTGATTTGGGTCTGGCAGTTGAGTGGAATCGCTACCAACAATCAAGCATTGACTGCGGGTAACAGCGGCTGGCGCTTGTTCCGCTGTTGCCAACATCTGGGACTATCTGCCGAACACCTGTCAGCATTAAAGCAACAAGATCTTTTAGACTGTCTCACGGTGCTTGATGACTTTAACGCCGAGCAACGCAGCAAATTGTGGCTGATCGCTTATGAACATAACTATCGGCAAACGCTATTTCAAGCACTGCACAGTAATCGGGGCCGCGGCCGCTGGGCCAAGCGTGAGCAACGCCCCGAAGCTCAGCTCATCTTTTGCATGGATGACCGCGAAGAAGGCTTTCGTCGGCATTTGGAGGAACACAATCCCGCCATCGAAACCTTGGGCGCAGCTGGATTTTTTGGCGTCGCGATGGATTATCAAGGCCTGGATGACAACCAAGCCAGCGCATTATGTCCGGTCGTGGTCACGCCCGGTCATCTGGTCAATGAAGAAGTTCGACCCGGCCATCAATCCAGCCAGGATAATCATCAACACGGTCGTCAAAGAGTCCTGAAGATAAAGAACCTGCTGCACCATGGCATTCGGCGAAACTTGTTGTCATCGCATTTACTGATTGATGCCATAGCACCGATCACCCTGCCCGGCTTGCTGGTTAAAGCTTTAGCGCCGCGTATTCCGCATCGTTTACTGACCGGATTAAACCGCTGGCTGGTGCCGGAAGTTGAAACAAAATTATCATTTAGCAATAGCAAATACTCGCAAAATCAAGCTAAACCGGGTTTTAGCGACTCTGAGCAAGCCGACCGAGTCGCCGGGTTTTTACGCAACACCGGCTTGACTTACGGCTTGGCGGAGCTGGTCGTGTTGGTTGGTCATGGCTCGATCAGTCAAAATAATCCGCATCTGGCCGCTTACGATTGCGGCGCTTGCAGCGGTCGACATGGCGGCCCCAATGCACGAGTATTTGCGGCGATGGCCAACCGTCCGGAAATACGCCGGTTAGTTGCCGAGCGCGGCATTAATATTCCGCAAGACACTTGGTTTATCGGCGCCGAACACAATACTTGCGACGAAACTATCGATTGGTACGATCTAACTGACCTGCCGGAAGCACGCTTGACTGCTTTTAAAAAGTGTCAGCAAGAATTACAGCATGCCCAATACCTGTCCGCGCATGAACGTTGTCGACGCTTAGCATCCGCGCCGCGTCGACCGACTACCAAGGAAGCATTGCGGCATATCGAAGAACGCGCTATCGATTTTTCGCAAGCCCGGCCGGAACTTGGTCACGCCACCAATGCCAGCGCAGTGGTAGGACGACGCTCGTTAACGCAAGGCGCGTTTTTTGATCGTCGTGTGTTTTTAATTTCTTACGATCCGACCCAAGACCCGGATGGTAAAACGCTGGAAGGTATTTTGTTGGCAGTGGGACCGGTCGGTGCCGGTATCAATCTGGAATACTATTTTTCTACCGTCAACAACGAACGTTTCGGCTGCGGCACTAAAGTACCGCACAACGTCACCGGCTTTTTTGCAGTGATGGAAGGCGCAAGTAGTGATTTACGCACCGGTCTGCCCCGGCAAATGATAGAAATTCATGAAGCCATGCGTTTGCAATTAATGGTGGAAGCCAAAAACAGTGTATTAGGCGCAATCCACGCTCGCCAACCTGATTTACGTGAGCTGATAGACGGCGGCTGGCTACATCTGAGCAGCATCGATCCGGATAGCGGGGAGATTTTTACCTTCACGCCCGGCACCGGCTTTGCGGCTTGGCAACCATCGAGTGAACATTTGCCGACCTATGATAATTCCCCTGCCTGCTATGGCGAACAAACTTTACCGGTGGCACCGGCGCTAATCCGGCAACCTGACTTGTTGGAGGCTTAAGGTATGGATGCTTTAGTAATATTTATCCCTTTAATGCCCCTGTTGGCTGCGCTGATTATCGGCCTGGGTAATTTGTTCAAAGTCATTGACGGCGAACAGCGAGAAACCGTCACCGCAGACGTCGCCACCTGGACCCTCAGCATGTCGATGCTGTTAGCCCTGACCTTGCTGGGCGCGGATTTGCTGGGTAATAACGACGGCTATTTCATCGCCGGGCAATGGCTGACCAGCGATACCTTAAATATAGATTTGAACTTTATCACCTCGGGTATCAATGTCCGGCTAACGGCATTGTTTTCCATACTGTTGTTAATCACTTGCCGGTTTAGCATTAACTACATGCACCGGGAAACGGGCTTTCATCGCTTCTTTTTCCTGTTAAGCCTATTCGCTTCGGCCATGCTGTTATTGGTGTTGTCCGGCAATGCGGCTTTTACTTTTGTGGGCTGGGAGATTGCCGGGGTCTGTTCATATTTACTGATCGGTTATGCCTATGATCGCCCCGTTGCTACGCAACATGCCACCCGGGTGTTTGTCACTAATCGTATCGGTGATGCCGGTTTTATTGCCGGTATAGCATTGACCTATAGCTGGATTAACAGCCTGGATTGGCTTGACCTGAATGCGGCCGCCACAGAATTTAGCTCCGGCCAGGTTAACGGCGTTGCCTTGTGCTTTGCGGTAGCAGCCATGGCTAAGTCCGCGCAATTGCCCTTTACGCCTTGGTTGGCGCGCGCTATGGAAGGTCCGACTCCGTCCAGCGCAGTGTTTTATGGCGCAGTGATGGTGCATGCGGGCGTGTTTCTGCTGATTTTACTGCAACCGATTTTTACTCAAGCCCCGCTGGCGATGGCGCTGTTAATAGCCACCGGCCTACTGACCGCCGGTTACAGTTTTGTGGTGGGATTAACCCAAACCGATGTAAAAAGCTCGCTCATTTTTGCAACTTCAGCACAACTGGGTTTGATGTTTTTAGAATGCGGCCTGGGCTTTTGGCAGCTGGCGACATGGCACTTGGCGGCTCATGCAGTGGTGCGTGGCTATCAATTTTTAACCGCGCCATCGTTAATGCATCATGCCTTACATAATCCCATCAAGCCGGTAATGCCCGCCGTTGCCAAACTGCGCTGGCTGTATATGGCATCCATACAACGCTGCTGGCTGGATCCTATCACCGACTGGGCACTGGTAAAACCGGTGCGAGGCTTGGCGCATGATTTAAGTTATTTCGACGACCACATTATCGATCGCATGATTGGCGCACCAGCGCCTGCCATCCGCGCAGTGTCGTCATTTGCGCAACAAGAAGAACAATCGCTGGGCGCACGCTTAGATAATGATTACGACAATTTTGCCCAAGGCACCGGACTCGCAGGTAAAGTCACCGAATGGTTTGCCGCGTTAAGCCATTGGTTTGAACAGCGCTTCATCTTAAGCAGCGATACCAAGCATGGCAGCGGCGTCGATCGAAAATTAGGACGACTTGCTAATAATATTGAACGCATCATTCTCCGGCCCCGCTATTTGGTGTTGTTTGTGTTTATCACTCTACTTATCGCATTCTGAGGCTAAACGTGAATATAGCGACCAGCCAATTACCAGAGACAGCGGCGTTTCCGTTGCTGTCTTTACTTACTTTACTGCCATTATTAAGCTCGCTGGGCATTTTGCTGTCGCGCTCAGCAACTCAAGGCCTGCGGATTGGTTTTGCCGGGGCGCTGACCACGGTGGCGCTGAGTATCTACCTGTTATCCTCGTTTGTTACTGAAAACGTCGACGTCCAATGGTTTGAGCAATATCAACTATTAGGCATGAGTTACAGCGTCGGACTCGACGGCAGCAATGTGCTGTTTATTCCCTTGACTGCCATTTTGACTTTATTGGCATTGGTGTACACCTTAATCACCCGCCATGTGACCGATCGACTGTTCATTGCCTGCTTAATGGGCTATGAAGCGTTGTTAATCGGCGCCTTTTCAGCCTTGAATGTTTTACAGTTTTGGCTGTGGTCGGCACTGGAATTACTGCCGTTACTGTTATTAACTGCGCACGCCGGGACCGGACAAAATCGACGTTGGGCGGTGGCTCTGGTGTTGCAATACTGGGGCAGCGGGCTGTTGATGAGCCTGTCGGGGTTCTTATTGTTGGCCTTTGGTTTGATCGATTCCGAACATCCCCTGACATTCGACTGGCTAACCCTGACCCAAAACAATGCATATCTGCATGATGAAGTCCTGATTTTTGTGTTGTTGTTTTTTGCCTTCGCTATCCGTATGCCGATATTTCCGTTTCACGGCTGGCTACCGGTATTGGCCGAACAAGGCACTGTGGCTAGCGCGGCGGTTTTTTTGGTAGGCTTAAAAATGGGCATCTATGGCGTGATGCGCTTTATTTTTCCGATGGTGCCCGGCGTTGCCGAACAATGGGCGGGCTTTGTGGTCACGCTGGGTTTGATCAGTATTTTTTACGGTGCCATTTTGGCATTGGTGCAAATCAATATTCGTCGATTGCTGGCATTTGCAGTGGTCAGCCATACCGGCATGCTGGTCATCGGTATTTTTTGCTTTAATGCCTATGGTTTGGAAGGCGGTATTTTGCTGTCTGCGGTATATGGTCTGGCATCAGCGGGTATGTTGTTTAGCGTCGGGTTGATTTATGAACGCACCCGCACCGCATTTATTCCGCGGCTGGGCGGCTTGTTTAATACCAATACCACCCTCGCCCTATTGTTTATGCTGTGCGCACTGAGCACTATGGTTATGCCGGGGACGCCTGGTTTTGATGCGTCGCATATCTTGATTGAAGGTACGATTGAAGAATACGGCTGGCTGGCGGCAATCGCAATTCTATTAGGTAATGTATTGGCTGCCGCGTTCTTATTGCGGGCTTTTCAACAGATATTTATTGCCCATCCCAAGCGTAATCATCAGCCATACAGTTCGAGTCATCATCCGGTAACGACAGAACGCCTCATTGCGGCGATACTTGTTTTATTACTGATGGGCACAGGTTTTTACACAACGCCCTGGTTAAACCTGGTTGATCATAGTGCCGCCGCACTGACCAAGCATTTCCCCATTCATAGTTCGCACCACACCGATACCGCCGACAACGAAGGAGAACAGCATGAATGAAACCGGTTTGCCGCTATTAAGTCTGCTGGTGTTCTTGCCGTTGCTGGGCGCGATATTGGTAGCTTTTAGTAACAACTCCCGTCTTGGTCGTCTGCTTGCGCTGTCGTTCGCGGTGTTGGAACTCATATTATCGCTCTGGGTACT
>JAQTQN010000009.1:16764-35914 GCA_028712225.1 Methylobacter sp.
AATCTAAGGCGTTTGCTGGCTTACGCGAGTATCAGCCATGTTGGTTTGGTGATTATCGGCATCGCTTCGCTCAATATGCAGGGGTTGCAAGGTGCTATTTTTCAATTGTTGAATTTCACCTTGATCGCCAGCTCGCTGATGCTTATTGCCGGTTTTTTACAGCATCGCTTTGGCAGCACGGAACTTGTGCATCTGGGCGGATTGGCCAAAGTCATGCCGAGACTGGTCAGCTTATATTTCTTGTTCATGCTTGCCGGCATCGGCGTACCCGGCACCAGCGGTTTTGCCGCAGAATTGTTATTGTTGATCGGCGCATTCACGGCGCATGCCGGTATCGCGGTAGCGGCGCTGGCCGGTGCGGTGATTGGTGCGGCGTACATGCTGTCGTTTACGCGCCGTGCTTTTTTTGGCCCACTCAAAATCGATCAGCCGCTAAATCAAGACTTACGACCGCGGGAATTTTTAGTATTGGCGGTGCCCGCAATTCTAGTATTGCTGATCGGCATCTTTCCTAACAGTCTGCTGAATACCCAGCAACTTGCTGCTGAAGCTTGGTTAGAACACTTACTGGATCCGCCTGAAATGAAAGTTGAACCGGTCGCAGAATTATCTGCAACACCGATACCTCAGCAATGACAGGCGTCACATCACGACGCGTTTTTATTTATTGCGCTCTGCCCTGCGAAGCTGCGCCGCTGATTGCGCACTTTAAATTAAAAAAAGACACGTCGATTTGGCCCTTTGCCATTTATGGCAATAACGCTATTTGCTTGACCGTAACCGGGCTGGGAAAAAGCGCCATGGCGGCTGCAGTAGCCTATAGCCAAGCACGCTTATCGGTAACCGAACCGCCAGTGATGGTAAATATAGGGATTGCCGGACAGCGCGATGTTGCCTTGGGCAGCGTGTGGTTAGTCGACAAAATCACCGATGTCGACAGCCAAAAGCGCTATTACCCGCCGCTGGTATTTACTCCGCCCTGCCCGACCGCAGGCATTCGTACCGCCTCGTTGCCGCAACCGGATTACCTGCATGCTGAGCTATGTGACATGGAGGCGTCCGCTTTTTATGAAACGGCAATTCGTTTTACCACCGGAGAATTAGTGCAGTGTATGAAGGTGATTTCCGATAATTCAACGTCACCGGTGGCGGCTATTCAACCTAAACAGGTATCGGCCTGGATTGCCGGGCAACTTCCGGTAATTGAGGCATTATTGGGTAAGTTAACCAGTTTGGCAGAAACCATCACAGTAGCGGAATCGCCTGTGTTTGCGGGATTAGTACAACGGATACACTTTACTGCCAACGAACAAATCCAATTAAAAAATCAGCTAAGTCGCTGGCAAGTGTTGAGCAATCAGCAAGCCTTGGTAGTTGATGAACAGTTACTCAAGGCAAGAGACGTATTACAGTGGCTAGCGCAAAAAATTAACGCTAGCGAATTTCGTTTGTAACGTAGTTGTTTACAAAAAGAACCAAGCATTTTTGGTAACGGCAACGATACCGATGTAAACAAAACAAGCCAACGCGGCAAAAAATGCCAGCCATTTATTGGTGCCTTGAGCACGCAATGTCAATAAACCGAAGCCGATATAAGCCAATAGCACTAAAAATTTACCGACAATCCAGCCGTAGTCGCCTGACAGCCAATCGCCTTGAAATACCAATATAAAGCCGCTCAGCAGTAAAAAAGTATTAATGATATGTGGCGCAATTTTAATAATTTTTACTTTCAGTAATTCCGGGCGGATTTCCGAAATAATCACTCTGCCGATAAAACTGATAATAGATAACAAAATAAAGCTAAGGTGAAAAATCTTGATCACGCGGTTCTCCTGGTTGTAAAAGTGTTTGCATTCATTAAATCGGGTTGCGGCACTGGTTTAAATACGGCTTGCGGTTGCCGGTGTTGTTGCAAAATCCGCCGAAAAACCAGCGGATCTTTTTGTTGAGTGATAACGCCGGGACGAGGATAAATCTGATATTGCAGCCGCGACAACCAAAATCGTAGAGCCGCTGCTCTAAGCGCTGTTGACCACATTAACAACTCATCACCTTGCCATGGTCTAAGACGTTGGTAAGCCGCTATTAGCATCGTCAGTTTTTCAGAATTCATACTGCCATTTTCGCAACACCAATCATTGACAGTGATCGCCACATCTAACAACAAAGGCCCTGTGCAGGCGCTATAAAAATCTAACATGCCGCTTAGCCGGTCGCCATCAAATAGCACATTGTCTTTAAATAAGTCGCCATGAATCACACCACTTGGCAATCCGGACCAACTGCATCGAGCCTGAAATTTAAGTTCTTCATCAATGAGTTCAGCATCGGCAACTGATAAATAGCCCCTGATGTGACTAAACGCAGTCTGGCACCAGGATATATCATTGCTGTTGTTTAGCGGCAATTGCAGCTGTTGCGTACAAATATGCAGCCGGGCTAATTGCTCGCCTACTGCTCTACATTGTGCAATTGATGGCGAACTGACAGCCGCACCCGCTAGATGGTTAAACACGGCGGCTGGTTTATTACTTAATAGACGTAACAACCTACCCTGACGATCGGCTTGCGGCATTGGACAAGGCAGATGATTGGCGCTCAGGTGTGCAAGTAAACCGATGATATGGTCTAACTCACTTTCCGACATTGATTCGAACAACGTCAACACCACCTCGCCACCGGTAGTTTTTACCCGGTAATTTGTGTTGTCTATGCCGTCGGCAATCCCCTCAAAGCTGACAACGTCGCCTAGCAAATAGTCATCAAAAAAGTCTTCAAGTTGCGCGTGCGTAATAGATGTATAAACAGACACTGACTAGGCTACTTCCATTCCAGTATTTTCCACATATTGATATTGCTGCCTCTATCCATATCACTGCCACGGACATCAACATGACCATCACCATCAGAATCAACCATGTAATAGGCGGGGCCAATATCAGGAACAACCTTAATCATATATAGCTTACCTGCTCTACGGTATTCCTGAATCGTGCTTTTGCCTTTACGAACGATGGTAATGTCAGGCTCCATTTCTTCACCGCTTTGTACCGGCAATGGTGGCTCGGGGGCTTCTGGAACGGCTTCAAGATCCGGCGGACGATCATCAACAGCAAACGCCGGTAAGGCAATTAATAAACCTGATAATAATAAACGTCGCATAGGACTAACTCTGAAATAGTGGAATTTTGCCTATCTTATTACAGTTTTTGGCGGATAGCTGGAAAACATCCATACACGCATTATTTTCACGGCATGCCGCCACTTTGACAAATCATCTGACTCACTAATACAGCAGCTTGGCATCAATATCATCACTAAAGCTCATCAAGCACGGCCGCTTTTTTTACACGCCACTGAGGCCGTTTTTTAATTAAACTATGTTATTTAACGTTATTTTTGTATGGCATATGCCTTACTTTTCGATCAGTACACTTTAATTTTCCAACATGCTTTACAAGGCAATCACTGTATTTTGCATTTACTCAACAACCCATTGTCTTTCCCATCGTTAACTAGGGAAGCTGGTGCAGCATCATATGCACCAACAGAAAAATTCCCCTAATCAATTCAAGGCAATTGTTTGTGGCACATAATGTGCTTTTACTATCTCGGTTTCCATTACCCTAACGTTGAAAAGCGGTGTCCTTTGTAGGAACGTACTGTATCTGCGATATAACGCGAACCGACTCAAATACCAGCGGGCATCACTCGCTTCTACAGAATTATTAGCCATTAACATTGAACAGCAACACGCTGACCAGGTAACGATAATGTCGTTGAATAATTACAAAATTTTTTGAACAGCTAAGAATGTCAACCTTACAACTTAGCCATCATCAGATTACCGAATTGTTTCAAGACCACCGCGAAGCGCTGACCTTGTTTTTGGTAAACCGCACACGTTGCCATGAAACGGCTCAGGATCTGTGCCAGGAAACCTACCTGCGTTTACTGCGCGATAATGTTATTAAACATGACGAGAACTTAGGCGGCTTGCTTTTTCGTGTCGCTGAACGTCTTGCTATCAACTACTTAAGATGGCAGCAGTTAGCCAGAAACAACACAGTCCCTCTCGATAACAATCTGGTGTGTCCACAATACCAGCCTGATGAAATAACGGCCCTGCGTCAGCAATGCGAGCTATTACTCATCGCCATCAACTCATTGCCTAAGAAATTTCGCGATGTGTTTTTACTACGCAAAATTGACGAACTAAGCTACGCCGACATTGCGCTGCAACTGGGCATTTCAGAAAAAACGGTACAGCGGCATTTGGTTCAAGCCATGTTGCATTGTCATCAATGCATGACTCCGCTTAATAATCCGCTGCAAACGTCTAATGCATTCACCCTATCCAACTTATAACTCACGCCAGCTCAAGCAAGCCGTTGAGTGGTTTGTGCGCTTGCAATCGGAACAAAGCTCTCACGAAGATCGGCGACTCTTCGAAACCTGGCTGAGCAAACATCAAAATCATGCAATTGCCTACGCAGAGGCCGAAAGAGTTTGGGTTAGCATGGATGATCTTAAATTTATCCCGATACCCGCGCTGGCAGAAGCTCGTACCGCAAAGCCGAGCAAATCTTCTGCATCACAATTAGCGTCGCTGGTTTTATTTATAGCGGCTACCGGCGCCGCCTGGCTGGAATACAGCGCCGAAACCGTTCAATACGCGACTCAAGTGGGTGAACACCGCCGCATTGATTTGGCCGATAACTCGCATATTGACCTGAATACCAACAGCCAAATTTCAGTCAAAATGTCCTTGTTAAATAGACACGTGCAGTTAACTCAAGGTGAGGCGCTGTTTGAGGTCAGCCACAATCGCCTGCGTCCGTTTACCGTGGCGGTCGGCGAGTTACAAATTCGTGACATCGGCACCCGGTTCAATGTTCGTAAACAACCACAAGGTACAACTGTTTCGGTTTTAGAGGGTGAAGTCGAGTTAAGCAACGGCAACAGCGACATCAATAAGCATCTCATCGCAGGCAACCAACTGAGCTACTCAGAATCGAGCGGCTTTGGCCAATTACAAACAGCTGAAGCCAACCGAATTACCGCCTGGGTAAACGGCCAATTGATTTTCAAACGCACGCCTTTAAGTGAAGTCGCAGCCGAACTGGAACGCTATCACGCCGTGCAATTTAGCTTTGCTGATAGCAAACTCGCGCAAGAAACGCTGAGCGGTACCTTTGATGCCGCTGATATTGATCCGTTTCTGCATGCGCTCGAGACCATATTGCCAGTGCAGGCCAAGCGCAACGGCCAACAGATTTTTTTACGGCGAATGCACAAGAATTAGGCGGCATACGGCTTTGACTATGGATAATCGAAACAAACATGACTGACGACAACACAGCGGTCTGCTGCCAGGATTTGGCTGATTTTTTTAGTACCCGCCATTCGCATCTGCAAAAGTATCTATTTTGGCAGGTGCGCTCTCATGAGATTGCCGAAGAACTGGCGCAGGAAACTTACCTGCGTTTTCTCAAACAATCCGAGCCGCAATCAATTCTTGATCTGAACGCATTTTTGTTTACCATCGCCGCCAATCTTGCCCGCGATCACTTACGCAGTGTCAAACGCCAAAAAAGCCGTGAATTTGTCACACTCGACACGGAGATTGCCGATTCAAAACCCCACACAGAAGACATCATTGCCAAGCAATGTTTGGAGGCGCAATTGCAGCAAGCCATCGCCAGCCTACCGGAAAAAACCCGAGAAATTTTTCTGCTCTATCGCGCCGATGAACTCAGCTACAAGCAAATAGCTGAACAACTGACCCTATCCGAGCGCACCGTCGAATATCATCTGCGCCAGGCCATGTTGCATTGCCGCCGTTGCTTGACCGATCAAAAATAAGTGTAAAATCAACCGCCCGCACACTTTACCCAGCGTGAATCGTCGTCATTTGGAGCTTGCCGCCATTAACTCGTTACCCCCTGTACCAGAAAGTATCTTCGAAGAAGCCAGCGCCTGGTTTATCCGACTACATGCCGAACATGTCAACGACCAGGAACAACTGGAATTTAACCGTTGGCTGACGGCTAATCCTCAACATGCTCAAGCTTGGAACGAAGTACAGGATTTATATTTAGCGCTGGAAACACCGGCAAAAAATCTCCGCCAAGCTGCCGTTCAAGCGCCAACGACTCTTATAGCACCATCATCACAGCGTCAGAACCTTATCCCCTTACGCGCTGCGGCTGCATTATTACTTTGCACAGCACTGACGTTTTTCCTACAACCGGCTACCTTACAAAACCTGCAAAGCGACTATCACACCGCCACCGGCGAGCAACGGCAAATTGATCTGGCCGATGGCTCGAAGTTGCTGCTTAATACCGATAGCGCAGTGACAGTTGAGATAGAAGACAATGTACGCCGAGTACAACTGCTGCGTGGCGAGGCATATTTCCAAGTTGCACACGCCCCGGAACGACCCTTTTGGGTAAATGCAGGCGCAGCCCGAGCCCGTGTTACCGGCACAGCATTCAGTGTTGGCCGTAATAATGACAATGTGACAATTACCGTTGCGGAAGGTCGCGTGGAAACCAGTGCGACAGAGCATCCGGAACAAATTACCCCGCTAACGCCGGGTGAAACAGCCCGTTATCAAAATCAACAACTCGCCGCCAAACAAACCACCGAAGTGCAACGCACATTAGCCTGGCGTCAAGGACAGATAGTCTTTGTACAAGCGACATTGTCTGAAGTGGTTGACGAAATTAATCGTTATCGCCCCGGCCGCTTGATTATTACCAATGAACAACTCAAAAATCGGCCGATTACTGCGGTATTTTCAGTTAACCGACTTGACGATGCCGTTACTGCCTTGGAGCAAACCTTCGGCATTCGTGCCCGGCGGTTGACGGATTATTTGGTTTTGTTGGGGTAACCCGAATTCAGACGAAAATAATAGTATCGTTGTAACGAGACACAGTGCGGTCATGAGTCATCAATCTCATCGGCTCAGTTAACGCCTGAGCGACAAGCATTCTGTCAAACGGATCGTTGTGAATAGCCGGTAACGACTCTACTGCCGTAGCGTGGAAAGCTTGGATAGGTAATAACAAATAACCAGCAGCGCTAAATAATTCAGTCGCACGACTCCCAGAAACAGGCATATCTCCGCGCCCTAATTGGTACTTAATGCTAATTTCCCAAATTGAAGCCACACTAATATAAATAATGCTATTGGCATCCAAAATTAGTTCCTTCGCTTTCATGGTCAAGCGAGGATCATTCGTTAGCCCCCAAAGTGCTATTTGTGTATCAAGCAACAGACGCATCGTCAGCACTCTTTCCATAAAACAAATCGGCAACGTCCTGATTGGAACCATCAATATTTTCCGGGATCGAAAATTCACCCTGAGCAATACCGATACGACGCGAAACATCAGCCTGTTGAGCAATCGGCACCATCCGGGCTACGGGCTTACCGTTACGTGAAATCACAAACTCACTTTCTTCACCGGAAGCAATTTGATCAATCAATTTGGATAAATGTGTTTTAGCTTGAAATAAGTTAATCGTTTGCATGGCAAACCCCTTAAAAAGTTGACCAACCTAGTTTATTTATTAATTGCTTTCAACACAACAGCGAAATATTTTGTAACTATTCAGCATCAGTTGATTGCTGTGAAAGTGTCTTGTGGGAGCGACGCCCTCGTCGCGACCGAAGGCTTCAAATCGCGACGTGGGCGTCGCTCCCACCCGGTAATGCGTTATTGCTTCTGCCCTCCAAAGAAACTCGCTGAATAGTTGCAATATTTTTAAAATCTCGCCTAGGGATTTCCCGCAACGCAGCGTCCTTGATTAGTAATGGGTTAATTCTTGCCCAGTAACACTCACGACGACTTAATTTGTGGAGATGCGCATGCCCGTTCAGACACCTATCAAACTCGGCTTACCTTTCAGTAATTTTCCGCTACCCGGTAGCCTTCTATTAATAGCCTTAGCGGCAGCCAATGCGGCAGAAGGCGGGGAGCCATTGTCAAATCAAGCCTCTTCCCAACAAGCCGATTATCAAATTCATTCACAGACACTGGACAAGGCACTGGTCGATTTTTCGCTCAAATCCGGGTTACAAATTATCGCTGACGGCAAATTGACTGCTGGGATTAACTCGCCAGGAGTTTCCGGCCGTTATTCACAGGAACAAGCCTTACAAAAACTACTGGCAGGCACTGGTGTAACAGTACAAACCAACCGAAACGGCACGGTGACGCTGGAAAAAGCCGCTGTTCCAGAACCGCAGTCCGGCGAAACCACTTTGAAGTCGATGACGGTGGTCGGGGATGCGGTTCAAGATGTGAATGATCCTCATAACCCAGACTACCACATCACCAATGCCAGTTCGGCTACCAAGAGTGATGCACCGATTTTAGAAACGCCTTATTCGGTAGCCGTCGTATCCCAGCAGGTAATAAAAGACCAACAAGTCATCAGGGTTGAAGATGCCTTGACCAACGTGGCCGGGGTACAGTCTCAGTTTACCAATGGCGGACTGAGCGATTCTTTTGTCGTGCGCGGTTTTCAAACAGGTACTTTTTATCGGGACGGTTTTTTGTTTCCCAACGGCTTGGGGGCATCTCAGGCAAGGCGTGAAACCCCCAATGTAGAACGCGTTGAAGTGTTAAAAGGCCCGGGCTCAATTCTGTATGGGCGTAGCGACCCCGGCGGCGTTATCAATCTGGTGACCAAAAGACCGCAGGCAACGCCTTATCATTCCATACAGCAACAATTCGGTTCTTATGATCGTTACCGAACCACTGCAGATTCAACCGGCGCCATTACGACTGATGACAAGCTGCTTTATCGGGTCAACTTATCGTATGAAAACGCCAATTCTTTCCGTGATTTTGTAAAATCGGATAGCGTCTTCGTTGCGCCGAGTCTCACCTGGAATATTTCCGATCAAACCCAGGCTAACTTAAATATTGAATATAACCATTTCGATAATACCAACGACTCAGGTATTCCCGTGATCGGTAATCGCCCTGCCAATCTTCCCAGAAATCGTCAAATTGGCGAACCTAAAAACAACACAAACGTCGGCGACAGAACCTATGTGGGCGTTGATTTGTCACATAAATTCAACGATGACTGGAAACTCGATCATCGTTTCGGCGCGGAATTTTTTGATGCCACCCAGCTTTTTACCTTCTTTTTCGGGGAGCCCGACGCACTAGGTAACTTGGCTAATGCTCCCTCTGCTTTACCCATGGGTAAGCGCGGAGCCAACAACGGTAACTCGCAGCAACAAGAGTATTACACCACTCTCAACCTAACCGGTAAATTTGATACCGCGATGCTAAAGCACACCACACTCTGGGGCTTTGACTATGTCATGATTGATAACCAGTTTTCTGGGGAGTGCTGTGCGCTATCCCCATCGGGAGGGACTTTTAATATCTACAATCCCACTTACCAGACAAGCACGCAGCCTCTTAACTTCACGACCGGGCCTGACAGGAACATGGAGTGGTATGGCTTGTATTTTCAGGATCAAATCAAGTTTCCTTTTAATGTTTACGGTAATGTTGGCCTGCGCTATGACAATGCGACGGGCAGTAACGATGGTTTCGTCACAACTGCCGACGATCAAGTCAGTCCGCGCGGCGGCTTGCTGTGGAAGCCAATAGAATGGTTGTCCGTATACGGCAATTACAGCGAAAACTTCGGCCCCTCCAACAGTCTATTTAACAGCCCGGGGCAAGCGTCATTACCGCCACAGACGGCTGAAGAATGGGAGTTGGGCGCCAAGACTGAATTTCTGGATGGACGTTTATCGGCGACTTTTGCTTATTTTGATTTAACCAAAAATAACCTGCCGGTCCCTGATCCCTTCAATCCTTTGATTACAAGAACCATTGGTCAACAGGAAAGCCGAGGCTACGAATTCGAAGCAAAGGGTGAGGTTTTACCCGGCTGGCAGGTCATCAGTGCTTACACATACATGCCCTATGCCAATATTAACAAGGATGTTGATGACAGCGGCGGGCCCGGCAATACCGGACATAGAGCCTATAGCGCGCCGCGCAATTTCGGCAGCGTGTGGAATACCTACGAATTCCAGAATACAGCTTTACATGGACTGAAATTAGGCGGCGGCGTGCTTGCTTCGAGCCAAGGCCAAGTCTCAAATGCCAACACCGCGCAAACACCCGGTTATGTCACCTTTAATCTGTTAGCCAGCTATGGTTTGAAAGTTGCCGGAAAAAAGCTGACGCTTCAGCTTAACGCCAATAATTTACTCGATAAAACCTATTACACCGGTTCCAATTCGGACACTCGCGTTGGCGTTGGCACACCGCGCACTTTCCTTGGCTCGGTGCGCCTGGAGTTTTAACCAGTTGCGTTGGGTTGCCAAACAACAGGCAACCCAACCTTCCTCGTCCCCACCCGGCAAAATTATTACGATGAATCTAACCCTAAAATCCCGCCGCAAATTCTGGCTTAAGGTACATCTATATCTTGGGCTGTTTGCCGGTGCGGTATTTGTATTGATCGGCCTGACCGGCAGCCTGTTGGCTTTTGAATTCCCACTGGACGAATGGCTAAATCCCAGGCTAATGACTGTTTCAATCGACAAGGAAAATAAAAGCTATTTACCACTGGATGCTATCGTTGCTTCGGGCCTGAAAGCGTTACCTGCCGACAGCAAGGCAGGCGCCATTGGTTTTCCCAGGCATCCAGGGCTGGCTTTTGAATTATGGTTTGAACAGCCATCACCCAAGGCGGATCACTCTGAAAACCACCAGCTATTTATCAATCCCTACTCCGGCGAAGTGACAGGACAACGTCTAAAGGTCGATTTTGAACGCGGCTGGCGGGGGCCGTTAATAGATGTGGTCTTGCGTTTGCACTATAGCCTGGCCATGGGATCAACGGGAATGACTACTGTGGGCTTTATCGGTTTGGCTTTATTGTTTTCGATGTTAACAGGTTTGATTTTATGGTGGCCTAGCCCCGGCAAGCTCAAAAAGGCTTTGACGATTAAATGCAATGCCAGTCCTGAACGGCTCAACTTTGACTTGCACAAAACCTTCGGCTTTTATACTTCGGTGATTCTTTTGTTTTTAATACTGTCCGGCGTATACCTAATTTTTCCAGAGTATGGTCGGGGATTGGTGGGTGTTTTTTCTTCGGTAACAGAACCTTTTCCGGTATACCGGAGTGTCGCGCCCAAGGGTAATAAAACACCGATCAGCCTTGCCGAGGTTAAAGCGATTACCGATGCACGTTTTCCCGATGGCGAATATCGATTTATCGGTTTTCCCGAGGATGAACTGGGTGTTTATCATGTAGGTAAACCGGCGAACGATGAGATTAATCAACGATCGCCTTACCGGCGCCTTTGGATCGATCAATACAGCGGCAAAATCATCCATGAGCGGGAGCGTGGCAGCCGTACTGCGGGCGACATCTTTGTAGAATGGCTTTATCCGCTACACACCGGGGAAGCCTTCGGCTTTACAGGGCAGCTTATTATTTTAATCTCAGGGCTGGTGCCATTGATGCTTTATATGACGGGTGTTATTCGCTGGCAACAAAAACGCCGGGCGAGAAAGATTCGGGAAAAAGCAATCACCCCAGCGAGGTAGATCAAGCCCCGTAGGTCGGGCAACATCTTTTCGTTGCCCGACATTTTGATGCATGTAAATGTCGGGCATAAACAGCATGCCCGACCTTCGAGACTTTCCCTGACAATTAGGCTACCGCTAAATTTTTTTCAAAAAAAATGTCCAGTTGGGCCGGTTTGCTTTGTTATTACTATTAAGACGGCTAAAAACGTTGAAACCTTGAGTAATAACCAAACCTTGGAAATCACATGGCAAGTAATACTGAGCGCCCTTGGAACAAAATTGAACTGCATAAATTGATCAAGCACGGGCTGTTGATCACACCATTATTAATGGGCAACGCCCATGCAGCCAACAATGAAACTTATCGCTTCGACCTGCCGGCGCAACCGTTGTCGGCAACACTGGACGGAGTCTCTCAAGCTGCTCACACCAAGCTGATATATTCAGATGAAACGGTCAAAGGCTTAAGTGCTGCACCGGTTAAGGGTAACTACACCGCCCAGCAAGCCTTGAATATTGCCTTGGGTAACACCGGCCTTAACTCCAAAGTAGTTGATAAAACGCTGATAACCGTGGACGGCACGCCCAAAACATCGGAAACAACGTTGAAGACGATGACGGTGGTGGGTGATGCTGTTCAAGATTCAGAATATCCATATAACGAAGACTACACAGTATCTAACTCCAGCTCGGCGACCAAAACCGATACGCCGATCATGGAAACACCCATTTCGATACAGACAATTACCCAACAGGTAATTCAAGACCGCAAAGTCACCCGGGTTGATAAAGCTGTAGAAAATGTCAGCGGGGTTTACACAAATGTCGGCACGGGCGGTTTGTCAGATACCTTTAATGTCCGCGGTTTTCGCTCATTCGATACTTATCGCAACGGTATGCGTTTACAAGGAGCGTTGTCAGCTATTGGTAAACGAGAAACTGCCAATTTGGAACGTATCGAAGTTCTAAAAGGCCCTGCCTCGTTGCTTTATGGCCGGATTGAAACCGGCGGCATGGTTAACATGGTCACCAAAAAACCGCTGGAAGATGCTTTTTATGCCATCGAACAGCAATTTAGTTCTTTCGATACATATCGCACTACTGCTGACGCTACCGGGGCGGTAACAGCAGACAAGAAATTACTTTATCGCGTCAATTTAGCCTACGAAAGCAGCGATTCTTTCCGTGAATATGTTGAGGGGCAAAGAGTATTTGTTGCACCTACGTTGCTATGGAAAATTTCCGACAAGGATGAAGTGACTTTCGAAATGGAATACCTTAACAATAAAGCTGTCCCTGATAATGGCACCACCGCAATCGGCAATCGGCCTGCCGCTATTCCACGTAGTCGTAATTTGGGTGAAAACGGTACCCAATCGGAAGGCGATGATGTTGTGCTGGGTTATAACTGGAAACATGACTTCAATGATAAATGGAAACTAAATCATCGTTTCAACGCCGAATACACCAGTCAAGATGACCGGATGAATGTATTGCCTGCTTATCTTGATGCCAATACCGGTACGCTAAATCGCTTTGTTTTCGGTCTGCATGACAACCGTACGCATACCTATAGCATTGATTTAAATTTGGCGGGTAAATTCGATACTCATGGTATCGAGCACAACGTCTTAATCGGCGGAGACTTCTACGATTTCTGGAACAGGGGTCAACAGTACGATTCCAGCATGATGCCCTGTGATTTAACAAGTACCAGCGGTTGGACAGGATTCCCTGATATTAATATCTACAATCCTGTTCATGCGTCATGTGGGACTACAGAAAGCTTTTACCCAGAGTTGGCAGGAATAGATTCCAGCTATGAAATCAATCAAAAGACCTATGGACTCTATATTCAAGATCAAATCAAACTGCCCTTCAACATCCACATATTGGGCGGCATGCGTTACGATTGGGCTGAAGCAGATAATAAAGACAACCTCTATAACCGTCAGGGTGAAGGCAAATGGGGGCGGGTAAAACCTAGGACCGGCATCGTCTGGCAACCGATTGAGCAAGTATCTTTTTACGGCAACTATATGGAAAATTTCGGCACTAGCAACAATGGCGTGGTTGGTGCCGGTTCAGGTGGTTACTCTGCGCCACCGGAAGAATCCAATCAATGGGAAACCGGCATTAAAACACAATGGCTGGATGGCCGGTTAACCGCCGGACTGGCGTTATATCAAATTAACAAATCTAATCTTACGATTGGTTGTGGCCCACGTTGCTGGCAAACATTGGGCAAAGTGCGCAATGAGGGTTTGGAACTTGATGTTGCCGGTGAAGTATTGCCCGGATTGAAAGTGATCGGTGCCTATTCTTACATTGATTCCGAAATAATCGGCGGTGCCAACGATGGCAACCGTCTATCCAATGTTCCCCGGAATGGTGGCAGCTTATGGACAACCTACGAGTTGCAAAGCGGTGATCTGCAAGGATTAAAATTTGGTGCCGGCATGTTAGCTCGTGATCAACGCCAAGGTTCAACCGATAAATCTTATCAATTGCCGGGCTACACCACCGTTAACCTGCTCACCAGCTACGCATGGAAAGTTGGCAGCTCAAAATTAATTACGCAACTTAACGTCGATAATTTGTTGAATAAAGGCTTTTACAGTGATTCTGACGACTCTAGCAGCCTAACTTGGGCTCCAAGGATTAATATTGGTGCGCCACGCACTTTCATGGGTTCGGTGCGGTTAGAATTTTAATCTGCGTAGGGTGGACGCATGCTTCTCGCGCCCACCTGTTGGCTAGATTGTGACGTTAAATGGTGGGCAAATCTACCTGCCCACCCTTTGACGGCTTATTTCGCTTTATTAGTCTAATTTGGCGGCGTGACATAGGACAGGGTATGCGTTCCCTCACATTTCTAAGACACTCATGTCGCATGACCTACAACCATTCATTTTTATACTTGGATTTTTTATGTTCAATGTGGGGTTTTTTGCTGCTGAATCGTCTTATTTATGTGTGGCTGATTAACAGGACAGCGGGATGACAAATAAACACTTAACCTATTCACTTAAGGGCACGCTATGACACGTCATTTCTGGGTGTTGCTACACCGTTATGCGGGGTTGGCAATGGCCGGTTTTCTAGTTATTGTTGGTTTAACCGGTAGCTTGCTGGCGTTCAGAGCGGAACTGGAACATCTGCTCAGTCCGCAACTTGTTGCAGTAAACACCGGTAGCCCAAGACTTGACCCGTTAACATTGATCAAAAGCGCTGAGGCGTTAGCGCCTAAAGCTCAAGTGAATTCGTTATCGTTGGGAGACCCTGACGCGGTGTATGTTTCTGTTTCGCCACGTATTGATCCTGCCACCAGCAACACGTATGAGCTGGGCTTTGATCAATTGATACTCGATCCCTACACAGGTAAAGAATTAGGTCGGCGGACTTGGGGGGCGATTTCTGAAGGCCGGATCAATCTCATGCCGTTTATTTATAAACTGCATTTCAACTTGGCATTGGATG
This sequence comes from Methylobacter sp., assembly GCA_028712225.1. Classification (GTDB taxonomy): domain Bacteria; phylum Pseudomonadota; class Gammaproteobacteria; order Methylococcales; family Methylomonadaceae; genus JABFRC01. The sequence goes on from JAQTQN010000009.1 coordinate 31,842, forward strand.
ATGTGGGTATGTGGGCGTTAGGAATAACCGCTCTAATATGGACATTGGATAGTTTTGTCGGATTTTATTTGACCTTGCCTGCGAGACGGAAAAAACAAGGTTTATCCGTTCGCCCTGAGCCCTTCGACTTAGCTCAGGAGAGCCTTGTCGAAGGGGGGACGGTTAAACCGATCATGGTTCGACAAGCTCACCACGAACGGTTTAACTATACGTTACCGAATAATTCATTTTGGCAACGCTGGAAACCCGCGTGGCTAATTAAATGGCGCGGATCCAAATATCGCATTAATTTTGATCTGCATCGTGCAGGCGGCTTATGGTTATGGGCGATGCTGCTGGTGTTTGCCTGGTCTAGCGTTTATATGAATTTGTGGGATACGGTGTATACCAAAACCACTCAATTGGTATTTGATTATCATGCCCCGTGGACAGATTTGCGGAAGCGGGATAAACCGTTGGCACAACCCGCCATAGATTGGCCGCAAGCCCTCAAAATCGGTGAATCATTGCTAAACAAAGCGGCTGCGGAAAACAGCTTCACCATCGACCAGCCCAGCTATGTCTGGCTGAATCGCGAGCTTGGGGTGTATGGATACAGTGTTCGCAGCAGCCGCGACATCCAAGACAAACAAGGTGCAACTCAAGTGCTGTTTGATGCCGACACTGGCGAACAAAGCCTGCTGTTATTGCCCAGCGGACAATATAACGGCAACACGGTAACCAGCTGGCTGGCCGCGTTGCATATGGCCAATGTGTTCGGTTTACCGTACCGGATTTTTGTCAGCGTATTAGGCTTGGCGATCATTATGCTAAGCGTGACCGGCATTATTATTTGGTTAAGAAAACGCCGCGCGGCACGTTTATCAAAGCGCATTTAAACGAACGCCTGCAAAGCAATCAGTATTTTAAAAACAGGAAGCAGATATGAATCCGAAATTATCGCTACAAACAACCAAGCGAAAATCCGTACAACCCAAATCGCCAAAAAAGCAGCTGCGTAAAAAAGATGTTTTAATAGACGCATTGCCATTGCCCAGGTATTTTCAAATGCACTTTGAATACATCCATGACAATACTCAAGAGCTAAGGGTGCAGGTCAATCAGCTCACCCAAACGCTTACACATTTAGAAAACAAGCTGGATCAATTACTAGGCTTGCTGGCTCAACAATCAAGGACCGGGGCATTAAATTAATCCGTTTGTGGTGAGCTGTGAGCATGTCAAACACAAACGGATTAATTTAATGGCCTTGAGCCCGCACCGACAAAAATAATAAAAATTAATATCAGGAAGGCAACATTACCTATGTTTTTCTTTAACAATCTCAAAGACGGCTTGAGTAAGCCGCACCTGCTGCCATTGGGCGGCAACACAACATTAACTATGCATAACAAACAAACCCTGTGGGAAACGTTAACAGGAGAAGAAAAACCCAACACCATCCGTAGTTTGTTATTTATTTTGGTGTTGCTGGTGCATGCGTTAGGCGTACGTTGGCTGGCACAACCCGCTGAGCCAATCACGCAAGCACAACCGTTGATGATGGAAATATCGATGCTTTCAGTTCCCGGCAAACAGCCCACTGTCGCTCCGCCTGCGCCACCCAAACCAGTTGAGCCTATCAAACCCAAACAACCACCGGCAAAAAAACCAGTGGCGAAAAAAAAGCCCGTGCAACATAAACAAGTGGAAATACCCAAAACAGACTTTGCCCAGGAGTTGGTCCCGGCGCCTTCACTGACTGAGTCGGCACCTGCATCGACGGCACAAAATACCAGCGCACCCAGCAGCGCACCGACGTCCTCAAGCGGCACTCAAGGCAAAGTCGAGCCATTTAGTGAAGCCAGTTTTAATGCTAATTACGGCACCAATCCCAAACCCGATTATCCGGCAATGGCCCGTAGCCGTGGTTGGCAAGGTAAGGTGCTATTACGAGTCAACGTGTCTGCCGAGGGCTTAAGCGAATCTGTCGCCGTCCACCAAAGCAGTGGTCATGACATATTGGATGAATCGGCCGTTACAGCAGTCGAAAAATGGCAGTTTGTTCCCGCCAAACGAGGCAGCACCGCCGTAGCCAGTTCGGTGATCGTGCCGATAATTTTTACCTTAAATAACTAACAGGAGTCACCTTAATGCCCGACCATATTGCGCCACAACTGATTATCGACGGCACGTTGTATACCTTGCTGATTTTTTCAGTGCTGACTTGGACGTTGATTTTGTTCAAGATTTGGCAGTTCAGTAAAAACAATGTTTACAACCGGCGTTTTAGCAATGCATTTTGGGATGCTGCTGATTTAACAACCGCCAAAGCCTTACCGGACACTATCGTCAGAGGCCCGCAAGCACGCATAGCAAACAAAGGTTTTACCTGGCTGGACGGCATTCAACAAGCTGCCGGTAAACACCTGAAATATCGTGGCGAACCGGAGCAGTTACTGGAGCAAACCTTACTGGTGCAGATGCAGAAAGAAACCAGACTGACTGAAACCGGCCTGACCATGTTGGCCAGTATCGGCAGTACCGCGCCGTTTGTTGGATTGTTTGGGACAGTATTGGGCATCATGCACGCCATGCACGAAATTACCGAGAGCGGTTCGACCAGTCTGGACGTGGTCGCCGGTCCTATCGGCGATGCGCTGGTGGCAACTGCGATTGGTATCGCTGTCGCGGTACCTGCGGTATTGGCTTATAACTTTTTACTGCGTCATGTTAAACAACAACGCACTGATCTGGAAAATTTCGTGGCAGGGTTTATCCACACGGCTTTCACTAGCGACACTCAAAGATAGGGACACGTCATGGCTTTTAAACCGCAATCAGACAATGAAGAAGCGATGAGCGACATCAACGTGACGCCACTGGTCGACGTGATGTTGGTGTTAGTCATCATCTTATTGGTAACAGCACCGCTATTAACGCAATCCGTACACGTCACCTTGCCCAAAACCGTTGAAACCACCGCCGATGTGAAAGAGCAGCCGCTACAACTGGGCGTCGACGCGCAAGGCATTATCACTCTTAATAAATTGCCGATTGCCGATCTTGCGGCATTGGAAATCGCGCTAACTACCGAAAAAACCCAAAACCCGGAAATCGGCTTGCACTTATATGCAGACCAGTCCGTGATTTACTCCAAATTAGCAGAAGTCATGGCCACTGTGCAGCATGCGGGAATTACCAAAATAGCCTTTGTAACAGTGGAGCAGTAGTTTGGCGGCATCCTTGCCATTTTACCCGTGAGGATGGCAGCACCTCTCAATGATTAAGAAATCTCTAATCAAATCCTTCAACAGAGTTCTCCTTTACTTAATCGAAATGCTCAGAATAAAAATTGAGGTGTTGATTTCGTTCGTGGTGAGCTTGTCGAACCATAAACGAAATCAACTCCTTTCAAAGTGTGAACAGAACAATTCGGCTCATTTCGTTAAGCCGTTCATGCTTCGACAGGCTCAGCACGAACGGCTTAACTTATTGCCAATAAAGCAATACAAAGAAATCAGTTTGTTAAAAACCCCGCGATTTTTAGCTTGCTCAATGCTATGCATTGCCTCCGGCTGCACCACTGCCCCGGAACGCGATGCTGTCGATACCTATGGCGTGGTGCCAACTCAATGGTCGGTTGCCGGTTCTGCAACTAACCGGATTGCAGCTGAATGGGTACGCGTCTTTGCTGATCCCGCATTAACAACATTGGTGACCCATGCGTTATCGAATAATTTCGAGCTGAAAGCTGCAGCCGCGCGAGTAGATACCGCGCGCGAACAAGCTGTCATCGCCGGTGCCGCACGGTGGCCGCAACTGGCGTTTACGCCGGGTTATCAACGTTTAGACACCGGCGCTAAAGGCAACGAATACGGCGCCTTCGAGGCGTTATTTTCGCTGAGTTGGGAAATCGATGTTTGGGGCCGCATCAAAGCCTCGCAACAAGCCGCGCAGCAAGATGCGGAAGCCGCGGCTGCAGATTATCACGCGGCCCGGTTATCGCTAGCGGCACGCACCGCGCAAAGTTATTTTGCCTTGATCGAAGCCAGATTGCAGGCTGACGTGGCCGAACAATCGATCAAAGACCG
>JAQTQN010000128.1 GCA_028712225.1 Methylobacter sp.
AATGTCTATGTTGCTCACGTTGCCTATGCCGGTAAGGACACCCAGACTCTCAGCGCGTTTTTAGAGGCCGAAGCCCACGACGGTCCGTCAATCATTATTGCCTATTCGCCGTGTATTGCTCATGGTGTGGATTTGTCCAACAACCATCGCCAGCAAAACCTGGCGGTAAAAAGCGGACATTGGCCGCTGTTTCGTTTTGATCCGGATAAGATCAAGCAGGGCAAGAATCCGATGCATCTGGATTCAGCGGAACCCTCAATTCCTTTACGCGATTTTGTGATGACCGAAACCCGCTTCAGCATGCTGTGGCAAAGCCATCCTGAACAGGCGGAGGCGTTCTTGAAACAGGCCCAGCAGGATGTAAAAAACCGTTACCGGTATTATCAACAATTGGCGTCGTTAGAATGGAACGATGCTACTAGCGTGGCGGCGGCCAAGGCCCAGCTAAAAACCGATCTTGCTCAGGAGAGTCAACATGGCTGATTTAACAACGAATTATTTGGGGCTTCAATTGGCGCATCCCTTGGTGCCGTCGGCGTCGCCGTTAAGCAAGGATTTGGATGGCGCCCGCCGTCTGGAAGATGCCGGAGCGTCGGCGATCGTGATGCCCTCGCTGTTCGAGGAAAAGATCGAAGCCGAGCAGCAGCAGATGGAGCGGTTTTTTTACGGGCAGGGTATCGGTTACGGCGAGGCGGAATCTTTTCATCCTGTGCCTGACCAAATTTTGACTTATCAGGAACAATATCTGGAGCATTTACACCGGCTGAAAAGCAACTTGAATATTCCAGTGATAGCCAGCCTGAACGGTATCTCGCAAGGCGGCTGGATCGAATACGGCCAGGCCTTGCAACAAGCAGGGGCCGACGCGCTGGAGCTAAATATCTACCATTTGGCCGCGAATGCCGAAGAAAGCAGCGAAACGGTGGAGAACCGTTATCTGGATATTCTGCGCGAATTGAAAAGTCGGGTGAGTTTGCCGCTGACGCTCAAATTGTCGCCGCAATTCAGTTCGCCGATTCATTTTGCCCAGCGTTTGGAAGCGGCCGGTGCGGATGGAATCGCGCTGTTCAATCGCTTTTATCAGCCGGATATCGATCTGGATACACTGGAAGTGGTGCCGAAGTTGCAATTGTCGACACCGGCGGAAGCCACGCTGCGCATCCGCTGGACCGCATTACTGTATGGTCGGGTCAAATTGTCCTTGGCGGTAACGGGCGGTTTTCATCAAAGTGCCGATGTGATCAAAGCCCTGCTGGCGGGTGCTGACGTGGTGCATTTATGCAGTGTGTTGCTGGCGCATGGGGTTGGTAAGCTTGGTGAGATCCGCTCGGAATTGGAGCAATGGCTGGTCGAGCACGAATACGAATCCATCAGCCAGTTAAAAGGCAGTGTCAGTCAGCAACACGCGATTGATCCCAGCGCCTATGAGCGGGCTAACTACATTCATGTATTGGACAGCTACACACCGGCCGCTGGTGTGTTGAGATAACGGTAAAGCCGTGCGGGATTTGGACGAACTGTTTGTCGGCTTGGCTAAGTCGGCGTTTCGCAGCAAGTTTCATTTGTACGGCAAGGATCTGGATTATTTGCGTAACAAAGGTATGCCGACAGTGCTCAGTCATGCCCAAGACTTTATCGGCAAACGTCTGGCTCCCGCTCAACCTGTAAACGACGGCAAACAAACCCCGTTTCGCGGTCATCCGGTGTTCGTTGCTCAACATGCTACCGCCTGTTGCTGCCGGACTTGTTTGGAAAAATGGCACAGGATTTCGCAGGGCAGGGAGCTGAGCAGCGAAGAGCAGGCGTATATTCGTTCCGTGCTTGAACGTTGGTTAAATTCAGAGCTTGGCTGTTCATCCTAACTAAGTAAACATTTTGGTGAGTTTTAGATTAGTTCCTCAACTGATTACCTTGGACTGGTTTATAGCAGAGTACGGACGAGCAAGCTGACCGACAATGTTGTAGGAGTATATGCACACTTGTTTACGTCTTAAGATGAAAGCGATTGATTACATAATAGAGTGGGATAATGAATTGATGTTATGCATAAGTTATTATTTATGATAAATGATTAATAATTAAGATTTGGTTATCTTTAGTTTGTCTGTCATTGATTTTTTATGGATAATGCCTCGACTATTTCGCAAGTTTTAATGCAGCAGGTTTGATGAAATGACAGAATTAATGAGTAGTGGTATCGAATTATTAATGGCGGGTATGGGGATCGTGTTTCTGTTTTTAGCCATGTTGGTAGTCGCTATCAATATTATGTCTGCAGTGGTGTTACGCTTTTTTCCAGATGAACCGAAGGCTTCATCTCCGTCTGTTGTAAGTACTAACGATAAGCGCATTGTTGCTGCGATTACAGCAGCCGTTCACCAGTATCGTCACGATCATAAATAAGTCCTCAAGTTTTATCCCCCAAAAATTCTATTAATCCGACCCATAAGGTCAATGTTTTAAAACCCACAAAGGTTCTAGGAGACACACAGAATGGCCACCGACAATAAAAAGAAAAAGAAGCCTTTGGGCATTACTGAAGTAGTTCTCCGTGATGCGCATCAATCTATATTAGCGACACGTTTACGGATAGAAGACATGTTGCCTATCTGTGACAAAATCGATCAGATTGGTTATTGGTCAGTTGAGTCTTGGGGGGGGGCTACATTCGATGCATGTATTCGTTATCTGGGTGAAGATCCATGGGAAAGATTACGTTTATTGAAAGCAGCGATGCCCAATACACCACAACAAATGTTGTTGCGTGGTCAAAATCTATTGGGTTACCGGCATTATGCTGATGATGTCGTTGATAAATTTGTTGAGCGCGCTGCTATAAACGGTGTCGATGTGTTTCGTGTATTTGACGCGATGAATGACATGCGTAACATCGAACATTCAATCAAAGCTGTGCTGCGTACCGATGCCCATGCACAAGGCACAATTTCGTACACAACCAGCCCTGTGCATACTATTGATGTATGGGTTGCGTTGGGTAAGCAAATTGAAGATATGGGCGCGCACTCGATTTGTATTAAGGATATGGCTGGTTTGCTAAAACCTTATGATGCCTTTGAATTAGTGTCGCGCTTGAAGAAAAGCACCAAAATTCCAATACATATGCAATGTCATGCCACTACTGGCTTGAGTGTGCCTAGTATTATCAAAGCTGCAGAAGCTGGTATCGATAACGTCGACACCGCGATTTCATCATTGAGCATGACTTATGGTCACAGCCCCACCGAGTCGATCGTTGCAAGTCTTGAGGGTACCGAACGCGATACCGGTTTGGACTTGGTTAAATTAGAAGAGATCGCTCATTATTTCAGGGACATTCGTAAAAAATACGCGCAGTTTGAAGGCAGTTTGAAAGGTGTAGATGGACGTATTTTGGTTTCTCAAGTGCCTGGCGGCATGCTTACCAATATGGAAAGCCAGTTGAGAGAACAGGGTGCGGCAGATAAATTTGATGAAGTAATGGCCGAAATTCCGCGTGTGCGCGAGGATTTGGGATTTATCCCATTGGTGACACCTACTTCACAAATTGTCGGTACCCAAGCAGTGCTCAATGTCATTAATGGTGAACGTTATAAAACCATTACCAAAGAAACTGCCGGTGTCTTAAAAGGTGAATATGGTGCTACTCCAGCGCCGGTTAACAAAGAACTACAAGCCAAAGTGCTTAATGGCGCTGAGCCGATTACTTGTCGCCCAGCCGACTTAATCGAGCCGGAAATGGACAAGTTGATTGCAGATGTCCAACAAAAAGCGTTAGCAGAAGGCATTACGCTGGTTGACCGTATCGAAGAAGATGCATTGATTAACGGTCTTTTTGCGCAAATCGGCTGGAAATTTTTAGTTAACCGTGGCAATCCTGCCGCTTTTGAACCTGCACCGGATGCACAAGCATTTGCAGCAAGTCAGAAAACCGAGCTCAATAAATCAGCAGCCAGTCAGGTTGTGGAGAGCTACACAGTCAATGTCGATGGTAAAAATTATCACGTTGCGGTGGGACCAGGAGGTAGTGCTTTAAATATTCAACCTTCAGCGGCTTCTCCAGGCATTTCTTCTGAACAAGTGGCTGGAAATGGTGAGGTTATTGAGTCACCTATGACAGGGACTATTTTAAAAGTGTTGGTCGATATCGGTAGTCAGATTGCCGCAGGGGATGTGGTCGTGGTTATGGAGGCCATGAAAATGGAAACTGAGGTGCGCTCTAAAGTTGCAGGTACAGTCAGCGCCATCCACGTCAAAGAGGGTAATGCCATTGGTGGTGGCGATGTTTTGATCAGTTTGTGAAGGATAAACTTATGGAAAATTTGCTTTCACTTTGGCATAGCACCGGCTTATATAACTTTACAGCCGGACAGGCATTCATGATGTTGGTTGGTTTTTTGTTGCTGTTTTTAGCAATAAAAAAAGGCTTTGAACCTTTATTGTTGTTGCCTATAGGCTTTGGTGCCATTCTCAGCAATATTCCGGTTGCAGGGATTGCTGAGGAAGGTGGTTTATTACACTTCTTGTATTACGGCATCAAATTAGGCATTTTTCCATTGCTTATTTTTATGGGTGTAGGCGCAATGACCGATTTTGGACCCATGTTGGCAAATCCCAAGACATTGCTTCTCGGTGCGGCTGCGCAATTTGGTATTTTTGCGTCATTAATAGGTGCGCTTGCACTAAATATGGTCCCCGGTTTGGAATTTACTCTCAAAGATGCCGCCGCAATTGGCATTATCGGTGGGGCAGATGGTCCAACAGCCATTTATGTTGCCTCTAAGCTTGCCCCTGATTTGCTCGGGGCGATCGCGGTGGCAGCTTATTCATACATGGCTTTGGTGCCTTTGATTCAGCCGCCAATAATGCGCGCATTAACCACAGAAGCTGAACGAAAAATCGAAATGCAGCAGTTGCGGGCGGTGAGCAAAACCGAAAAAATCGTTTTTCCTTTGATGCTATTACTTTTGTCTATTTTGTTGTTGCCTTCTGCTACGCCGTTAGTGGGTATGTTTGCACTGGGTAATTTGATGAATGCCAGTGGTGTTGTTGATAGGCTTAGCCAGACTGCACAAAATGAACTGATCAATGTTGTTACTATTTTCTTAGGATTGGCTGTAGGTTCTAAACTTAGTGCCGAGGCATTTTTGCAGCTGGAAACACTCGGTATTTTGGCGTTAGGCGCGGTAGCTTTTGCTATTGGTACAGCAGCAGGGGTAATCATGGCAAAAATCATGAACAAATTCAGCGATACTCCTATCAATCCGTTGATAGGTGCAGCTGGGGTTTCAGCAGTGCCTATGGCCGCAAGGGTAGCTAATAAATTAGGTCTGGAAAGCAATCCTCATAATTTTTTGCTAATGCATGCCATGGGGCCGAATGTAGCGGGAGTCATAGGGTCTGCAGTGGCTGCCGGGGTGTTGTTAAGCTTAGTCAAATAGTTATTTCAATAGCTTTTAACGGACAAAAAAACCCGCCTGGAATTTTTTCTTGGCGGGTTTTTTTATGAGTTGAAATAATTATTTACAAGTATTGGATTTATCTAAATGAGTGCGTTAAGTAAGTTTTTCTAAAATTATTTTTCTTTTAACTATAATTTCGAAGCTGTATTAATTAATAATTTTAATAGATACATTAAGTCAAATCTGAACAATAAAGTAATGAGGCAATATTAGTGAATAAAGATAATGCTAGCACCGAAGAGAGGCGCCGGTTCTTTCGAATTGATGACGAAGTTAATCTTTTTTATCAAAAAGTTGATGAGAAAATGGTGGTGGAGCCTAGTCATCTTTCCGATAATATTTTAAGTAATTGCTCTTTATCATCAGCGTTAGAACTAATTTCTCAAGATTCGGCTCAGTTACTGTACCGGTTGGAGCGTAACCAGCCGGATATAGCAGAATATTTGAGACTAATAGACTCTAAAATTGATTTGTTGTCACAGGCAATTATGTTGCAAGGTGGTCAGTTTAAAGAAAACAGTACGCGTAACGCCAATTTAAGCGCGGCTGGTATTGCGTTTGAAGTTGAGCAGCAATTGGAGCAAGGCGATTTTTTGGAAATCAAAATGCTCTTGGTGCATTGCATGGCGGTGATTGTTGCTTATGGAAAAGTTGTATATTGTAAAAAAAGTCAGTCGGGTGATGATCAATACCCTTATTTGGTTGGAGTCGATTATGTCAACTTGAAAGACCAAGATCGTGAATTATTAATCAAACATGTAGTCAAAAAACAACTTCAGCAACTTCGGGACAAAAAAGAATCTGATAATGCTGCAAGTCGCTAAGATATTCACAAATTTAATTGCCAATGTTAGCCGTATTGTTACGGTGGGTGCCGTGAATGTCTATTTCAGATAAACAAAAACAAATTCTTGATTTGTTGGCCGACGGTCAATTTCATTCCGGTACTGAATTATCAGATATTTTAGGGGTGAGCCGCTCGGCTATTTGGAAACACATGCAATTCCTAGCTTCTGTGGGCTTGCCGTATTCGGCGGTGAGCGGTAAGGGCTACCGGCTCGAAAGACCTCTTGAATTATTGGCACCTCATAAGATTGGTCTGACTCTCAATAATCAGGCTAAAAGTTTAATTTCATCGCTAGAAATTCATCAGCAAATTGACTCGACCAACAGATATTTGTCGGAACAAGCTCAAAATCATGCGCCTTCAGGATCTATTTGTTTAGCTGAATATCAAACAGCCGGTAAAGGTAGGCGAGGGCGGCAATGGGTTTCACCTTTCGGCAGCAATATTTACCTTTCAATACTTTGGCGTTTTCAACAAGGGCCGGCTAGTATTTCAGGGTTGAGTCTTGCCATTGGTGTAGCAGTTATCAGGGCGTTGAAAATTTACGGCATTGATGAGTTAGGTCTTAAGTGGCCAAATGATATTTATAGCCAAGGGAAGAAATTTGGCGGTATTTTGGTCGAAGTTTCCGGGGAATCAGGAGGTCCTTGCGTTGCCGTAATTGGCTTGGGGTTAAATATGTTTTTACCTGAAGCCGAGGCGGAGGGTATTTCACAAGCCTGGACTGATTTAAATAAAATTACCGGGCGCAATGATCTGGCAAGAAATGAATTGGCAGGTTTATTGTTAAATGAGCTATTGCCGGTCGTTGCTGAGTTTGAAACATTAGGCATTAAAGCCTACCTCGATGAATGGCGTGACTACGATTGCCTTAGACAAAAATCGGCTACATTATTCATCGCGAATCAACCTTTTACTGGCATTGTGCAAGGCATTGATGATAGCGGCATGCTTTTGATTAAACGTCCCGATGGAAGTATCCAAACATTTGCATCCGGTGAAGTTAGTTTTAATGATTCTTCGTTATGAATTTATTGGTTGATATTGGCAATAGCCGATTAAAGTGGGGTTGGTCTAAAGACAGGCAAATAATTTCAGGTCCTTCCTTAATCAATGAACAAGTCAATCAAGCAACGCTATACGATCTATGGCGACAAATGCTTGTCCCCGACAGGCTGTTTATTTCTTGCGTTGGCGCTAGGCATCAAATTGAGCAGGTAATAGAAACAGCGGCCCTGCTTTGGCCTGCGATTAAAGTTATTACAGTTACCTCGCAGGCTAATGCATTTGGAGTAATTAACTCTTATCTACAGCCAGAAAAGCTGGGAGTAGACCGTTGGTTAAGTTTAATAGCGGCCCGTAAACAATATCAGAATGATGCTGTCTGTGTAGTTGATTGCGGAACGGCAATAACTATTGATTTATTAGCTGCTGATGGGCATCACCAAGGTGGATTTATAGCGCCAGGTTTAACGTTGATGAAAAAATCTTTGGCGGAAGGAACATGCAAGTTGAGTTTCAATAATGCTCGGCATGACTTTGAGCCAGCTAATAATACTGAGGCAGCAATTTACAACGGAACATTAGCCGCATGTTGCGGTTTGATTGAACATGTTTTATCAGCACAAGCTGAAAATATTCATTTGATACTGACCGGTGGTGATGCGTTAACTATTGCGGGTCAGCTTGATGTTGTATCGGTAATTGATCAAAATTTAGTGCTGCGCGG
>JAQTQN010000129.1 GCA_028712225.1 Methylobacter sp.
ATCAATGCAGCTGGCAAGGGGAATTGCTGGTTGTGACGCTGGGCGAGCAGGGCTGCGTGGCGTTGATTGCAGATGTGGTTATTCATCAGCCCGCTTGGCCGATTATCGCAATTGATGCAACGGGCGCGGGCGATGCTTTTAGCGCAGGGTTGGCGTCGGCATTTTTGCAGCGCCTTGATCTGGACGAGGCTTTAAGATTGGCTTGCGCCTGTGGTGCCTGGGTAGCTGGTAAGCAAGGCGTGTTGCAGGCTCTGCCGACACGGGCGGAAATATCTGAATTCATGCAAGCCCAAGTTGGTCCCCCGGCCGCCCTTAATACTGTTAAATACAATGGTTAGGATGAAGCATATCGCTCGCATCTAAATTGTGGGAGCGACGCCTACGTCGCGACGTTTGACGACATCTTCAGGTTAACCCGGTAGGTATACGCATCACCCCGGAAAGTACCTTCAACATATTCGACCATTTGTCCGTTGTCCGAATAAGTTTTACGCTTTAACAGCAGGCAAGGGCCGGATTCTGCAAACCCAAACACAGCCGCTTCTTCATCGTTGCTTAACACCGCTTCGATGGTTTGTTCAGCGTTAATCAGTTTAAGACCGCACTGCTGCTCAAGAAACTGATAAGCCGATCCGGCCGCATCCCACTCCGCTAATGCTGGTGCGACAGTCAGGTCATACCAGGCCACTTCACGAGATAACGGACTGTCATCGCCTAAGCGCACACGGACTAAACGCAGAAATCGGGCGCTGGCCGGACGATTGAATAGTGATGCAATAGTACGGTCAGTGACGATTTTTTGTTCCAAAAGTTGCGTGGAAGGCGTGATGCCAAGCTCGCGCATTTCTTCGGTAAAGCCTTTCAAGCGGCCCATTTCCGGATTAATTCTGGATGGCGGTGCTTTGACCGTTACCCCAGCCCGGCCATGGGTGCTGATTTGGTCTTGGGCGCGCAGTTCTTCATAACAGCGCCGTACCGTAGTGCGGCTAAGATCAAGTGCTTCAGCCAAAGCGCGTTCGGAAGGCAAGCTAAAGCCGTCGCTAATCTCACCGGATTGGATCATGTCAGTGATGCGGCGCAACAACTGCTTATAAACCGGCTCGGAAATACCGCTGTCTGGCCTTAATCTTTCAATGAAAGCGGAGCTGTCATTTGCAGCAAGCGTGCCGGTTTTTATGGTTGTGTTTTTTAATGCGGTTGAAGTCATCTTGGAATCGGCTAATTGTAAATACCAATATAATACCATGTGCCTTTTGTAGAAGATGCAGTAACGATTTTTCTAAAGAACATTATTCCTAGTCGTAAATACCAAAAGAAATACTTAAAAGGAGCCAAACATGACAGCTAAACTTTCAGCAGAAGAAAAAGAGATTATTGAATACGTTGAAGTTAATGAAGCCAGCAGTATTGATGATGTCGAAAACGAAAAAAATCGTTACAAGCAAATTGCAATTACTCAAATGAGCAAGAAAAAAGCCATCAGTATTCGGCTGTTAGAGAGTGATATTGAACGTATCAAAGCTAAATCTTTTAGTCAGGGGCTGCCTTATCAAACCCTGATTAGCTCGCTGATTCACCAATATGCTAACGGTAAAATTAAGTTAGAAACATAGTAAATTCCTACAAGTAGATCAGCAGTTTGTGCTCTTCAATAACCGGAATCGGTTTATCGAGCAAAAGGTGTAAATATTGTCGCTATTACTTTGCAGCAGCAGTTGATAACGATAAACCGGCGCTTGACCCATGGGGGCGACGACTGGGCCTAAAACGATCACCGCCGCAGCGATTCCACCCGCCGTCATCGATGGCGGCATACCCTCTGGGGCACAAGTGACGGCGGTAGGTTTACTGACCTGGGTTATGATCGGCAAGTTCGTCGCTGTATCGCCTGGAGCAAATCGCGGCCCGAGACCAAGTTACCTTAGCCTGTTCGACCCTGGCAGCGGCAAAACCAAGAAAGCTTACCTGTGGGCCTATCGCAGTAACGACCTGCAAGCCAGGTCGCGCATTATCGTCGTTGACTACCAGCCGGGGCGTAGCGGTAGCCATGCCCGTGGCTTTTTGGGCAACTGGCGTGGGCATTTGCTGGTCGATGACTACGCGGGCTATTCGGCAATTGCTCCTGCACCCATGCAGTCGAAGGCGCTGTTTAACCCTGACGGCTAAAGCCTTGGATTACAGTTTGAAACGCTGGCCGTCCTTAAGTCGCTATGCAGAGACAGGGCATTTACCCATCGATAATAATCCCGTCGAAAACTGCATCCGCCCGATTGCCTTAGGCAAAAAGAACTGGCTGTTTGTCGGCTCAGAGCGTGCCGGTCAACGAGCCGCTGCTATTCAAACCTTACTGGGCACCGCCAAACTCAATGGTGTGAACTCAGTAGAGTGGTTAAAAGACACCTTGGAAAAATTGCCCACTTGGCCAAATAGCGGCATTGATGAGCTGCTGCCCTTGGCGCCGGATGTTATTGAGGCGTTTAAACTAAATGGGACAAAGTGGTAGGGTTACGCGCTTACGGAGTAAGCCCTAGGTAAGCGCTGAACAAATCGATTTCGCTCATGGTTCGACAAACTCACCACAAACGAAATCAATAAGTTACCGTTCATCCTGAGCTTGTCGAAGGATTTGATCAGCGCTTTCCTAGGACTGGCGATAGATGCTGAACTAGCCTCTAGTATGGATAGATTTGGTATCTGAATACTTATGGTGCCGGTTAAAGTGCGCTCTCAGTTTTAAGCGACAGAAAAAACGTTAATCTTGACTGGACCGCGCTTTAAATGTCGAACGCAACACAATCACGGCTCCCTTGCCGAATCCATAACTGGTAGTAACAAGACTGGCAAAGGTATAGACCAAAAAAACCGCCGAAAATATGCTTTGATCCGGTTCCGACTTATCCAGTACCGGAAATATCGCCATCAACAAAAACAGGCTGGAATTGGTGAATGCTCCAACCACCATGGCCCAGCGCACATGCCATGGCAGTGTTACCTTGGCCGCATAAAAACCGAAAATAAGCGCACTCATAATTAAAAGATCTAGATGTGCCTGTAACAAACGCGCGGGCTTACCTGAAAAAATTACCTTGAGTAGCTTCAGGTCGAAATTTACCCCGACCATGCACCATGCCAGGATCAATGCTATTAGCAACCACAAAGCGGCGCCTCTGAGTAACACCGCATTGCCCGCGTGCTTTAATTCTTGATGCATATTTATGCTCCTGATAGTGATATGGATGAATAAAACGGTAATCGTATAGGACTTTACCGTGAGGGACTTGATTGTGAGGGAACAAGTACTTGACCGGCACAGCGGTTCTGCCGTTATGATGCAGCTTCCGTACAGAGGCGTTTTACCCATGAATAATCGCACACCGGCACCAGGCCTTTGTCAATCCGGCCTCAGCCCAACAACGAGCTTCCGGTTTTCAACCGATGATGTGCCGCTACCGGATAGACGCAGTTGGCTCCGCGAGGTAATAGGCCGGGAATATACCCATGTCGATATAACCCCACCCGTCGATGGTAAGCTGTTTAACGAGATGACGATTTACCCATGGCAGAATCTTCAACTTTCCAAAATCAACTCTAACAGTATCACTCTGCAACGCCTGCCGCATGAGCCGGAATCGATCAGCCAGGATGCTTATTTCGCGGTAATTTTGCTTGCCGGTCAGTATCACTTGCAGCAAAACGGCCGCGAAGTATTCCTGCAGGCAGGCGATATCAGCCTTTACGATGCGACCCTCCCACACCGCATCGAATGTCCGGACGCATTTTCTAAATTGCTTATATCCATTCCACGGAGCACGCTCAGAGATCGGGTGGGCGGCATTGAGCAATGCACGGCTTTGCACATTCCAGGACAGATCGGTATTGGTGCCATAACCGCCAATTTTATTCGCAGTGCCGCCGTTCAGACCGGAACAATCGATGCACAGGATTTTTCCGCGCTTGCCGAATACGCATTGGACCTGCTAACCATGGCAATCACAGCAGTGCGCCCGGCAAATTTCAATCTATCAAGAAGCAGGGTAATTTTGCTCAACCGAATTAAGGATTTTGTTGAACACCATCTTGCCGACAGTACTTTGGATGCAGCCATGGTGTCGGACGGTGTTGGCTTGTCTGTGCGCTATCTCAACGATTTATTCAATGACGAAGATACGTCCTTGGTGCGTTACATCTGGCAGCGCCGGCTTGAACATTGCGCGTTGGACATGCGCGCGGAAGTGCATATCGGCCACAGCCTAACCGACATCGCTTTACGCTGGGGCTTTAACGATATGTCTCACTTCAGCAGATCCTTCAAGTCGCGATTTGGCTGCCCGCCGCGCGACTATCGGCAATACGCTTTATGTCCGGACAAACGGTGATTTAGGCAGCAATCGACCAGACGTAAGAGTAAACGGCGCATCTCAATGAAAAACGACAAAATTTTCATATCAAAAACGCAACCAGTTAAGATACCAATTCAGATAATTGGAGCATTGGAAGCTGTCGTTTTAGAGGCTTACCTCCGCCGTATTAGAAAATCGAAAATTCGGTCATCGTCACAATGCGCTACGTTGAAGCGCAGCCAGGGTGAGGGTTCTTGGTAAGGCCGGAACAGGTTGCCCGGGGCCAGCATAATATTTTCACGTGTTGCCAGAGTGGCAATTTCCGCGGCGTTTTTTTCTTCCGGAAGTCTTGCCCATATGAACATGCCGCCAACCGGTTCTGCGTGCAGTTGTAGACCGCATTGCTCCAGTTTTTGTATGACCTGCCCGCGTTTTTCCTGAAGACGTGAGCGTACTCGCTCGATATGCTTACGGTAGCGGCCCTCAAGCAAAATTTGGTGCATGACCCTCTGGTTGATTTCGGAGGTAGTGAGGCCGGAAAGTAGCTTCAGGTCGATCAGCCTCGCCGCCAGTTCCTGATTGCAGGCGACGAATCCGACTCGCAAGCTGGCGGAGATGGTCTTGGAAAAACTGCTGACATAAATGACCCGTTTGAGCTGATCCAACGTCGCCAATCGCGGAGCATTGCTTGGATGGAAATCGCCATAAATATCGTCTTCCACAATATACAAACCGTGTTTTTCCGCCAACTGCAGAATTTGATGCGCCACTGCCAGGCTGGTACTGGTGCCGGTAGGATTGTGCAGCACGGTGTTGGTAAAAAACAGCTTAGGTTGAAACTCTTCAATTAACTGTTCCATGCGACTTACATCAGGGCCGTCCACATTGCGGGGAACACCAATCAGCCTAGCGCCCAAGGATTTCAGATACCCAAATAGCGTGTAGTAGCCGGGATCGTCTATCAGCACGGCATCCCCTGGCCGGATTAACAAGCGCGCTGCCAAGTCGAGACCGTGTGTGGCGCCGTTGGTCATGATGATTTGGCCGACTTCTGCGCCGATACCTATATCGGTCAGACGCTTTTGCAGTAGTTGCTGGCGTAGCGGCAGATAACCGCTGACATCGCCGTAACTGGTCAGAAATTCGCCCGATTTCCGGGAAAGTTCGTGCAGGCTTTTTTGAATTGCGTTTCCGTCCAGCCAGCTGCCGGGTAACCAGCCGCACCCCGGTCTTATCGCCCCCGGTATATCCTGAAATGTGTTATGCAACAGCCACAGTACGTCATCGGCCTGCTCTAGTCGGCAAGTGTTGGAGGCTGGTATTTCAATCGGCTGTCTTGGTGCGACATAAAAGCCGGAACCGCGACGTGAAGCGATATACCCCATCGCCACCAGCCGGTCATAGGCATCAACTACGGTGAAGCGGCTGACGCTGTGCTGGACGGCGAAATTGCGTATCGAGGGCAAGCGTGTGCCGACGCGCAGGACACGTTCTTCGGTCAGGCGCTTAATGCCTACGACGATTTGTTCTACCAGCGGTACGGAATCTAGAGTGTTCAGTGTGAGTAACGGATGGGTTACTGGCATGGTGTAAGAGCCTGTACAGTTTCGCAAATTGAATTGCAAATTGTACATGTAGTGTGCCGTAAATAAACGTTAATGTGGTGTCAAAACAATAACGAGGAAATATCATGGTGCGATTGATAGCGATACTGGCAGGATTGTCTTGTGTAATGCTTTCTGGCTGTAAAGATCACGTCGAGGATCAAACTGGTAAAGCCGGGGCAGGTATAAACTTGCATGGAACTAATCCAGCACTTAAAGAAGGCACACCTTGCCTGGTCAATCTTTTCGGTAGTCTGTCGGCGTGCAGCCCCTTCCACATCGGACAACAGCGGCTGGTGTTGATCCGTAATGTCGTTCTGCCTGCAGATGAGTAAGCATCATGGCATGAAGAGATGGCGGATTCTGTGCCGCGTTTACTTCAGATTTAACAGGGCGTTGCTGCAATTATGGCGGTTAGCGCATTTGAGCAGGTTTTAAGACCCACACTTATCATGTAACAACACGGGTTTTATAAACACATGGAATGTCACGCTATCGGTAAAAACTATCAGGTTTGTAGATAACTCCTTAGCACAGCGTATGCGCTGCATAAGTCTCGATACAAATCCACCGGATTGACATCCAGCAACCAGCGGACTTTTTTTGTCAGTTTGAGTTTTTCAATTTGTGATAACAGTATATCCAGTAATTTGTGTAAGCCCTGCCGTTTGGCACTCAGCAGTAGGAGTTGGTAGCGATATAAACCTACGAGCTTAGCCATAGACGCGGCAATCTGGCCTGGTATCTGAGTGCGGCTGTTGTGGATGCGCCGAGGTGTGTAAAATTGGTCAACGTAACATTTAGCGTATCAATTAAAGCTTACCTGTGCCGTTAGTCATTCGCTTTATCCGTTAAGCCTTTCGGGGCAGAGTAGTCGAAGGGCTCATCGCTAACTGTAAAAATTACTGCTGTATGGCTTGATAATCCATCCTTGAAGCAGCTTGTGTTTTTGCGTTATATCAAGCACTGTGTGAGCTCTCATTAGGCAAAGGGGGGTACGGTTATGATGCGAGAAATTTTTTTATTACGGCATGGGAAGGCAGATAGACCGGAAGGATTGGCGGATTTTGAGCGGCCGTTAAAAAAACGCGGTCGGCAGGATAGCAAATGGATAGGGCGTTGGTTGCATGAGAGGCAGGTGTTGCCTGATTTGGTGCTTAGTTCTCCCGCCTTACGAACGCTGCAAACAGTTGAAATCGTCTGCAAACAATTGGCTATCGATTCGGAGGCGATAGTTTTAAATCCTGATATTTATGAGGCAGAAGCCACTACTTTGCTGTCGATACTGAAAAATTGCCCGGACACGGCGCGCAAGGTGTTGCTGGTTGGGCATAATCCGGGGTTGGAAGAATTGCTTTTAAAGCTGACCGATTGCTCAGAACCGTTGCCGGATGATGCCAGTCGATTATCTACGGCCGCAATGGTGCAGTTGGTCTTTAAAGGCAGTTGGGATCAACTGGCCGAAGGCGGCGCTAAATGGGTGACGCTGATTCGGCCGGATAGAAAGTAGAGGGTGGTGTTAAGTTAAGCCGTTCGTAGTGAACTTGTCGAACCATTCATTCTTCGACAAGTTCTGTGCGAACGGTTAATTCTTAACTTAACGCTACTGGCTCTTTGAGGTATTGCCAGCAAGAGCTTATTTTTAATACAAATCCACCGGATCCACATCCAGCGACCAGCGAATTTTTTTTGCTAGTTTGAGCTTGTCAATTTGCGGCAACAGCTTGTCCAATAACTTATGTAAGTCTTGTCGTTTATTGCTTTGCAGTAATAGTTGATAGCGATACAGCCCGGCGCGCTTGGCCATGGGTGCGGCGACCGGGCCTAATATCAGGGTGTGGCCGTTATCGAGGGGGCTGGCTGACTCGGCGACGGCACGCAAAAACAGCAATGGGCTTTCGGCATCCATCGCATGGGCGCGCAGTAACGCTTGGTAGCTATACGGCGGTAATGCGGCGTCTTGGCGTTCGGCCAGCGCGTTGTTGGCAAAGCTGCGGTAGCCGTCGCGGATTAAGGTGGTCAAAAGAGGATGTTCCGGTTGCCGGGTTTGCATGATGACGCG
>JAQTQN010000130.1 GCA_028712225.1 Methylobacter sp.
GACGATAGACCACGTTTCAACACTGAAATGATGGCTATGTATAAAAAAGAAAAGGTCAACCCACTGGGCGGCTGCTTACCGATACTGGTGCAGATCCCCGTCTTCATGGCGTTGTATTGGGTATTAAGCGAAACCGTTGAATTCCGCCAAACACCTTTTATCCTGTGGATTCAAGACATGTCCATCGAAGATCCTTTGTACATATTGCCGATTATCATGGGCATCACCATGAAAATTCAGCAAAGCCTAAACCCGGCGCCTATCGATCCGGTACAAGCTAAAGTGATGAAAATGTTCCCAATCGTATTTACCGTGTTCTTCCTGTTTTTCCCTGCAGGTCTGGTGCTGTACTGGGTAGTCAACAACACGCTGTCGATCTTGCAACAATGGTACATCACCAAACATGTGCTTGAAGACGATGCGCACGCTCACCATAAAGCCCAATAACAGGCTATGCTGATAAACGGCGGCACCATAGCCGCCATTGCGACACCGCCCGGTAACGGCGGTGTCGGCATCATCCGAATCTCCGGCCCTCTGGTTTCCCAGATAGCCACCCAACTGCTCAACAAAACCTTAACGCCCCGGCTAGCGCACTATTCATCTTTTGTGGATGAACACGCCGTAATTATCGACTCCGGCATTGCCTTGTATTTTCCCGGCCCCGCGTCCTATACCGGCGAAGACATTCTTGAACTGCAAGGCCACGGCGGCTCAGTCGTCTTGGATATGTTGCTAAGACGAGTTCTCGCACTGGGCGCCAGATTGGCCAAGCCCGGCGAATTTACCGAACGCGCCTTTCTTAACAACAAACTCGACTTGGCCCAAGCCGAAGCCGTTGCCGACTTAATCGAAAGCAGCACCGAGCAATCCGTGCGTTCCGCGCAAAAATCCATGCAAGGCGTTTTTTCCACGCAAGTAAACGAGCTGGTTGAAGAACTCACCGAGCTGCGAATTTACGTTGAAGCCGCGATTGATTTTGTCGATGAAGAAATCGACTTTTTATCCGATGGCGTCGTTGAAAATCGCTTAACCAGACTGCAACAAAAACTCACCAAAATTCAAGCCACCGCGCAACAAGGCCGACTATTACGTGACGGCATGACCATCGTGCTGGCAGGCAAACCCAATGCCGGTAAATCCAGTTTACTCAATGCCTTGGCAGGACACGAAGCCGCCATCGTCACCGACATTGCCGGAACCACCAGAGATGTGTTGCGAGAACGCATCCAGCTTGATGGCATGCCCTTGCACATCATTGACACCGCAGGTTTGCGCGAAAGCGACAACGCCGTAGAAAAAGAAGGCATCCGCCGCGCCCATGCAGAAATCCAAAAAGCCGACAAAGTCTTATTGCTGATCGACGCCCGCGACCCGGAAACCCAATCCATCCTCGACACCCTGCCTAAAAATGTCGACATCGTTAAAATCTACAACAAAATCGACTTACTGGGCATTGCTCCCGAAATCGCTAAAACCGAACACGGCACCAGTATTTACCTGTCTGTTAAAACCGGCAGTGGTATGGAGTTATTAACCCAATATCTCAAACAAAGCGTCGGCTTTAACGCCTCAGCTGATAACGTCTTTATTGCCAGAAGAAGGCATATCGAAGCCTTAAATAAAGGCCAAGAATTTGTTGAAAGTGCCATTGAGCAGTTAAAAGTCCAAGCCGGAGAACTGGTCGCCGAAGACTTAAGACAAGCCCAAAACAGCCTTGGCGAAATTACCGGCTTTGTTAGTTCTGACGACCTGCTCGGTAAAATATTCTCCAGCTTTTGCATAGGCAAATAGCCCCTCTCAACTGACGTAAAACCGTTATAGGCCATGGTTTGTAGGTGCGGATTTATCCGCATATATCAATCCATTCGTAGAAATTCGCACCTACCACCAAACCAATCCCAGAAAGGACTCCATGTTCGAACAAGCTTTCAAAAATATCGACGACGTACTGCGTAAAGAAGCCGGTTGCGCCAGTGAACTGGATTACACCGAACAAACTTCCTGGCTGCTGTTTCTCAAATACCTGGATAGCCTGGAACAAGACAAAGCCATGGAAGCGGCGCTGGAAGGCCGCCAATACCGATTTATCCTCGACGAAGCCTATCGCTGGGAAAGCTGGGCGGCACCTAAAACCGCCGACGGCAAACTAGACCACAACCAAGCCCTCACCGGTGACGACTTGCGCGACTTTGTCGACCGCAAACTGTTTCCCTACCTGCATGGCTTCAAGCAGCGCGCCGATGGTCCCAACACCATCGAATACAAAATCGGTGAAATTTTCGGCGAGATCAAAAACCGCATTCACAGCGGTTACAACCTGCGCGAAATTATCGACCACATCGACGAACTACGCTTCCGTTCGCAAACCGAAAAACACGAGCTGTCGCACCTCTACGAAGCCAAAATCAAAAACATGGGCAATGCCGGACGTAACGGTGGCGAGTATTACACGCCACGGCCGTTGATTCGCGCCATCGTCCAGGTCATCCAGCCCAAAATCGGCGAACGCATTTACGACGGCGCGGTCGGTTCGGCAGGCTTCTTGTGCGAAGCCTTTGACTACCTGAACAACCAGCCCAATCTCACCACCAGAGATCTGGAAATCCTGCAAACCCGCAGCTTTTACGGCAAGGAAAAGAAGTCGCTGGCTTACGTCATCGCCATCATGAACATGATTCTGCATGGCATCGAAGCGCCCAACATCATCCACACCAACACCCTGGCGGAAAATCTGGCCGACATTCAGGACAAAGACCGCGTCGATGTCATCCTGGCCAATCCACCGTTTGGCGGCAAGGAACGCAAGGAAGTACAGCAAAACTTTGCGATCCGTACCGGCGAAACCGCCTTCCTGTTCTTGCAGCACTTTATCAAGATGCTCAGAGCCGGAGGCCGGGCGGGTGTGGTCATCAAAAACACTTTTTTGTCCAACACCGACAACGCGTCGGTATCTTTACGCAAACTGCTGCTGGAAAGTTGCAGCCTGCACACCGTACTGGACTGCCCCGGCGGCACCTTCCAGGGCGCCGGTGTCAAAACCGTGGTGCTGTTTTTCGAGAAAGGCGCACCGACCCGCAAGGTCTGGTACTACCAACTCGAGCCCGGCCGCAACATGGGCAAAACCAACCCGCTCAACGATGCTGATTTGGCCGAATTTATTGAGTTGCAACAAACTAAAGTCGATTCGCCTAAAAGTTGGAGCATTGATACTGCCACCATCGACACCGCAACATTCGATTTGTCAGTAAAAAATCCCAATGGCGGCGAAGCCATCGTTCATCGTAGTCCTCATGCAATCATGTCTGAAATCGCCGAACTAGACGCACAAAGCGCCCAAGTCTTGGCAAAGATTAGAGGTTTGTTATGAAAAATACCTCTGTCGATCATGCAAGCGTATTAGTAGATATTCGCCAACTGATTGAACATGCACGGCAACGCGCTGCGGCTGCGGCTGCCGTCAATGCAGAATTGGCTTTGCTGTACTGGCAAATAGGCAGGCGTATCCAGATTGAAGTCTTGCAAAGGCAACGTGCCGAATATGGCAAACAAATTATCGCCACGTTAGCCCAACAACTAACCGCCGATTACGGCAAAGGTTGGAGTGAAAAACAGCTAAGACATTGTCTCCGCGTTGCAGAGACTTTTACTGACGAGATAATTTTCTCCACAGTGCGGAGAGAATTGAGCTGGAGCCACATCAAGACCCTGATGTACCTTAATGATTCGTTGAAGCGGGATTTCTACCTATTAGATTTTCTCGGCCTAAGAGACAGTTATGCAGAAAAACGTGAGTTGATTCCGTTCGTGGTGAGTCGTGAGCTTGTCGAACGATCGAATGCTCTCCTGAGCTCATCCGAAGGGCATGAATGGAATCAACGGAGAGTTGCATAATGGCCTTCTGGGTTTACATTCTTCAATGCGCTGACGAAAGCTACTACACCGGCCATACCGACAATCTCGAAAAACGGATTGCCGAACATCATGCAGGCGCCATAACCAGCTGCTACACCTACAAGCGCCGCCCCTTGCAACTGTTATATTCCCAAGATTTTCCAACACGAGAAGAAGCCTTGGCATCCGAACAACAAATCAAAGGCTGGAACCGAAAAAAGAAAGAAGCCATGATGCGCAGAGATTGGGCCGAAGTTTCTAGGTTAGCAAAATCTAAATCAACTAACTCATCAACCGAAAACCAACCAGATTATTCCGAAGTCCCCACCACCGTTCGCCCTGAGCTTGTCGAAGGGCAGAAGCTGGCACAGGAGCTTATCAAAGGCCACGGGCCATCCATTCATCCTTCGACACGCTCAGGACGAACGGATGGGGAAACTCTGGATGAAGGAAATAAGCTATGAAAGCGGGTTGGCAGAGCAAAAAACTTGGCGATGTTTGTGTCTTATTGAATCGTGGCATTTCACCAAAACAGCTGAAATCAACCAACACCGTTCGCCCTGAGCTTGTCGAAGGGCAAAAGCTGGTACAGAAGCTTACCAAAGGCCACGGGCCATCCATTCATCCTTCGACACGCTCAGGACGAACGGATGGGGAAACGCTGGATGAAGGAAATAAGCTATGAAAGCAGGTTGGCAGAGCGAAAAACTTGGCGATGTTTGCGTCTTATTAAATCGTGGCATTTCACCAAAACACCTTAAATCAACCAACACCGTTCGCCCTGAGCTTGTCGAAGGGCAGGAGCTGGCACCGGAGTTTACCGAAGCGCAGTGGCCATCCATTCATCCTTCGACACGCTCAGGACGAACGGATGGGGATGCGTTGGATGAAGGGAATCAATTATGAAGACGGGATGGCAAAGTAAAGCGCTTGGCGAAATTCTCCAAAAGACAGAAACAACCAATCCGTCGCAATCACCGGAAGTCGAGTTTGAATACATAGACGTATCAAGCGTATCCAATTCTATTTTTCAGATTGAAGAAACACAGAGCTTGAAGGGAAAAGATGCCCCAAGTCGTGCTCGTCGACTTGTAAAAACCAATGACATAATATTTGCGACGATTCGTCCAACGCTACACCGCATTGCTATTGTCCCTAAACATCTTAACCACCAAGTATGTAGTACAGGCTATTTTGTTCTTCGGCCAAAGCCAGAAGTTGACCATAGGTTTTTATTCTATTGGTTGTTCACAGAAGCCTTTATGGGGCAGATGGAACAGCTCCAAAAAGGCGCAAGTTACCCGGCAGTGACTGACGCTGAAGTAAGAGCTCAAGTAATTATATTTCCCTCTCTTCCCGAACAACACCGCATCGTCGCCATCCTCGACAAAGCGTTTGACGGCATTGCCACCGTCAAAGCCAACGCCGAAAAGAACCTGAAAAACGCCCGTGCCCTGTTTGAAAGCCATCTGCAGGCGGTGTTTAGTCAGCGGGGTAAGGGTTGGGTGGAGAAGCCCTTAGATGTGATTGGAAAGACACAGACTGGCTCGACGCCAAAGACATCTGACCAATCGAACTATGGTGATTTTATTCCATTCGTGAAGCCGGGCGATTTCAATACGGATGGCTCTTTGGACTTGGGTAAAGATGGATTGAGTGAAGCTGGTGCAAAGGGCGCCCGCAAAGTTCAAGCTGGCTCAGTGCTGATGGTTTGTATCGGCGCAACGATTGGGAAATGTGGCTACTGTAACCAAGAGGTGACCACCAATCAGCAAGTGAATGCACTCATACCAAGTGATGGGTCGTCCAATAAGTTCATCTATTATCAGATGCGAACTGAAACATTTCAGCGCAGTGTAATACACGGTTCAGGCCAGGCCACGCTGCCCATCATCAACAAATCAAAGTGGAGTGCGCTTTCACTTTGGCTTCCACCGACGGTCTCGGAGCAAAAAACAATTGCAGCCAAACTTGATGCTCTCATTGAAGAAACCCGACGTCTCGAATCCATCTACCAACAAAAACTCGCCGCCCTAGACGAACTAAAAAAATCCCTATTACACCAAGCCTTCAGCGGCCAGCTTTGAATGATGACCTGTATAAAAAATCCTATTTTTTAGTCAGGTCAGTTTAACGTGATAAGAAAAAGTGATTTTTTATACACGTTTTCAATGTTGCATGTAACATAAACGCTAGTTATTATGTTTCATGTAACATTGCCCTGGAGGCAGCTATGAGCACAAATACAACGACTTCCGCGCGGGTGCAAAAGCATCGTGCGGCATTGCGGGAATCAGGCTTGCGGCCTGTACAGATTTGGGTGCCGGATACCAGACGCCAAGGTTTCGCGGAAGAGTGCCGTCGCCAATCGCTACTGTTGCAAAATGATACGCATGAGCAAGACACCGCCGACTGGCTTGAGGCTGCCGCCGACCGCGAAGGCTGGCAATGAGACGCGGCGATTTGGTAACCGTGGCTTTACAAGGCGATCTTGGTAAACCGCGACCGGCATTAATCATTCAATCCGACCTGTTCGATTTACATCCATCTGTCACGATTTTACCGGTAACCAGTGAGTTGCGCGACGCACCGTTGTTTCGCATTCTGGTAAGTCCCTCTGAGTTAAACGGCCTAAACAAACCCTCGCAAGTCATGGTGGATAAGCCGCAATCAATCGCCCGTGACAAAATCGGCTCGGTGTTCGGCCACTTAAACGATGAAACTATGCTGGCAGTAAACCGTGCGCTGGCGGTTTTTCTGGGGTTTGCTTAAAGGTACCGAATTTTTATACACGTTACAAAACTGTCGATAGCATCGACGCATTACTAACATGTGTCTAAAAGCATGAGAAATATCGACATAACTATTTGACGTGTCGATGCCATCGACATACACTAAAAATGTGTCGAAAAAATCATAAAATATAAACATGACAACCTCCCTTTGGCAGCCTGATCAACCTTATCTCGGGTTACCGGCGTTGCCCCCTCCAGTTGATAGTGAAACTAAAGCGATATTAAAACGCTGCATTACTGCGCGTGCCGCGTTGGCAGAGTTAAAACAGGCGGCGGAGTTAATCCCCAATCAGGCCGTGTTGATTAATACTTTGCCTTTACTGGAGGCGGGCGCCAGTTCAGAAATTGAAAACATCGTGACCACGACCGATAAGTTATTTCAACATGCCCGCAATGAAGATCAGGCCGACCCCGCAACCAAAGAGGCCCTCCGCTATAGTCGGGCTTTGTTTGAAGGTGTGAAAGCGCTGAGCCAACACCCGCTTAATACCCGCACTGTTGAAGACATCTGTACCCAGATTAAAGGTGTGCAAATGAATGTACGCAGGGTTTCAGGAACCGCATTAGGCAATGATGCGACGGGCGCAGTGATTTACACGCCACCTGTGGGCGAGACGGTTTTAAGGGACATGCTGGCGAATTGGGAGCGGTTTTTACACAACGAGGTAGACATTGATCCGTTGATCCGCATGGCGGTCGGGCATTATCAGTTTGAGGCAATCCACCCGTTTACCGATGGCAATGGCAGAACGGGTCGCGTCGTTAACAGTTTGTTTTTGATCCAGGAAGGCTTGCTAACGCTGCCGATTTTGTATTTAAGCCGATACATTATTCAGCACAAGGCGGATTACTATGATTTGTTGTTACAAGTCACGCGCGAACAGGCTTGGGAGCCGTGGATAATTTATATCTTGAAAGCCGTTGAGGAAACCGCAACCTGGACAACAGGCAAAATTGCCGCCATTAAAGCCTTATCGGAGCACACCGCAGAGTTTGTCCGCAGCAAACTACCCAAGGTTTACAGCTATGAGCTGGTTAATCTGATTTTTGAACTGCCCTATTGCCGAATTAATAGCCTGACCGAAGCAGGCATCGCAAAACGCCAAACCGCCTCGGTATATTTAAAGCAGTTGGTCGATATTGGCGTGTTGATCGAAGCGCCTGCGACCAAAGAAAAATTATTTATACACCCCAAACTGATGCAGTTACTGACACAAGACAGCAACAGCTTTAAACGCTACGCATAACATTAACGGTTAAAACCATGAATGAAGCCGAAACCCGCGCCGA
>JAQTQN010000131.1 GCA_028712225.1 Methylobacter sp.
GCGACACTACCTAAGGTTGCTTCAATGAGTGGGGCTGATTCCTGCCAAAGCTTATTCGCCAAGGTGTCGTCTTTGGTCAGTAATTCTTCAAGTTGGCTTAACAACTCGCCAATTTTCTGCAAACTTGCCGCTGATTTAGTTGCTTCTATGACAGGCGGGGTAATAAGCTGGTCAATGGCCGCCAGCGCGGGTGTCATTAGCTCTTCAAGGGCATCGATAGCCGTCAGGGCGCCTGCATCGTTTGCCGGGGTTTTGATAGCCTGTTCCAACGCTGCTGCTTTATGGTGAATGGGGGTTAATCCCAATGTGGCGGCCAGGCCTTTTAACGTGTGTACCAATCGTTGGGCTTCAATGAGTTCACCGGCAGCAAGATGCTTGCGTAAAGCAGTGATGTTGTCGGCATGACCCTGGCTAAACATGACCAGCAATTTTTTAAGTTTGCCGACGTTTCCCAGTACGCTTTGTAAGCCGGCATTCATATCTAAACCGGGAATTTGTGATAGTGCAATGCTTATATCGATGTCGGTCGCGGCCGGTAACTCTGTATTAGTTGACGATGTGTTGTTAGGTTTCATGGGTTTTGGTAACCAGCGCAGTAACATTTCATAAAGTATGGTCGGGTTGACCGGTTTGCTAATATGGTCATTCATGCCGGCTTCCAGGCAACGCTTACGGTCTTCATCGAAGGCATTCGCGGTCATCGCCAGGATAGGCAGTTGCGCTTTATTAGCCAGTCGGCGGATTAAGCGCGTTGCTTCCAAGCCATCCATTACCGGCATTTGCATGTCCATTAATACCAAGGCATAGTCGTGGTTGCTGACTTGTTCTATTGCTTGTAGACCATCACTGACGACATCAACTGTTAACCCGACGACTTTTAACAGTTCAACAGCAACTTCCTGATTGATAGGGTTATCTTCCACTAATAGCAACCGATAGCCATTATAGCGGTCCAATAGCACTTGATCTGCCGGAATTCGATGTGAAAAATTATTGTGAGCAACTAATGTACGCAACTCTTTTTGCGCGACTTTTTGCAAGCGAACTGTCATCCAGAAAGTGCTGCCAACACCGCGTTCGCTGACTACACCGACATTACCGCCCATTAAATTCGCCAACAGTTTGGTAATCGCCAGTCCTAAGCCCGTTCCCCCGAATTTTCGCGAGATCGACGCATCAGCCTGGGAAAATGTTTGGAATAGGCGACTTTGCTGATCCGGCGTTAAACCGATTCCCTGGTCTTCTACTTCGATGCGCAATAACACCGTTTTGTTGTTATCTTCCAGTAAAGTGGCGCGGATCGTGATTTTACCTTGCTCAGAAAACTTGATGGCATTGCCAATAAAATTGAGCAGCATTTGCTGTAAACGTTGCCCGTCACCGCGTAACAGTGATGGGACATTGGCGGCAATGTCAGTGTTTAGTAGAAGTCTTTTGTCGTTGATGCGTTCGGCCATCATGCTGAAGGCGTGATCGATAATCCGAACTAGAGAAAATTCAGTATTTTCAAGAACCAATTTACCCGCTTCAATTTTTGACAGGTCAAGTATGTCGTTAATGATGTGCAGTAAATGTTGTGCGGCAATTTCTACTTTAAGCAATCTGCTATGTTGCTCAGGGGCGTTGATCTCTTTACTGAGAATGTGGGTAAGTCCCAGGATGGCGTTCATGGGGGTGCGGATTTCATGGCTCATGTTGGCCAAAAAGGTACTCTTGGCGCTGTTGGCGGCTTCTGCCGCCTCTTTAGCATCTGCCAATTCGAGGGTTCTTGAACGCACCAAGTCTTGTAAATGATGACGATGTTGATCGAGCTCGTCTTCTATTCGTTTGCGCTGGGTGATGTCCTGAATGGTGCCCATCAAGTAGTCGAGGAGGCCATTGGTATAATGCGGAAAGCCGCGTAGTTCTGCCCAGATGATGTTGCCGGAGTTGGTGCGGACTTGGACTTCAATCGTAAACGGTTCGCCTGTAGCTATTAGATGATCAGCTTTTTTTTGTACCGGTTCTCGGAACTCTGGTAAGTAGAAGTTAAATGTGTCGTCAATACTGGGTTGGTAGTCGAGAGGCATTTCGACCATGGCATATACGCCTTCGGTCCATAGTGACAAGTTGTTAGCGAGATCAGCTCGCCACCCCCCCATTCGGCCGATTAGTTGACTTTCTTTTAAGAAAAATTCGCTGTCGCGCAATGCTTGTTCGGAGAGCTTGTATTCAGTGATGTCTTCATAAATACCCAGTACGCCGATAATTTCATTGTCTGTATTGCGCAGTGGCACTTTGGATGTGCGTAGCCACATTAACGTGCCATCCGGCTTGGTTTGGGGTTCATCGTAAAAAAGTTTGGATTGGCCTGATGACATTATCTGAAAGTCATCGTTACGATAAAGCTCTGCTTGTTCTCGCCAGCTCAATTGGGTGTCATCTTTGCCGATTAATTCACTGGGATCGTTAAAGCCTGCATCTCGAGCAAACACGGGATTACAGCCGAGGTAACGTAATTTGGTATCTTTCCAAAACACCCGCATGGGTGAGGTATCAATGATGGTTTGCAGTAGCTTGTTAGACTCGGCCAGTGCGGCTTCGGATTGTTTACGGTAGGTAATGTCTTGGATAATGGTTAAAAAAACCGGTGACTCTCCATCCATGAATTGCAAGCGGACTTCCACTGGGTACGTTGTGCCATCTTTGCGTTTATGTACGGTTTCAAATTGTTGCAATTCCATTTGCCCATTTCTGAGTGGGGCTGCTAAATCTAAATATCCATCAAGGGTGAACAGGGGTTTAATATCTAATGGCGTAAGCCGTTCCAGCTCGTCTGCCGAATACCCTAAATTTCTTAATGCACCTTGGCTGACCTGGATAAAGTGCAGGGTGTTAGCATCTAACAAATAAATTTCATTAAACGAACTTTGCAATAAATGGCCGAAGCGTTGATTGGCTTGTTCTGCCCGGTTGCGTTCGGTGATGTCATGCCAGATTGCTACGATAAAAGTGCGGTTGTGTAATTGGATGCCCTTAAAGCTCACTGAGACGGTACATTGCGAATTGTCTTTGCGGCGAAATAAGGTCTCGAAATTATTAATGGTTTTTCCGGGTATCGTTTTTGTGCTCAGCTTGGGCTGAATGTCGTTGAGGTTTAATCGGGCGAATTCTTCGCGGCTATAGCCTAGGCTTTGGCATGCGGCATCGTTGAATTCAACAAATTTAAGGCCATCTGTGTCAATCAGCGTAATAGCTTCATTAGCTTGGGTCACGATGGCGCGGTATATTTCTTCGCGTTCAGCTAGATTTGATTGAGCTGTTGCTTCGGCGCTAATGTCTTTAAAACACCAGATGCGCGCAAGCTGGCCGTCGATATTTAGGCAGCGGCTAAAACGCGAAAACACGCGACCATCCTTAAAATTTAACTGGTCTTGGGATTCTTCATGACTGATATAAAGCCGATGTACTTCATTAATAAAGGCGTCGGGATCAATAAGCTGTTCTAGTGCGTGCGTCAGTAATTTGGCATCATCACCTAAGGCTCTAAGTTGTTCAGGTATTTGCCAAAGTTCGCTAAAACGTTGATTAGCTGATAACACTTTACCGCTTTCGGCAACGACCAGAATGCCTTCGTCGGTGGCATTTAATGCGCTGCTCAACAATGATTCGCTATGTTGCAAAGCACGTTCGCTGAGTTTACGCTCAGTGATATTGCGGGTGACAGCCAGCAACGCCGTAATGTTGCCCGCCGCATCGCGTAATGGCACCGCATGAGTGTCCAGCCACCGGTATCCGCCTTTAAGTCCCCGTATTTCGAATTCAAGGTTTCCGGAAAGTCCGGCAAATACTTGCTGCGTTAGTGATTTAAAAGCCTCGCGATAAGCGGGAAGAATGATGTTTTCAACAGACCGTCCGAGAACTTGATCCGGATTGTCGGCTTCAATCATTGCCAGTCCAGCCGGGTTCATACGCAAGAGAATACCGTTTTTATTCAATAGTTTTACACATTCCGGTTCGGCTTCGATGATGGCATGCAGCTCAGATTCCAACTGCAATTTGTTTGCGGTAGTTTGTTTGAGAAAATAAAGGGTTATTCCGGCAGTTACTGAGCTGGCAAATATTGATGCCACTAGACCGGCTATTAAGTCGGTATTGGTGATCTCGTTGGTAAGTAAGAGTTTCATGCCTGAAACAATCGCTTCCGTGATGACAACGGCTACAAAGATAGACAGCAGCCAAAGTTGCCAGGGTTTAAGTTTTTGCAACAATTTGAGAGGATACATTGTTAACTTTTTAAAGCGGATGATTAAAGCTGATGCGGAACAAAACTCATATCGTTAAAAACTAAATAACATCATAGGAGTTGGTTGCCCGGGCCGTTGATTAGAACGCGTTTGGCAAGTACTGATTCCCGACTATCAGCATGGCGTTGAGCGATTGCGATAAAGTCCTGCTGCCGTTGCAAAAAAGCATCAACAATATCCGGGTCAAAAGAGCTGCCACGTCCATCGCGAATAGTATTAATCGCGTTCTCGATCGTGAATGCTATTTTATAGGCGCGTTCAGAGACTAGGGCATCGAAAACATCAGCCAGCGCCATCAGTCTGGCGGAGACAGGTATCGCGTCACCTTGCAGACCATCAGGATACCCGGTTCCGTCCCATTTTTCGTGGTGGTATCTGCTTATGTCTTTGGCGATGTTAAGAAACTCTAAGGGCCGTTCGGCATCTTGTTCAGCAAGCTCTATAGCCCGAAAGCCTAAGTAGCTGTGGGTTTTCATGATTTCCCATTCATCAGCGGTCAGTTTACCGGGCTTAAGTAAGATGTTGTCGGGAATACCTACCTTACCAATATCATGTAAAGGGGCCGATTTGACCATGTTCTGAATGTTGATTGCAGTGAGAAAATGCTCAAAGCGGGGATGATTTTGCAACTGTAACGCTAAGATTTGTATGTAGCCTTGCGTTCTAAGTAAATGGTTGCCGGTTTCAGGATCGCGGGTTTCTGCAAGATGGGCCAAGGCTCGGATGGTCACATCCTGAATAATCAGGTTATCTTTCATCCGTTGGGCGACCTCCGCTTCCAATACTTTGTTGCGATCTTGAAGCCAATTGCTGGCTGCTTTAAGTTCAAGGTGAGTTTTTATGCGCGCTAAAACAATAGCGGGTTTGATGGGCTTAGTGATGTAATCCATGGCGCCGAGTGCCAAACCATGTTCTTCATCTTCGCTGGACTCCATGGCGGTAACAAAGATGACCGGAATATTGGCGGTGTGTGGGTCGGCTTTAAGTTGGGAGATAACCTCATAGCCATCCATGGACGGCATGATCACATCCAGTAAAATGAGGTCCGGTTGAGGATCTGTTATCGCTGCTCGCAATGCGCGCAAACCTGAATTAGCGGCGCGTACCTGATAATAAGGCTGAAGTAAGTCGCTCAATAACGACAGATTTTCGGGGGCATCGTCGACAATCAGGATGGTTTGCATAATATTGTGAGTTGCGGCAAAGGTTGTATTAGTCGAGTTATTTAGTGGAAATATGCTTGGATTATAGAGGATAAATTTAGGCTGATTAGTGTAGCGTCCTGCCAACCTAGAAGATATTAAAGAATTACCGAGCAACTAGCCGTCTTTGAAGGCAAATACAGTTACAATAGCGGCATTTTAATTCTTATGAAAATGGGTTTTATCTTGGCTGGCAAAATTATTCGTATCGCAACTCGTAAAAGCCCATTGGCACTGTGGCAGGCGGAACATGTGGCAGATCGTCTGGAAAAAGCATTTCCCTGGGTGAAGACTGAGTTGGTGAAATTGTCTACGCAGGGCGACAAAATATTGGATGCTCCATTAGCTAAAATCGGCGGAAAAGGGTTGTTTGTTAAGGAGTTGGAACAGGGTATGTTGGAAGGAACGGCAGATATTGCTGTGCATTCCATGAAAGATGTGCCGGTTGAATTTCCTGTCGGTTTGCACTTGGCCGCAATTTTGACCCGGGAAGATCCCACAGATGCGTTGGTGTCCAATCGCTACGCATCGTTAGATGAATTACCCGCAGACGCCAAAATCGGTACGTCCAGTTTGCGTCGGCAATGCCAGATTAAAGAGCGTTTTCCCAATGCTGAAATTTTGACCTTGCGGGGCAATGTTAATACTCGACTCGCCAAATTGGATGCAGGGGAGTACGACGCCATCATTTTGGCTTCGGCCGGGCTAAAACGATTGGGTATGGCTGAGAGAATTACCCAATGCTTAGCACCTGAGGTTAGTTTGCCTGCCATTGGGCAAGGCGCAATCGGGATTGAATGTCGTGTGAATGATCCGGAAATCAATGAAATTTTGCAGGTGCTACACGATTGGCAAACCGGTGTATGCGTAACCGCAGAACGAGCTATGAATGCGCGATTAAACGGTGGCTGTCAGGTGCCGATTGCCGGTTTTGCCGAGTTGCATGATGAGCGATTGATTATGCGTGGGTTGGTAGGAAGCCCGGACGGGCAAGTTATTTATCGAGCGGAACGATCAGGGGAGTTGGAGCACGCAGAAACTATCGGACGACTTATTGCCGAAGATTTGTTGAATCAAGGTGCGGATAAAATCTTGCAAACGTTATTTTCTTAATCTACATGCATGTCAGCAAGGTGCGTGAGTTTTGAATAATGTGTTGAATGGTGCAGGCGTTTTAGTGACGAGACCAGAGCATCAGGCAGAACACTTGAGCTGGCTGATAGAACAAGTTGGCGGTAAAGCAATGCGTTTTCCGACATTAGCTATTGCCGGTGTAGACGATGTCGACGAGATAAAAAAAACCTTTCAGGGCCTGGATAGTTATCAATTCGTTATTTTTGTTAGCGTCAACGCGGTAAATTTTGCGCTCCGGGCGAATGGTGGCAAAATACCCAGATCTAAATCTGTGGTTTTTGCGGCAGTAGGTGGTTCGACAGCGCAGGCCTTAATTAACGCCGGAGTGGTCGTTGATTTAGTGCCTAAACAGGATTTTAACAGTGAAGCATTGCTGGCTATGCCTGAAATGCAGCATATTTCAGGGCAGAGCATGCTGATT
Source organism: Methylobacter sp. (assembly GCA_028712225.1). Lineage (GTDB taxonomy): Bacteria > Pseudomonadota > Gammaproteobacteria > Methylococcales > Methylomonadaceae > JABFRC01. The sequence continues at coordinate 7,044 of JAQTQN010000131.1, forward strand.
GTGCGCGGACAAGGCGGTCGAGAGGAATTAGCAAATACGCTTCGGGAACGCGGAGCAAAAGTCGATTATCTGCCTGTTTATAAAAGAATAATTCCCCAGGCAGATAATGCTTCAAACTTTAGTCGTTTAATCGAAAACGGTTTGGATGTGATCACTATAACAAGTGGTGAGGCTCTACAAAATCTTGTGCTTATGGCAGGTGATCAACACTCTCTGGCAATACGGGAAGTGCCGTTGGTAGTAGTGAGCGATAGAATTAGATGTTTGGCCGCTGATCTCGGCTTTAATCGAATTGCAGTAACACAGAGTCCTTCAGACTCTGCAATTCTTGAAACGGTAATAAAATTTGTGACGGGGAATGAGTGTGGCTGAATTGAGTGAACAACAGGAACAGATTGCGGGCGAAGCTATAAAGGTTAAAAGGTCGCGCTCCGGTCTCTGGTTCGGCATTATCGTTCTGATACTTACTATAAGTATTGCCGGTGCTGGCTTTTATCTTTTTCAACAATTAAGGAGTCAGCAAGAAAACTTAGGTGGCGAGCTTGATAAAGGCGACATGCAGCTCCTAGAAGTATCAAAGCAGATCAGCGGCTATCAGTCTCAGCTAGCTGCTATTCAGTCGCAGTTGGCCACTTTAGAAGCCGATGCAGCGGGTAAAAACGAGCATTTCACTAAAACCCTCGCGAACTTTTCACAATTACATAACGAAAAACTTGATAGCGCACGCAAAGAATTAAGCGATGCAATCACCCAAGTACAACGACAATTAGGTAAAACTCGTGGCGATTGGTTGATAGCGGATGCCGAATATTTGTTAACGGTGGCTAATCAACGATTGTATTTAAGTGGAGACATCAATACTACTCGGGCTGCTTTGGAAGCGGCTGACCAGCGACTGCGTGAAAGTGGCGATGC
>JAQTQN010000132.1:0-5405 GCA_028712225.1 Methylobacter sp.
ATGTTGATTACTGTCGTTAGTATCAAGAAAAGCGTACACAAATATATTTGTGTCAATAAAAACCTTATCTTTCATGCAGATCATCTCTGCTGAAAATAGTCAAGTGGTCTACTTTTTTACTGTTGCTTAGAAACTTATCAAAGGTCAATCTTTGCGGGTTTTCTTCTGTTGTTGCTTTATCATCAATCAATATAATCACTTTTGCCTTTTTGTTTTTTTGTAGTTCTTTATATGTTTCGGGTATATGAATTATTCCGTTATCAATACTTGTTTCAAATTCTATGGCGACCATTAGTTTGGCTCCAGTCTGAGGGAATGCTAATTGTTGATTTTGCCATTTTATCTTATCTGCGACCCTTTAAGGTAACCTCTAAAAATTATCCATTTATTCTTCGACAATCTCAGCACGAACGGATAAGTCACTGATTTAAATAGATCACCGTTCACACTCAACTGCATGGTGAGCCTTCCCCGCTGTATCAGGCATGCAGGAGGTATAGCACCAACAGTAGGCGCTTCGCTTAATGCGCCTACTGTTGGTAGGCGATGCAGAAGCAGTTGTCGAGAGCATGTCGACGTGCAATTTTCAGAGGCTCTCTTAAGTCAGTGTAAATCTGCACCAGATAGTTTTGTGCCAGAATTTAGACGGTATAATTTTAAAACACTAATTGCACGACGTTATAAATTTTATGGATCGTAAGGTTGACGCTTGTGACTACCCCCCAAAATAGTTAATCGCGCCAATCAACGGCGTGCGGGGATTTAATGACACTTTCACTGAAATTTTATCGAGCAATGGCAAAAGGCGGCCTTTGGCTTTAAATGCTTCGATAAAACCACCTTTTTGTATGGCAGGTAAAATTTTTGACGCAATGCCCCCACCTATAAAAACTCCGCCTGTCGCCAGTGACTTTAATGCCAAGTTGCCTGTTTCTGCGCCGTAAAGTTCTACAAACAGCCTGACTACTTCCGCACACAACGCATCTTCACCCACCAGGCCCAGTTGAGAAATAACGGCATTTCTATCAATCTCGCTATTTAGCTCCGGCACCTCAAGACAATGCGGGGCAAAGCCATGGTCGCAGAGAAAATCGTACAGATGACTAAATCCACTGCCCGATAAGATGCGTTCGTAGCTGACATGATCTGGGTAATTTTTTCTAAGATATTCTAACAACTGATCTTGCTGGCTGTTTTGCGCGGCAAAATCGCTGTGGCCGCCTTCGGTTGCGATAGGATGATATTTATTACCATCCCAATAAAGCATAGCTTCGCCCAAACCTGTCCCGGCGGCAATCACAGCGATATTGCCTGGTTGAATTTGTGCATTTGGATTTAACTCTATCAGCTCTTCTACCGGCAAATGCAACATGCCCAGCGCCATGGCTTCCAGGTCATTAAGCAATTTCACTTTGCTCGTACCCAGTTTTATTTTCAGCGCTTCCGCGTCCAGCAGCCACGGTAAATTAGTGGTTTGGCAACGTTGATTAACAACCGGACCGGCAACACCAAAACATGCAGCCCTGATAGTCACGTCAGCAGGTAAAAAGGCCGTCAGAATATCGTCAAATTCTGGAAATTGCCGGCTTGGGTAGGTTTCTTCTTTTATGCAAGTTTGTGAGCCGTTGGCATTGTTAGACAACAGAGTTAATACCGTTTTGGTTCCGCCTATATCACCAGCTAATATCACGATGGACTCCTCGCTAATTGTTAAGCAAATGCTTTAAAGCATCAAGAACGCCATTGGCAACTTGGTAAGGCGGTAATCGGTAAAACGCCTGCCAAGCAAATGACGCAAACTCTTCATAGTTTTCTGCAGTTTCCGGGTGCGATTGTAACCAACTTATTCTAACCGCATGACCAATAATTATGTCCACCGCCAAATTATCATCAATATGTAAGGCTGGATTTTCACGAAAAATAGACGCCATCGCTTTTAAGGCTTCAACCGTTAATTGCCGGTACACAGACACTTGAACTTTGTTTAACAAATGGTTGACGTGTAATTTAAAACTTTGTTCGCCAGCTGTTGACTCCGACAGTGTGTTCTCGCTATCCAGCCTATTTTTACTGTTGAGCTTGTCGCCAATTGTTAAGCCTTTGCAATGGTGCAGGATGTCCCAAACACTGGCAAAAAAAGCATCGTTTTCCCGGCCGACGCTGCCTTGCTGTTCACGCCATTCGTACCAGTCATTTATGTCGGTCTGGTCTTTGGGGTCCATGCTTTTTGAGAAGCGCGCACTGGTTAATTTGCGACAACCGGCCTCAGTCAGCGGGCCTTCAAAGTGTAGCATTTCCGCTAAATCCAACTGATCTTCGGTGTTGCTGTAATCTTCCAAGGTTTCTTTTACTTTTATGGATAATTGATACGGGGGTAACGACAAAATTTCGTTAAACGCTTGATCCAACGTACTGCAACCGGATTCGCGTTGTTGTCTGACGGTAAGCAATTGCAGGATATGACCGACTCGCACGGTATGCATATCGGCAAACAGCTCAGGATTAGACTTGATTAACATGCCCAAATACAGGACTAATTCTTGAACAATGATGTGTTCGCTGGCATCGTTATTGTTGTAGGTACGGATGACTTGCAAAATCTCTGACGAGTCGGCAGGACGCGTCAGAGTTGCCCGGCCGCTGTAGGCGCGGCCTAAGGTCAGGGCATGTTGTCGAACCAAAATCTCAGTGGCAGCCTGCTCCAAATTGATGTCGTATTTACCCAGTAATCCGGCGCAACGCCTGACAATGTACCAGTTATGTTGGTCGCCGGCGCGTTCGTAAAGTTCTTCAAGCAAACCGCGGACACACCCTACCGTGCCATCTTTCGCAGCTAAGCCGGTATCGTAATCCAGGCCATGACGAAGGCTCAATAAGCTTAATACTTCAAGTTGTGCGTAGAGGTTTGCATTGGTTTTTAGTTGTTTGATGAGATCTGCATCGCTACCGATTTCCCATTGCGTAATCAAATGGGTGTCTAATGACACAGGCATCTCGGTAGTATTTGGCAAGACATTAAAAAAGGGCCGCTCAGATTCCTGCCAAGACGCTTTAGAAAATTGAAAATCATGCAGATAATTAATTTTTTCATGGCTTGCCGTTTCAACAAAATCCAGCAAGGTACCAAGCTGTAAGGGCACGCCTTGCGTTGATCCTTGTTGCAGCTCTTTAATAAACTCAATAAGAATTTCACGATTTTGACTACCCAGCATGTTATGCCTGATAGTCATCACCACCATCGGATGGCCTGTTCTATCCCAGTGTTTATAGACATAGGCTAATTCCAGGCGAAGACGCTGAATCAGCAGCCGGTTATCCATCGCCAGATAAAAGCCTTTTTGATTCAAACATTGCGGTAAAAACAACAGCCGCTCACCGGCCAGCACGTACATCTTGGATGTTGCCAGCGTTCGCAATTGTCGCATTGGCCGCCCCGTTAAACCGATCAGGTCATTTCTACCGACATGGGTATAAGCCTCGGCTAATTCATTCGCTTCCCTGATCTGAATGGGGGACAGTTCAGCCAATGTCTGCGTATGAATTCCATAAGCCATCAAGCTGTTTTGTACCGTTTCGTCCTGAGCCAGCAACTGAATTTGCAATTGGCAATTTTGAGTTTGCTTTACAACTTTGTATCGACCTAGCGGATCAATATCGTCAATTTCCAGCAAGCCGTCTTGAATCAAACTACCGAGTATAAATAGGCTTTGAGCCCAGACCAGCGGGATGTTTTCATTCGGCACTCGTTGCTGGCTGTGCGGATTGGCTTTTTCCGCAGCAATTAAATCGATAGGAACAACATACAACTCAGGTAATAACTGTTGACCATTATGTTCAACGAGTAAGCTTTCCAGTTTTGCGCGATAGTTCTTGGCGGCGGCGTGATCACCGGTAAATAAGCTATTCAGCAGTAAATAGGTAAAAAACAACGGCCATTCGCATTCAATATCCATGAATTGTTTGAGTTCATGCGGGTCATAATGCAGACGATGACTGTCTTCTATGGCGGTTTGATGTCCATCCAGCAAAAAGCGTTTGCAGCCATAGCGGCCTGCCAGTTTTTCGCAAATAATGGTTTCTGTTTTCACTCGAATAGCTTGATTATCAACCGCAAAGGCGGGAAATCCGGTAATACTCAATACAGCTGCATCGGCCTCCTTAGAAATCGATTCTCTGGGCAACAGCGATTCCAGCGTAATGCGCGTGCGGGCAATGTCGTCACTGATCACATGCACCACTGAGGCTTGTCCGCCCTCTTTGCCGAATAAATTAAATCCGGACAACGCTTCCAGCGCGGCCTTTGCCATGCCGATGGAACTGGCGTTTAACTCAGCAATGCCGTGATTGGTTTTATGTCCACGTTCCCAAATGCCATAGTCGGGCGTCCGGTAAGTACGACTGACGTAATGCACCAGGTTTTGCACGAAATTGACTTCATCGATGGTAAAAACAATGCGCAATCCGGACGCTGTCATTTGTGCGAGCATCAATAAAAACAATGACGTCGCATCCAGTTGCAAATGTCCCCACTCATCATCACCCACCACCACCGCGCCGGTTTTGGTGTCGTATTTAGCATGTAAGGCATCCAATGGATTTTGCGATTGCTTGAATTTTTCGACCTTTGCGGCCTGGCGCATCATTGCGGTCAACAATCCACGCATGAGTTTAACGACGCTTTGCTCAAGAAGATAAGCACGGTCGCTATTATCATCAGTCCGCCTGTAAGCCAGCGCCAGCCCCCACGCAGAAAGAATACTGTAGACATTATCTCTAACCCAGGCATCGGTATAATTACCGTGAACAGTAACGGCGGTGCTGGCCGGTAATAAGCCGGTCACCCAATGCTGCCGGCTCAAAATAATGTCCTGCACTTGCTGAAAATAGACCTCTAATGGGTCGTTCTGAGTTGGTTTCATAGTCAATTAAGGCGACGTTTATGCGTAAATTCTTAGCCTTGCTTCTATACAAATCAGGCTAAATCCAAAATAACCCAGCAATTGTTGAGCCAACCATTATGCTCATTAAATAGTTAACCTGGCGAGATGAATTGCAATAACTCGCACCAATTTGAAACAGAAAACCATTTTTATGCACCAAAAACACCCACAGCGGTGTTGATCAATTTGAAATAAACACCTGTTAAGCACACGCACCGTCCGTCTGCACCACACATTCAACTATTGCAATTCTTAAAACGTAAAAGTGGTTCACTTATTGCTTTACTCTAAAGCAAATACATTACCCACATCAAATCAAGGAGCAACAATGAGTACGATTCATCTTATCGGCGGAGAAAAAGGCGGTGTAGGCAAATCTGTGGTGGCGAGGGTGCTGGCTCAGTACATGATTGGCAATAAAATCCCTTTTATTGGTTTTGATACCGACCGTTCGCATGGTTCATT
>JAQTQN010000132.1:5505-7935 GCA_028712225.1 Methylobacter sp.
CCATTAAGCGGCGCTCAGCAACGCATTACCAAAGCCGGCTATATCGTTGAACCCGGCGTACCAATCACTGAAAACAAAGACAGTTACGGCAACTTCTGTCAGCGTCTGGTGGCTCCTCCGGGCGAATTTATTGTTCATACTGTGTTTGAGGTCATCACCGCTGACAATATTGATACTGCGCCGGGCGCTAATTTTGTGGAAATCCAGAACTTGCCGAACCAGATTTTGCCTTATCTGTTACCCAGCCGTTATTGTGAATCGGATCGATTTGGCGATTTAGCGCGCGAGATCGTTACAGACGCCCTGCCCGGTTACGATCAAGTCAGCCAAATTAATGACTGGGTTCAACGCAACATTAATTACATTCCCGGTTCCAGCGATTCCCCGCTCTCAGCCATTGATATAAATAACCGCGGCTTTGGTGTCTGCAGAGACTTGGCGCAACTGGCTATTACCTTATGCCGAAGCATCAGCATTCCGGCGCGGCTGGTGGTGGGGTATTTGTATCAGCTGGAACCGATGGACTTACATGCTTGGTTTGAAGCTTATATCGGCGGACGCTGGTATACGTTTGATCCCACCCAAAGCGGGCCTCGCGGTGGCAGAGTGATTGTTGCCTTTGGCCGCGACGCCGCTGATGTATCGATATTTCACCAGTTTGGCGTAGGCTGCGTTTTGAATAGTATGGAGGTGCGGGTTAATTTGCTGAGCAAGCCAATTATTCGCTGAGGTAGGAGCGGGCTGTGCCCGCGATCAAAAGCCTTTAAATCGCGGGCACAGCCCGCTCCTACAAAAATCCAGCCCCAAAACTAATCAAACTTCAGTTCAATTCGCGTACCTGCCTGTTCATTAAAAGGTCTGAGCTGTAAGCGCGCTTTGTGCAGATCGGCGATTTCTTTAACAATCGCCAATCCCAAACCGCAACCGACTCCCGCCGTGCCGGGGATGCGATAAAAGCGCTCAAATATGCGTTGGCGTTCAGATTCGGGAATGCCCGGACCATCATCTTCTACGATTAAGCAAACGGTGGGATTGCGTTCCAACTTGACCAGAATATTGCCGTGTTTATTGCCGTAAGTAATGGCATTGTCCAGTAGATTAGCCAGCAATTCTCTCAGTAAAATAGCATCGCCTTTGATGATCAGCTCCGGCTCATCACTTTCAAATCCAAGCTCAATAGTCCGTTGCAAGGCTTTTGGCACAAACTCCATGCAGGTGCTGCGGGCCAGCTCAACTAAATCGACCGGCACTAATTCGTAATCGCCTTCGATGGGTTCGGAGCGGGCTAAAACCAATAGCTGCGAAGTCAGGTGCGCCATACGATCAGCGCTGTTTTGAATCTGCACTAATGCCGGCTGCATGGCTTCGACATTTTGCTCGCGCAATGCCCGTGCGGCTTGCAGCTTAAGGCCCGCCAAGGGTGTACGTAATTGATGGGCGGCGTTGGCGATAAAGCGTTGTTGACTGGCAATGCCATAGGCCAAGCGCTGCAGTAATTCGTTGATGGTATTGGTCAGGACTTGTACTTCTTGATAGACGTGTCGTTCCGGTATCGGCCGCAAGTCGCGTGGGCTACGCTGGGCAATTTCGTTAGCTACCAGTTGTAAGGGTTGCAAACCGCGCTTTATGCCGCGCAACAAAAATAAGCCAACAACTAACACCAATAACAATTGCGGCACCAAATCAGCCAATAAAATGTCGATCATCATTGCGCGGCGTTTATTCACCGTTTCGGCAACATGTACAAAGACTTGTTCGGCACCAGATTCCGGAGGCAACAGCATCGACACCACTCTAACCGGTTCGCCATACATCATTTCGTCAAAAAACACCGGCTTGGACCAATCGGTCTCGGGCGCAAACGGTTCGGGGACAAACTTGTCACCCGCTATTACGCCTTGTTGTGCGGAGATGATTTTGAAATACGTTTTATCAGACTCATCCCATTTGAATATTTCCAGCGCTTCAGGCGGTAAATCCACCACCACACTGCCCGCTTGCAGCTTGATTTCTTGGGTTAAAGATCTGGCGGAATCAAGCAGCCAGCGGTCATAAGCATTGTCTACATAATGCAAAGTAACGAAATATGACAGCACCGTTTCCACGGTCATAAACATAATCAGCGGTATCGCCAAACGTAACAAGATGACGCTTTTAAGGCTGCGCGGCTTAAGTTTAGGCATCGGCAGTCGCCTCCAATAAATAGCCCAGTCCTCGCACGGTGCGAATCAATACACCGTAAGGCTCCAGTCGTTTACGAAGCCGATGGATATAGATTTCTACCGCATTATCGGTAAGTGCATTGTCATCCGCCGCTAAGCGCTGGGCGATGCGATCTTTACTGACCACTTTACCGGCCTGCAACAACAGAATTTCCAATACGCCATATTCTCTAGCCGATAGCGCCAGCGGTTGACCGTCGACTGACAA
>JAQTQN010000133.1 GCA_028712225.1 Methylobacter sp.
CCCAATCTAAACAGCAAGCGCAGTTGTGCTTTCATTCGTTGTCTTATGGCCTCTCATGTAATGTTTACTGTAGCGTTCTTGCAATTGATCTAGCGGCAACAGCACGAATAAATCGATGCAGTTAAAGTCTTCATCCCAGCAGGGTTCACCGCACACCATCGCGCCAAAGCGAAAATATGCTTTCAACAACGGCGGAATGCCCGACTCATCGCGCTGGCATCTTAAATGGCTTGGCACAGGGATAGCAGGAGACACTTGTAAAGAAGCTGGCGCGATATTTTTGCTGTCGATATTTCGATACACCGCATCCACAGCAAAACCGCTGGGGCCGGGCGTAATACTGGCACAGCCGAGCAGGTAGTTAAACTTGCCTGCCAGTGCATATTCAACCAGCGCTGACCACAAGGTAGTCAACACCACGCTGCCGCGATAATCAGGGTCTACACAAGTTCTGCCTATTTCCAGAAAGCGGCCGGGCAACGCCAACACCTGATCCAAATTGAATTCACTTTGCGAATAAAAATGTCCCAAGCGTTCCGCTTGATGTTGGTTAAGTAAACGCGAATAGCCGACGACTTTTTCATTGAAATTATCGTAAACCACTAAATGATCGCAATAAGCATCGACTTCGTCGTAATCCAAGCCTTCAGCTTCGGACTTGAGTTTAGCGCCCATTTCTTTAGCGAAAACCCGATAACGCAATGCTTGCGCCTCTTTAATCAGCTCATCTGACTTAGCTATAAAGCAATCCAGCCGTTTAGTCGATTTGGTGTGGGATGATGTATGTAGTGTTTTCATAAGGTTCCACGCAGCTTAAAAAAGATGTGGATACCCTAAACAATCAACGTGTCAGCTTTGTGTCGAATTGATGACCAACGAGTGACAGAATGATTAAGTTTTGATGACGATAAGCTTGGTGAACAGCACTGATTTCTTCGACAATATTGTCAGGTTGATAAAAATCACTATCAGTCCCGATGCAATTACACCTGACTCGGGCGTGGCGAACTAGCTATTGCCCCAAAACTGCCTTTTACAGTAGTTTATTTGGCCGTCTAGTGGGTAGGCGTAGACCTGACTGCCATGCAGTGATATTTAAATTATTATCTCCAGCAGTATTGGTGGTTTTACGTTTTGACACAGTCTGGGCCGAATCCTGTCATTATTCAGTTGCAGGTGTAATCCAGCTATATAGATATACCCTGTTCTTACGTAACAAAAAATCCATGGAGTGTAAAAATGAAAGCGTTAAAGTTAATCCTAATCGCTACAATGCTGATGCCAATCTCAGCTAACGCCGGTTTCAATGCTTTTATAAATGGCGAGAAGCTTCACGACAAGTCAACCGCTTATAAAAGCGGTGATATAGACAATGCGGAGCTCTATGATGCTGGGGCTTATGTTTATTACGTGATGGGTGTTGTTGACGCAACTATTGGGTCGGGTTTATTTTGCCCGCAAAATATCACTTCAGATCAAGCTGCAAATGTGGTGTCTAAATACCTAAATGAGCATCCGGAATTATGGAGTTCAAGTGCCGAGTCACTTGTTAAAGCCGCACTCATGAAAGAATGGCCTTGCCCGAAGTAAGCGTAGATGTAAAAAAGACAAGATTGACGCGAACTCTTAGGAAAGCGTTGAACGTATTGATTTCGCTCATGCCCTTCGACTTCGCTCAGGAGAGCGTTCGACAAGCTCTCGGTAACTGCTCCTGCGTTGCATTACCTCCTGCATGCCCGATACAGCGGGGCAGGCCGACCACGAACGAAATCAATAGGTTACCGTTCACCAGTCCTTAGACCAGCCTAGGTGTGGAGTTTGTCGAAGGATTTAATCAGCGCTTCCCCAAAACTTGGCTCGACTACTTTTTGATGCCTTTATAAGTTTCTTCGCTTTCACGCATGATTCTGTTGCCTTCTTCAATCAGGCGATTACCCTCAGTGATTTTGGCTTGGCCTTCGCGAACCAAGACATTGCCGCGGTCGGTCAATTGTTTACCCTTTTTCCAGTTATCGCCTAAGCTGGCAATGCCTTGGCTTTCGCGTAGCATTAGCTCACCGGAGATAATGGGTTCAGGCTCTGGCGGCGCGGGTTGATCTGACGCGCAAGCGGTTAACAGTAAAGTCAGTGTTGCAGGTAGCAGGTATTTGCTTAGCGATGTTTGCATGGTGAATCTCCGAGTTGTTAGCAATGAATCCCGACAATGTTACAAAACCCTGCCAGAGATGCAACTGTTTGCATCTAAGCGCTAGCAGTTAAGCGGCTTTCATGACACGATTCATGCAACTTCAAAACATTAGAAACAAACAATTCCGGTAACAAAGACACATGCGACTGTTAATCGTTGAAGACGATCTCGAGCTATCAAATTCCTTGAAAGTTGATTTAGGGGCAGCTGGATTTGCTGTGGATACGGCATTAGACGGCGAACAAGGTGAGTTTTTAGGGTCGACCGAAAATTATGATTTGGTCATCCTCGATTTAGGCTTGCCGAAAATGCCCGGTCTGGAAGTCTTAAAACGTTGGCGTGACGCTGACAATCATATGCCTGTGATCATTCTGACGTCTCGCGATGCCTGGCATGAAAAAGTCGATGGTTTTAAAGCCGGTGCCGATGACTATTTGGGTAAGCCGTTTCATACCCAGGAGTTGTTGGCACGGATTCAGGCTTTGTTAAAACGCAGTTATCGACAAAACCAAGGCGCATTAACTGTGGCCGGTGTGGAGCTTAATGAAGAGTTGCAAACCGTTACTATTAACGGCGGTCAGGCCACAAATCTAACGGCTATCGAGTTCAAATTGCTGCGTTGTTTCATGCTGCAGCCCGGAAAAATCCTCAGCAAAGCACATTTAGGCGAGCACGTTTACGAATGCGACAGCGACCCGGATAGTAATGTGATTGAGGTCTATATCAATCGCTTACGGCGGATCGTCGGTAACGAGTTAATTCAAACCCGCCGCGGTCAAGGCTACGTGTTTGGGCCGCAATCATGATCTCTTTGCGGCAACGTTTAAACCGCGGATTGGCTGTTATCCTGTGCCTGATTTTTGTGACGCAATGGCTGGCGGCGGATTGGGTGATTCGCGCCGTTGCCGAAAAGCAAATGACGACACGCTTAATGGAAGATGTGACGACGTTAATGGATACGATTGCTCTGAATGCGAATGGCCAGTTGTCTCCGGAGAGCATTCACATGGGCTCTGAGTATAAGCTGGCCTTTTCCGGACACTATTATGTCGTGCAGGTCGACGATCAGGTATACCTTTCGCCCTCTTTACAAAATCAAATCTTGGCGCTGCCGCCGTTGCTGCCCGGCCAGACCAAAATCTATCATCTTGAAAACGGGCCCCAACAGCAACCACTGCTGACACTTGCCCAGGGCTTGGAAAAATTTGGCCATAGAATCGGCATGAGCGTATCGGAGGATTTGTCTTCTGTTGATCATGATATTACTTCCATTCGCTTGGCCTATTTTGCTCTGACACTGCTGTTGTTGTGTTGTGCGATTGCCTTACAAAGCAACGATATTAAGCGCTCTTTGCAGCCGCTAGCCAATGTCGGTCGCGAGCTTGACAACATCACCACCGGCAAGCAACAGCAGATTACGGTCGATGTGCCTGCCGAAATTAAACTGTTAGTTAAAGAAGTTAACCGCCTATTAACGCTGGTGGTACGACGTCTACAGCAGTCGCGCACTGCGATCGGTAATCTGGCGCATGCCTTAAAACCGTCGCTGGCCCTGTTATTCAGAGTGGCGGAACATCCGGCGTTTAATGACTATCCTGAATTGCGGCAACAGCTGCAAACCCAGACCGACTCGATACATCGCGCTATTGAACGCGAACTCAAACGTGCCCGGATTGCCGGCAATCAGCAAGCCAGCATGGCTTTTAATCCTCATGCAGAATTAACGGCTTTGGCACAATTGCTCCAGACTATTTACGCTGACAAACAGCTGGAAATTAACGTTAGCGCACCTGATGTGTTGGTGTATTTTGACCGGGAAGACATGCTGGGCATGATCGGCAATCTGCTCGATAACGCCTGCAAATGGGCAACGCATACAATCAACGTTGACATAACCTTCGCACAAACACTGACCATTGCGGTCGCAGATGATGGCCCCGGCTGCGACGGGCTGGATGCACAACTCGTTACCCAACGCGGCTTGCGCTTGGATGAATCTATTCCGGGTCACGGTCTTGGCTTGGCCATTGTGCAAGACATCGCAGAGTTTTACGAAGGCGAGTTGCAGATTAGTCGCAGCCCAACGTTAGGCGGCTTTCTTGCCACGATACGCTTGCCGTTAAATTAAGACTGTTCAGCTTGATTTGAGAAATGTGGGAGTGACGCCTACGTCGCGCCGAAGGCTACAAATCGCGACGTGGGCGTCGCTCCTACCGCTTAGCTTAATCGGTTTTAAGCTTAAATTTATGTGCGCACCGTATACTCATTTTGCATATCGACAATGCCCGGAAAATACCAGGCAACTAATTGATATATAAAGAAAATAAAGAGAGTTAGTAAATGGCTGGCTCCATATAATAATAAACGGTACCCACTATGAGATATAAAAAGACTGCGCTATTCAGCTTGATTGTGTTGCCTATGACCGCATCAGCAGCTCAAGAAAATTCAGCTATTGAGTTGCCGCCCATGGAAGTAACCAGCAGCAGCGAAAACAATATACTGAACATGTCCAGTTCCAGCACAATTCTTGATGAAAAGGAATTGTTTCAAAGCCACGTATTTAATGTAAATGAAGCGCTACGGAAAGTGCCTGGCGTGTATGTACGTGATGAAGACGGCTTTGGCATACGGCCCAACATCGGCTTTCGCGGTATGAATCCGTTTAGATCCACTAAAGTGTTATTTTTGGAAGATGGCTTACTGCTCAATTATGCGCCGTATGGCGATAATGACATTTATTACCACCCGCCGGTAGAACGTTACGAAGGTATTGAGGTAATGAAAGGGGCCGAATTAAACATGTACGGCCCCCAAACTATCAGCGGTGCAGTCAATTACCTTACACCTACCCCCCCGAAAAAACCCGGCGGTTCTATCAGCTTTACCGGTGGAAATAGGGATTACCTAAGTGGTCATGTCCGTTACGGCGGCACGGTGGAAGACACTACCGGTACGGTCGATCGTGTCGGCGGCGTAATGGATTATGTCCATAAAGAAGGTGAAGGTTCTCGAGATAACACTTTTGTAAAGCTTGATGACGTTAACCTGAAAACCGTGATCGATATAAATGCGAGAAACTCCTTAACCTTGCGCGGTGATTACTACCAGGAAAACTCCCAATCAACGTTTGGTATTACTGAAGCGGAATTACGCAACTTCGGCTATCGCTACAATCCGTTTAAAAATGATGAATTTTATACCGAGCGCTTTAGTACTTCCGCCACGCATGAATTCCGTTTTAATGATGATGTGAAATTGTCTGCCAATTTTTATTGGTCGAAATTCGATAGAGATTTTTGGCGGCAAGAAAACCAGCAACCTACCGATAATCAGTGTGGAAATGCATTTCGCGAGGCTCGCCTAGCGGGTCAGGCGGTTGATGTAGACAGCTGTAATTTTACCCGCGGACGTTTGCGTCATTACAATGCCTGGGGTGTAGAACCTCGCTTACATGCTAACCATAGCTGGTTTGGCGTAGCCAGTGAATTGGATGCCGGTGTGCGGATGCACTACGAAAATTCAGCCAGGACTACCGTCGATGGCAATACTTCGACGGCGCGTGACGGTGTGACGATTGAAAATAATGACCGCTTTGCCGATGCCTATTCCGGCTTTATGCAAAATCGTTTTATCCTGGGAGATTGGACAGTGACTCCCGGAATACGTGTCGAGTCGATCAGCTATCAACGCAAAAATAACCCCTACCAAGGCAACCCGGCCTTGGGCGTAGCCGGAAATACCAAAAGTTCGGTAGGTGAAAGTGATTTAATCGAAGCTTTGCCGTCTTTTGCGATGACTTACCAACCCATTAAACAAGCCACTTTGTTTTTTAATATGCATCGCGGCTTTGCTCCTCCGCGTGTCGAGGACAGTGTTTATGCCGATGGTAGCAGTGTCGAAATCGCCGCTGAAAAAAGCTGGAATTACGAAGCCGGTGTTCGTAGCCAGCCGGTAAAAGGCGTAAAAACCGATCTCACGCTATTTCATAATGATTTCGATAGCCTGACTGCGGTAGGCACTGTGGGAGGTAACGATACTGGGGTTGCTCAAGGTCAGGCTTTATTTCAGGGCATTGAGTTCTTGAACCGCATTGATACTGCCGACTTGTTCAACTGGACGCATAATCCTTATCTGCAGATTGCTTACACCTGGGTCCCTACCGCAGAAACAACTTCGCCATTTCATTGTTTGCCGCTTTCCAATGGTAGCTTTCCTGCAAGCTGCCCGGGTGGAAATGTGTTGGGCTCAAAAGCGGGCAATCGTTCGCCTTATGCCCCTGAACATTTGGTTACTGCGACAGTTGGGTATTCCCACCCTAGCGGCTTTGATGCGCATTTGGAAACTGTGTTTGTTGCTGAACAATATGGCGACTTCAGGAATTTGGAATCAGCTACTGATTTTTATGCACCCACCAGCAATGAGGCACGCTCTGGTCAATTCGGCATGATCAACAGCTATACAATCATCAACTTCGCCAGCACTTACAAAGTTTATAAAGGCTTGGATCTTTATGTATCGGTAAAAAATATCTTTGATGACCGCTATATCGTTGATCGTGTGCGCGGCATATTGCCGGGTTCGCCCAGGCTGGTACAGGCAGGATTCAAATACGAGTTTTAGCGGTTTAATAAAAACAAAGGGCAAGGAGGCTGGTTTCTCCTTGCCCTTTTTATTGCCGCAATTTCAGTCACTTAACTTTAGGCTGATCGTAAGTGCAAATAGAGCAGGCGCTAAAATCGGCTTTTTATAATCTTCCGGTTGTGCGCAGTCGATGTGAAATGCTACTGATAATCTCTGGCTAAACGAAAGCCCAAATCATTGGTGCGGCTGCTGGGCAAGCCGCTGTAACGCGCCGCCGAACGGCTGGTAACCGCTTTGGATACCCAGCTGCCGCCACGATAAACACGATATTGGCCTGATTCAGGACCGATCGGGTCTTCACCAGGGCTGGCGCTGTAATAAGTCGGGCCGTACCAATCTTGCACCCATTCCCAGACATTGCCGTGCATGTCATACAGTCCCCAGGCGTTGGCTGGTTTTTGCGCAACTTCATGCGAGGTGCCGCCGTAGCCTTCGTTGCCAAACCAAGCATATTTGGCTAATTCTTTGGGGTCGTCACCAAAGAAGTAAAGCGTCGAGCTGCCGGCTCTGGCGGCATATTCCCATTCTGCCTCTGTCGGTAGGCGAAAATGGTTGCCGCCTTCTTTGGCGTTTAAGCGTTTAATAAATTCCTGAACATCGTTCCAATTAACTTTTTCCACCGGTTTGGAGAGGCCTTTGGATTTGCTGGGATTATTATCCATCACGCTTTCCCATTGCTTTTGCGTCACTTCTGTTTCGCCTAAATAGTAGGGCTTTTTGATGCAAACTTTATGTTTAGGCAATTCCGATTCGCTACTTTCTTTAAGGTCTTTGTCACGGCCCATGTCAAAACAGCCGGGTTCAATTTTGACAAAGGTGATACCCGCAAAGCTTTTATGATCGACCGCTTCGGCGGCTGAGTTCATTAGCATTCCACTCAAGGCAACCAGCAGCCAGGCTGGGTTGTTAGCAATCTTAATTTTCATAATGTTTCCTTTGGTCTACAGATTCGGCGTCGCTATATTACGCCTTAAATCTATTGATTAGTCGAGTTAGCCTAGACGTCTGTAATGGCTTGATAAGCTAGCAGTTTTGATTGTGATAAAATCGCCGCAACAATCTAATACACCCGGTCAGC
>JAQTQN010000134.1 GCA_028712225.1 Methylobacter sp.
CCACCTAACGCATCGATCTCTTTAACCAAATGGCCTTTGCCAATACCGCCTATCGCAGGATTACAACTCATCTGCCCAAGCGTGTCGATATTCTGCGTCAACAACAGCGTTCTCGCGCCTAAACGCGCAGAGGCCAGCGCGGCTTCTGTGCCGGCATGACCGCCCCCCACTACAATCACATCAAAATTTTTCTTAAATTTCACAAGCGTTACTTATCTCTGAAGTGCTATATTAGCAAGTGATTAAACACGAACTTTAATTCTTTAATATAAGAGGTAAAACATGAAAAAACGTAAAACATTGGCTAAATCAACAGCCATTCCACTTCAAAATCCGGTTGCTAAATTTGCTCATACCTTTAACAAATCGCTTAGTTTTCGTGACAAAAGCAAATATTTTCGCAATGTAAAACATAGGAAGCAGGAGGCTTCTTCAGTGGTTTTAACAAAAATTACTGAAAAAACCTCCTGCTTTAAACTCGCTTCCCTTTATTACAAAAGCTTTTTCAGAGCCTCATCGCTCAGCGCTTGCCAATGACGACGCAACACTGAATCAGACGGCCTTGATGGTAAACTCGCCTCAGCCACCGCTCTAAGTTGCGCAAAATAATGGCGTTTTAAAACTGAATCTTCGGGTATTTTTGCAACTGTTTGAGAAATTGACGGCTCTGCAACTACTGGCGTCTCAATAGAAAGCTCAGGCTGTTTTACTTCTTGCGCTGGCTGCGCAACTTCTTCTTTACGACGTTGACCTTCAAGTAGCAGGCCTAACAAATGCTTGTTGTTTAGTACCTGTTCAAGCTTCTCAGCCAATATTGCCTCGTAATGTCTTTTTAACGTTGCATCAGAAGGCTTAGTTGGCAATGATTCCTCAATCAAGGCTTGGACCTGAGAAAAATAATGTCTTCTTAATACTGAATCTTCAGGCAGTAGTGAATAATTTGGCGTTATCTGGCTTACCTGCCGCTCTGTCTCAACTGGCTTGGCGGGGGCGATTACTACTGCTGGCGCTTCGTTTTGCGGCGCAACAACGGGTTGAACAGCCTCAACTTTGGGCTCAACCGCCACCTCTGGTTCTTGCTGTTGCGCCGGGGTTTCTACAACTTTCGGTATTTGCTTAGCAGCTTCTTCTGCAGCTTTTTTTTGCGTCTTTAAAAAAACCGCTGTGGCAATTAAAAGAATAATAATTACTGTGATTTCTAACATTACGTTGTCTCTCGTTAAATAAATTTTCAGTTACCTGCCTGACTGGCACATTTCATACATAACTTGGTAAAAGGCACTGCTTTAAGACGTTCAGGATTAATTGTCTCGCCACATGTCTCGCAAAAACCATATTCGCCTTTATCTATACGAACTATGGCTTGCTGGATTTGTTCGATTTCAACTCTGGCTGCATTACCCAAGTAATCCAGAACTTCGTCATTTTCAACTTGCGATGCCTGCTCTTCAAAATCTTTTGCTACCGGCTCATCAGGATGTTTAACCTCATCGGTAATTTTTACCAGACGATCACCAAGCTCCTCAAGCATCTCAATTAGCTGACCACGCACCTGCTTATATTCATTCATATCAATAATACTCATGTTTGTTGTTAGCTAACCTATCCAATTTAGTGGCTTCTTCTATACTCCTTCCATTCCTACCAACTTGCCGACCAAATTCAAATTTCATGCACAACGACTTGGAACAACTCTTACAAACCGCTAATCAGATCATCCTTGGCAAACCCCGTCAAATACGTCTGGCAGTATGCTGCTTACTGGCCCGAGGCCACCTTCTGATTGAAGATATTCCCGGCGTCGGCAAAACCACATTGTCGCATACGCTGGCAAAACTACTGGGATTAAATTACCAGCGCATTCAATTTACCAGTGATATTTTACCCGCTGATATTATCGGCGCATCGGTTTTTAATGCACAAACTCATAGCTTTAGTTTTCATCCCGGAGCAATCTTTAATCAAATGGTGTTGGCCGATGAAATCAATCGTGCGACACCGAAAGCGCAAAGTGCGTTGCTAGAAGCCATGGAAGAACACCAAGTCACCGTTGAAGGCAAAACGTACCCTCTACCTGCACCATTTTTTGTCATCGCCACGCAAAACCCCACCCACCAAATTGGTACTTTTCCGCTGCCCGAATCGCAATTGGACAGATTTTTAATGCGCATTGAACTGGGCTACCCTGACCTGCGCGCGGAAAAAGCCTTGTTAAGCGGGCAACGTCGGCATGATTTGATCGACTCACTACCGGTAAAACTTGCACCTGAACGATTACATCAGCTACAAAAAGCCGTTACTCGGGTGCATGCCTCAGATGCCTTACTGGACTATTGCCTAGCCATTATCAATTACACCCGCAGCTCTCCCGATTATCACTGCGGCCTGTCACCAAGAGCAGGACTGGCGCTGCTGACCGCTGCCAAAGCCTGGGCTTTCATGAATCAGCGTGATGCGGTTATTCCTGAAGATATACAAGCCGTACTGGCGGCCGTGGCAGGACACCGATTACGCTCCGGAAACACTAATTCAGAAGCCATCGTCCAACCTATTTTAACTAACGTTGCCGTCCTTTGAGCACGCTTACTTTAAAAGAACGCTTTAGTCTCAGCCGCTTTTCAATCGGCGAGAAAGCCACCGATAAACCGGTGACATTAAATCAGCGGCGTATTTTTATTTTGCCCACTGATCGTGGCTTGGGATTTGCGATCCTGATTGCTCTGCTGTTGTTGATCGCCTTTGTTTACAACAACAACCTTGCCTATCTCCTGGCTTTTTTATTAGCCAGCATTTTCTTCATCACCATCCTGCACAGCTATCGATCTCTGTCTGGCCTAGTTTTACGATCAGGGCAAAGCAAGCCAGTATTTTCAGGACAAGCCGCCGGTTTTAACATTCATATCGACAATTCAACCAACAAAGAACGGCTGCAATTAAAAATTAGCCTCCTACAAACAACGGAAACAATCAGCCTGTCAGCACATAACCAAGCACAAGTCGTACTCCACTCCGCTACTGATAATCGCGGCTGGCAAAAAGCAGGCACTCTCACTATCTCCAGCACTTATCCGTTAGGCTTATTCCGTGCCTGGTCGCCGCTACGCTTTAATCTTAATGTATTGGTTTATCCCAAACCCGCTAACACGGAACTTCCTTTTCCAGAAACACCCGCTTCCCAATCCGAACAAGGCACAGCCCCTGCTCATAAAGGCAACGACGATTTTTTTGGTTTGCAAAGCTATCAACCCGGCGATGCAATTAAACACATACACTGGAAGTCCTATGCCAAAGGTCTGGGTGTATTCAGTAAGCAATACGATGGCGAAAGTTCCGACCAAATCTGGCTTAATTACATCCAGACACCTGGACACGGCATTGAAGAACGCCTAAGCCAATTGTGTCGTTGGCTAATAGATGCAGAACAAGCCGGAATCAGTTATGGTTTTTCTATACCTGGACTAAAGCTAGAGCCCGCAAATGGCCAGCATCATTATCAAAAATGCTTGGAAGCATTGGCGCTATTTGAAACATCATGAGCATTAATAAAAATATTTTACTTTTCTTACTGGCAGCCATCGGACTGATAGCTCTTCCGCATATTGAAAATCTTCCGTCCTCGGTCACCGGCTATTTTTACTTGCTATTGAGTTGGCGCCTGGTAGGCGTTTGGAAACCGCAGTGGCTGCCAACAAAACTGATGCTGCTATTACTTACCGTCATCGGTATCGCCATTTTGTATAGTCTACATGAAGGCATATTCGGCCGAGATGCCGGCACGCGACTATTTGTAACGGCATTGGGATTAAAACTACTGGAAATCAAATCAGAGCGCGACCTTTACCTGATTATCTTTTTGGCGTTTATCGTTGCCACTTCACTGTTTTTATACCAACAAAGCATATTCATGGCTGCTTACATCTTGGTGGTCTGCTGCGTTCTTTTAGGGACATTGGTTTGCATTAACAGCAGCCACTCAAAAACTTGGCACTCTTTAAAAACTGCGGGCGTTATAATCGCGCAGGCGCTCCCAATGACCATTGTGATCTTCATATTGTTCCCGCGGGTTGAAGCCCCGAAATGGATGTATTTTAATGACAAGCACCAAGCCAAAACCGGGCTTGGCGACAATATGGAACCCGGCACAATCAGCGATTTGGCCATGTCTGATGAATTGGTGTTCCGGGTACAATTTACCGGCACCATACCGCCACCCGCGCAACGCTATTGGCGCGGCCCGGTATTAACTCAAACCGACGGCAAGCGCTGGACGCAAAATCGCATAGATCTGAGCCAACCAATAGACCAGCCTAAACTCACCGGCAACCCTTACCAATACATTTTATTGATGGAACCCCAGGATAAAAACTGGGTATTTGCACTGGCTTTACCCGCCGATGTTAGCTCTCCGCTGCGCCGCAACAGCCATTATCAGCTAGTGACATCTGCCAACCCGGATAAGCGCACGGAATACCGCATCACCTCATATCCGACCTACAACACCGGCACCATCACCAAAGATGAATACCAAGAAGCCACGCAATTGCCAGGCCCGGCTTCCGCCAACGTTACCCAACTGGTTCAACGCTTACATGGCTTTGATAGCCCGCCGGACAAATTCATTAGCCAGCTGTTAAACCATTTCAAAACTGAAGATTTTTACTACACCCTGACCCCGCCGTTAATGCAAGAGAACCCCATCGAACAGTTTCTTTTTGAATCCCACCGGGGCTTTTGCGAGCATTACGCAACCGCTTTCGTCTATTTAATGCGCGTTGCCCATATCCCCGCGCGCATAGTCACCGGCTATCAGGGCGGCGAACTCAATCAGGTCGGCAATTTTTTAGACATAAAACAAGCCTATGCGCACGCCTGGGCTGAAGTCTGGCTGGAAAATCGCGGCTGGGTAAGAATCGACCCCACCGCCGCGATCGCCCCGGAGAGAATTGAGCAGAACATCAATATCGATCAACAAGTCGCCAACGGCATTATCAGCTTTACGCCTAACTCGGCGTCGGCGGCGGTTGACTGGCTTAAAAACGCCCGGCAACTTTGGGGCAATGTCGATTATCAGTGGCAACGCTGGGTCATCAATTACGACAACAAAAATCAAAGTAAGTTTTTATCGTCACTTGGGATTAGCGATCTAAAAACCATGATTTACTGGATGGCGGGCATCATCGGCTTAATAACAGCCGTACTTAGCTGGGTGTTGTTACGAAATCCAGGACAACCCACAGATCCAGCAGTCCTGGCCTACCAGCGTTTTTGTAAAAAGCTAGTAGTGAAAGGCCTGATAAAAAGGCCAGGCGAGGGTGCTAAAGACTTTTCTAAAAGAGCCAAAAAGTCATTACCGGAACAAGCAGCAAGCATTGACCTGATTACCCAGCTATTTATTAAATTGCACTATGGGAAACAGCAGAATAATAACGACTTACAACGCTTTGAAAGCTTGGTTGCCAGATTTAATTTCAAACACTGATAAATGGAATTGCACTCTGAAACTGAATACACAAGAGGACTGCCGCAGTAGGCACTGCGTACTATTCTTCCTTAAATCCACTTGCTTCTATTCCTGCTAATCCAACCTCCGAGCAACCAAATGCACATAACGCCCCATGTCGCGATACGTTGGCATTCGGCAATGGCGATATTCCAGTGCAAACAATTGCTCATTCGGACTATGGTCCAGAACTTCTTTAGTCATATAGTCGTTAAACACGCGAATGCCTGTATGCACTGCTATTTCAAATCCTTGCTGTTCAAGAAAATCAATGACTTCATGAGGGTATTGCGGATTGGGCGGCGTTAGTTTTGCGCCTTTACCTAAGTAACTGTCATCCAGTAATTGTTGCAAGCGCCAACTGCCTTTGAGGGCGTTGGTGTAAACCATGGCATTGCGGTTATAAAACAGCAGCGACAAATGCCCGCCAGGTTTAACTTGATTGGCAATGACTTGCAGGGTCGGCAGCGGCTCAGCCAGCCATTCCAGCACCGCATGACACAACACCAGATCAAACTGCGGAAGCTTCGGCGCCAGACTTTGCGCCGCTTGATGGTGAAACTCCGCACTAAAACCCGCATCGGTAAACTCATGCTGCGCGCGGGCAAGCATTTTTTCTGATACATCGCACAGCGTCAGTTGATGCCCGTGCTCGGCAAGCCATTGACTGATTTGCGCAAACCCGCAACCGGCATCCCATACAGTTAAAGGCTCGGCGGCTTGATAAAAAGCAGCCAAATCTTCTTTAAGCAACTTAAGCCGCCACTCGCCCTTGGCGGTATCGTAGATTTTTTGCTCGAATTTATGAATCAGGGTGTCGAAGTTGCGGTCTTGCGGTAATTTCATCGGTGTTGCGGTATTCACTTAAAAGGTAACGGAGGATCGATTAAACCGTTCATGGAGAGTCTTGTCGAACCACAAACGGCTTAATCTGGTTTTTATTGTACTTTTTCCACATCAAACACCGTGCCGCGCACAGCAATGACTTTGACCTTGCTATTAATATCGCAGTCTTCACCATGCACTTTCCAAATGGAATCATCGACTTTGATTTTGCCCTGACCATTAATGATCGGCTCATACAGGCTAAACACCCGGCCGATATATTGCGCGCCTCGTTGGTTTAATAACGGATGATCGGTTTCTATCGGATGCTTTTTTACGTAAAACTTCCAGGCGCTGATAGTGACGACCGACATAATCGAAAATACAAACAACTGGCTGTTCAAACTGATGCTGGGAACAAGCCACACCAACGCGCCGGTAATGAACCCGGATACTGCCATCCACAAAAAGAAAAAGCCGGGCGTCAATATTTCTACCACCAATAGCACCAGCGCGATTACCCACCAATGCCAAAATACAAAAACCAGTTCAGTCATGGCTTAACCTTTTTTATTCAGGGCTTCTTTGGCAAGCTCAGCAATACCGCCAATCGCGCCAATCACACTGGAAGAATCCAAGGGCATAAAAACCAGCTTGCTGTTTTCAGCCGAGGCAATGCTTTTTAGCGATTCGATGTATTTTTGCGCGACAAAATAATTGATGGCTTGGATGTCACCTTTGCTGATGGCTTCTGACACCATCAAGGTGGCTTTGGCTTCTGCTTCTGCCAAACGTTCTCGAGCATCGGCATCCAGATATGACGACTGTTTACGGCCTTCTGCTTCCAAAATCACGGCTTGTTGCGCGCCTTCTGCGCGTAAAATCTCCGACTGCCGCAAGCCTTCCGCTTCCAGAATCGAGGCGCGTTTCAAGCGTTCGGCTTTCATTTGTCGCCCCATGGCTTCAACCAAATCTTTCGGTGGGGCGATGTCTTTGATTTCAATCCGGGTGGCTTTAATGCCCCACGGCGTGGTGGCGTCATCCACTACATTCAACAGCCTGGCGTTAATGTCATCCCGGCGCGATAACAGCTCATCCAAATCCATGGAGCCCATCACGGTACGGATATTGGTCATCACCAAATTTAAAATAGCCCAATCCAGAGTGCTGACTTCATACGCGGCTCTAGCGGCATCCATCACCTGATAAAACACCACACCATCCACCGTCACCATCGCATTATCTTTGGTAATGATTTCCTGTGACGGCACTTCCATCACCTGTTCCATCATCACCATTTTTCTGCCGATTCGATCAATCACAGGCATGATGATGTTCAAACCCGGTGTCAGCGTATGTGTGTACTTACCAAAACGTTCGACGGTGTATTCCATGCCCTGCGGCACCGACTTGACGCTCATCAAAACGAGCACCACAGCAAAGATCAATATCGATATAAAAAATGCACCCATAAATCCCCCTAAGGTTTGGATTGAGTAGTAGCTTAACTTGACATGAGCGCTCGCGCGTTAAACTGCAAACGGCAATAGCCTGTAAAACCGGA
>JAQTQN010000135.1 GCA_028712225.1 Methylobacter sp.
ATCTTTGCCGTTATTGGCGGTTTCTACAATATAGCCCTCGGCTTTTAGGCCTCGTTGCACAAAATCGACAATTCGTTGATCGTCTTCTACTAGCAGAACGCGCATTTAGTCGATACCTATTAGCTTAGTTGTTGTCATTTATCGGCTCGTTAACCTGCGCTGCTGTTAGCAGCGGCAAAGTGAGGGTGAATGTCGAGCCCACATTCTCGGTGCTAGAGACAGTGATATGCCCGTCATGGGCCTTTAAGATTGATTTAGCCATTGGCAGACCTAAGCCAGAACCATCGTCATGCGCATGCAGAGCATTATCGCTACGAAAGTTGCGTTCGAAAATGCGTTCCAAATCTTGGCTGGGAATGCCGATGCCTTGATCGGTTAGGCTGATGTTTGCTTCATTCCCATCTTGCCATAACGCAACGACAATGCGTCCGCCTGGGATGGAATATCGACAGGCATTATCGCCCAGAATAAATAGCACTTGCCGAAGCCGCTGCTTGTCGCCCCGCACCCAGATCGGTTCCGGGGGTGCATTTAAAGTCACGGCAATCTTGCTTTCCTCGGCCATGACTTGAAAATCTTCAACTGCGCTGGTCACAATGTCGGTCAGATTGACACTGCCCCAATTAAATTGGAAGTTGGCTGTTTCTGAGCGGGCAATAAACATTAAATCGTTCACGTATTGACCCAGTTGCATCGACAATTCGACGATGCGTTGCAACGAATCTTTATACTCAGCCGTGTCTCTATCCTGGCCTCGTAACGTGACTTCTGCCTCGCCTCGGATGACAGTAATTGGGGTGCGTAGTTCGTGACTGATGTCGGCTAAAAATTCGCGCCGCGCATTGTCCATGCGTTTTAATTCATCATTTAAATCATGCAATTCGAAAGTCCGCTCCGCCACTCGTTTTTCCAGTACGGCGCGGCCTTCGCGCAGTTTGGTTTGCTGAAGTGCCAGTTCTTGAGCCATGTCATTAAAATGACTGGCGAGATAGGCGAATTCATCGCGGGTCTCCAGTGAGATACGATGATCCAAATTGCCGGAAGCAATCTCGTCGGTACCCTGCAGCAACACGTCGATAGGTTTTCTGACGCCGCGCAACAATAATATGCCTGAGCTGATACTAAACACGGCGGCAGCCAGGGATGCCAAAATGGCGATCCAACGCGACCTTGCAACCAACTCTTCAAGTTCTTGCTTGGCTTTGCCTGCTTTGTCTCGTTCAGCGCTAATGGCCGTATCAATCAGCGGCTGAAATTTGCCGTCGATTTCTTCTTCAGAGAATGTCGACAGCGCTTGCACCGCCAGTTCCAGCTTACCTTCTTGACGTAACTTTTCGATTTCGTCGAACCGATATTCGCTGGCATCTAAAAATGCAGTGAAATGAGCAACTCTTTCCAGCTCGGCGGCTTTGTCAGGATCAACTTCAGCTTCTGGGTTTGAAGACTTTACCGCGTTATCGCGCAGTGCCTGCATTGCTTCGTAAAGGCGTTGTTTGGAAGATTCCACGCCGGTTTCTGCCGTTGGGCTGTTGGTTATCAGCCTATCCATCCGTTGTTTGAAATGTCGATAAGCTTCTTGGGATAAGCGTTCGTAATGATCAAAAGACTCATACGCCGCTTGGCTGCGCTGAAAATACTTATCAACCTGATTGGATCCCCAGTACAGGGCAATGCCTAATACCAAAACAAACCCGAACGAAACAACAATAACAACAGCTAATCGGAAACGAAACATGCAGATTATTTGGCGTCGCCGCTTTCATCCAGCTGTTTTTCCATGGCCCTGATAGCCTCCAGTTTCTCTCGCAGCAGGCGGTTTTCATCTTTTTTCGATCCGGAAACAGGAGGCTCTTTCGATTCAAGTACGTTTTGCACTGTTTTTTGCTTGCGCTCGAAGGAGCCGAGCTTTCTTGATTGACTGTTCAGCCGCTTTAAAGCTTCCGTGTGAATGGACACTAATTTTTGCATCCGCTCATCGGTGATATGGATAGCACGTACGCTGTCGAGAATCTTATTAATATCGCCACAAGAATCGGAATGTAATCGGCCCAGTAACAGATGCAATTGCACGCCTGGTCCGCCATTTTTGCTTTTGATTAATGAGTGACAGATTTCACTGCGCGAGGTGGGCGAGATTTGCGCCATGTTGGCACCGAAACCAAGCAGTTCATCAAAGTCTGAGGTCACATACGAATCGTTGTAAGAGCCTGCGCCTTGATTCCAATCATAATCGTAATGAGCGCAACCCGTTAACAGTAAAAGGGTCAACGCCAAGCTGGTTTTTTGCATAGAGTGTAATAACGGGTTAGAGAAAATGGCTGTAAATGTTTCAGGCTAGACCGAGAGCGGCAGTTGCACACGCAGGCGGGCGCCATTTTGATCTTGTCTGGCGTCAATAATATCGACGTTACCCTGATGGTTGGCAACATATTCTCTGACAATCGCCAGACCTAAGCCAGGGCCGTCACCATTATCGCCGGATTGGGCATCTTTGCCACGGTAAAAGGGCTCAAACACATGCGCACGTTCATCAGGAGCGATGCCGGGGCCTTCGTCTTCGACTTCCAATTCCATTTGCGTGCCTGAACTGCGCAACATGATGCGGATTTCGCCGTTAGCCGGTGAGTATTTCACCGCATTCGACAGCAACTGTTCGATGATGTTTCGCAACTGCTCATGGACACCGGAAATTTCCACGGGTCTGAGCAGTTTTTTCAAAGTAATCGCTTTGGCTTGCAGTTGTGCTTGAAACTCCTCGATAACCGACTCAAGCAGGACTTGCATGTTGACGGTTTCCTTGCGTTTCATCGCCGGTTTCGAGTTGATCTGACTGTAGCGAACCAATTCCTCGGACACTGTTTTCAGCTTTTCAACATTAGCGCTTAATAGTCGCGCGATGTCTTGTTGCGCATTATTCGGCGCTTCGCCCGTTTCATTAACAAGCAGCTTCGCACCTTCACGAATATTGGCCAGCGGCGCTTCGATTTCCAGCGCGACATTATGCATAAACTGCTGCTTAGATAGTTCCAGCTCCATTAAATGCGTGCGCAGCCATTCCAGGCGATCCCCCAGATAGCGAAGGTCGGCCGGGCCGGTAACTACGACGGGTTCTTCGAGTTCACCCGAACCCAAACGGCGAATCGAAGTATCCAGTTGCCGTAATGATCGAGACAGCACGGCCAGCAGAATGACAATAAAAATAAATGAAATCACCAGCAGCACCGCGCCTTTAACGAGTAGGCCTTGTTCCAGGGCTTCCGATTCCTGGCGCAATTCATTGAATTCATGATCGACATGGTTTTCAAATTCGCGCGCAAGTTCAGCGGAGGATTCGCGTAAGCCTTGAAAGGCTTCATCGACGGGCAATTTAAGATTGTTCTCACTCGCCGAGCTAATAATTTGTTGATAGATCAGTTTTTCTTTTTCTGATAACTCATTGACCAGCAGCGCGATTTTGTTGTCGACATGCAGTTTGAGTAACTCGCTTAAGGCTTGTTTGAAAGAAGCCCGAGTCGTTTCATACGATTGTTGTTCATAAGGCTGGCGCAGCGCAGGGTCGGACAGCAGCACGAATAATTTTGCCTTGCGCTCAATGTCGGAGGTTTTTTGCAATACCAGCCGTATCGTTTTAGTCTGCTCAAAGACTTGCGAATTAATAGTCCTGCCCAATGCAGACGTTTCGCGCATACCAAAAGCTGCGTACATGACCGCCAAAAACAGCGGAATAACGGCAATTACAAAGCCCAAAACGATCAGGGATTTTAACGATAAAAAATTTTGCAGCTTCATCCTGCTAAATAGGGATGCAAACCAGCTATCTGATAAATCCGGTTTTTTGAAAATTTTTTGAATAGTCTGGGTAATAAACTCTTTCATTGATGTCCGTGGTTGAGCGTCAAAAATAATCTGTTCTTCAATAAACCAATGGCGGTGCCGCGCTGTTTGGAAATCTTTTCTAAGGCAGCGAAAAACCCAAACGTAGATCTAATATATCCGGTTTGCCGCTGGCTAGCCTGATTGAGCTGTCGCTATGATACACACTTTGTTTTGTATCGCTTAGCCTGTCTCGAGCGTATTTGCTTATCCCCTCACCCTATTTTTCTTAAGTTATGAAGCCATTGTTGATCCTGTTTTTTTTCGCCGCGCAGTTGGTGCAGGCCGCTGACTTATCGGGATTGCCGATTAAAAGTACCGTTGAAGCTCCCGCGTTACTGCTTGAACTGGGCAGTGCGCCGCCGTCGACTGGTATTGATGACAAAATCATGCGAGTAGTTAGTGGGGAAGTTTCCGCGCATGAGGGCGATGCCGCGATTCAGACCGACAAGGATGAAATCAGCTCGTTGCATCCCGGCTTCGGCAGTTGGAAAGTTAATTTCCGCTTCAATCTTAAATCAGGCCTTCCGACCAAATCCTACACTTTTTGGGCGCGCTGGCGGCAGGGCGGCGACCCTAATGTTTGTGTGCAGACTTTCGAAGTCTGGGCCGGGCCTGATGCATCTAGGCTGGAGCTGCGCGGCACCTTAGCCATGAAACCCAAGGGGTGGGAATATGCCTGGATAGCTGCCGAAGTGCCGGTCAATCTTAAGGCCGACGATGCTGTCATCGAGGTGCGCGATAGCGGCGCGGGGCATGACGCCAAGGTTTTTGACGCTTTTCTGCTGGCGCCGCCATTGGCCGCGCTGCCTGTAACCGGGTCGGCAGACAAACCGCTGGTGCTGCTGGATTTGGGTAAGGCACCGGCTTTTGCCGCCGCCGAAAAAGATAGCAGCCTGCAAGTGCAGCTCGGCACCGCCATTGCCGGTCCTGGTGCTGAATCTGTGCTGACCGAAAAAGATGAAGTGCAGGTTTTTCATCAGGGCTTCGGCAGTTGGGACGCCAATTTTCGTTTTGAACTGAATCCGGCGATTGTGCCCGGACAGTATCGCGTGTTTACCCGCTACAAAAGCGGCGGCGAAGTCTCTCAGGTTGTACAACATTTCACCGTCAAGGCCGGAAGTCAGCCCGAACAACTGGCGATACGCGGCGATTTTGCGTTAACCAATACGTCACCTTGGGAATATCAATGGCTGCAATCGCCAACTACCGTCACCGTGTTACCGGGTGATCGCTGGCTGGAAATCAACAACACCGGCAAGGCCGATGGTGCCAAAGTCTTTGACGCATTTTTGCTTAAACTGGAAACCCCGCTGGGTGACTGGATGAGCGCCGAACAGGCCCAGGCGCGGAATCGTTTTCTGGCATTGACCAAGGCTGTGCCAAATGCCCAGCAGCGTCTGCTTGTGCTTGACGGCAAAGGCGACAAGGATGAAATCCTGTTTCGCGGACTGGCTGCCGATGCCGCTCGACCGAACTACGATAAGCTCCCGGTATCCTATCTGATTGGCCCGGATGCCGAAGCTTTGGCGCGCAGCTTGAATCTCCCGTCATTGCCCGCTGCGGTGATGACCGACGATCATTACGGTATGCTCGGCGTCTTGTCCACGCCTAAAAGCGAAGTGGATGTCGCCAAATTTCTGAGCGATCCCGACAAATTCGGCACGATGCCCACACCGTCAGCCGTCCAAGGTGATACCGCAAAACCGCTAACGGCGGGTGTGCCGAATGCTTGGCTGGTCGGCGGCTTGCAAGACGGCTTAGCGGGTGTTTCGATACTCGGGCTCGATACCGAAACCGTGTTACGGCCCAATCCCAACCAGCCCTACCTTAGCCTGCAAATGATGGGCGGGGAAATGCGCAGCTGGCAGGTCGCAGCGACTCAAGCTAATGGCGTCGCAGTTATCGAGCCCAGCACCCAACACAGCTACGGCTGGTCGCGCGGCAGCGGTTATGCCCAGCTTTATTTGCATGCCGACCAACCCACTCAGGCGCTGCTGCATCTGCAACAATCCGGCATCAAAACCTCTGGGTGGCTGGATGGACAGTCATTCAAACTGACTGACGATCAAAATCCACCGGCCGGATTCAGTTCTACTGGCGAGAAAATAAAAACCTTACTGCACGGCTTGACCACCGAAGGCTTGGTGGCAACCGCGTTGCCGGATCAAACTGAAGCGCCGCAAGTTGCCGCACTTAATCTAAGTCCAGGCTGGCATAGCTTGCTGGTTAAACTGGTCATGCAGCATGATCAAGGCCAGCGCTTTCAATTTTCAGGATTGTTTACCGATCCGGCAGGCCATCCGCTGGAATCGATTAAAACCCAATTGACCGATCCTGGTGCTGATCTCGCATTGAACGCCATCGCCGCCAAATTGCGACCGGTGATTTTCGTTGATGCGCCAGCCAATCTGCCGCATCCCGGCGAAGCACTCAAGCTAAAAGTCGACATGCGCTGGCATCCTATTTTGGAAGAAACCGGCTTACCTGCGCCGCTGCCACGCTTTCCGGCGAAACTGCGTTTGCGGCTAGTCGATTACAGCGGCAACGAGGTTGCGGTAAAAGAAATATCCGGCTTGTTTCCCGGCCAGGTTGAAGCTGACTTCGGCAAAATCGCCGACGCCGGTTATTACGCGATTTATCCGTCCTTATATACCCCTGACGGCAAGCTGATCATGCACTATACAGCCGATGGCTTCACGGTAGTGCGCGGAGCTGCCGAGCAAAAACAGCGACTGGATAAGAAAAAACTTTGGAACAACGACTATTACGCCATGGCCGATGGCGATAAAAGCTTTCAGCAAGCAGGCGGCTATTTCGACTGGCTGGAGCGAATGGGGATTTATAAAACTGTTGGCAGCTATCCAGGTTTCGATCCGCAATACCAATCACAGTGGCAACAGGCAAAGCAACGCGGCTTGATTTTCTTTGCCGATTCTTCCGGCGATAGTTCCTGGCTCAACGACAATCCTGCTGACGGCCAAAAATTCATCAGTACGGCTGCAGAATTCACCCGTTTTTTCAAAGCCACTAACGAAATCGACATCCGCCACGAGCCGGAATGGCAAAAGCTCCGCGAGCCCGCGCATTGGGTCGAGCGGGCCAAATGGGAATATGAACAAGCGCATAAAGCCCGAAGCGATGCCCAGTACCTCGGCGGCAGTCTGGTGCGGCCGGGTGAGGGTGACTGGTTCAAACAGGTGTTGCAGCTGGGCTTGGACAATTATCAGGATGCCTGGGACGTCCACGCCTATCCACAACAATCGCCACGCTTCGGAGGGGCGATCGGCAACGGCTCGAATGAGGACGAGCGCGGCGTGCTGGCCGCTTACGCCAGTCTGGGCAGAAAAAATACCTTGCCGTTCTGGCTGGGCGAAACCGGCGCGAAAGCCATGCATGGCCTGACCGGACGCCGCTGGCAGGCCGAACAAGTCGCGAAAATCATCGCCTGGGTCAACAGCCGTAGTGACTATTTGGGGCTGGCTTTTTGCATAGGCCACGAATACGACTTGGCCTATGGCCGGATTTGGGATTACTCCATGGGCCACAAACCCGGCGAGGCGGCCGTGTATACAGCCAGCGCCTTAATCGACGGCTTGCCATATCAAGCTTTCGATACCAAAGACGTCAATATCCAGGCGGCTTACTTCGGAGACACTTTCATGATCTGGCGGGCCGATGAGGCGAATAGCAATTGGCAGCTTAAGCTTGATCCGGGTAAGTCTTGGGTGCTGGTGGATGTGGTTGGGCATAGCCAGGAGCTGTCAGTTGATGCTTCCGGATTCGCGAATATTCCAATTTCCGTCAGCCCAGTCTATGTGCTACCGAAAGCTGATTATGAGCGTCTTACCAGACAGTAAAATTGGTAACTATGCGGAGCTGTAGGAGCAGGCCTTGCCTGCGAACGATTGTCGAGAAGTCGCTTATTAGGTAGGTCGGGCAACAGCTGTATCGTTGCCCGACATCGCAGTGCAAGCTGTTAGAATGTAATTAGAA
>JAQTQN010000136.1 GCA_028712225.1 Methylobacter sp.
GATCAGTGACATCTGTCTTTTACCAACAATCTTATATGCACGGCAAGGCGTTCATTGGGTCGATAGTGTGGAGGGCGTTCGCCGTGAATACTTGCATGGTCAGCGAAACTCAGGCCTTTTAGGGGGGGCTGCGGTAGAGAATTTAACTGCCTGCGGCATATTGGAATATATTAGATCAGATTGTCGATAAAATTAGGGGTAGCCTATAAGGTATTTTACCAACTGATTTTATTCCAGGAACTTTATTGATTGTCTTACTTATGCAACAAAAATTACTTATTGTCGGACAGTCTGGGCGTATGTTGGCTTATGCTGCAAAGCGTATAGGGCTCGATCCAATAGTTATTGATGTCTTTGCTGATAATGACACTAAGTCTTGTGCCCTTGAATGTTGGCAAATACCCGAGTTGTCCAGATATTATTTGATTCCCGCGCTGAACTTCCTTGTTGCCCGGCATTCGATTACCCATGTGATTTATGGCAGTGGCTTTGAACAATATCCGGATAGTCTGTGTTATTTAGCTGAAAAATTGGTGATCATAGGGAATAAATATGAAAATTTTATTTTGTTACAACAAAAAATAACTTTTTTTTCTACGCTTGGGGTACTTGAAATTCCTTATCCTGAGGTTTCTTTTAGGCAACTGGAATTTACTGATGATTGGTTAATTAAGCCAATGAATGGATATGGTGGATTAGGCATTAAACGATTTCAACGCGCTTGTAATACAGATCAATATGTATATTGGCAAAAATTTCTTGCTGGTTCGCAGCATTCGGTGTTGTTTTTGGCTGATGGGCAACGTGCGGAAGTAGTTGGGTTTAATACACAATGGACCTTAAATTCTAATGAAAATACAGAATTTATTTTTTCAGGGATTATCAATAGTTGCGATTTGAGAGATGAATACAAGCAAAATGTTATCGGGTGGTTAGAAAAACTTGTGCCGGAATATGGTTTACTTGGACTTAATTCGTTGGATTTTATACATGCTGATGGATGCAATTATGTTTTGGAAATTAATCCCCGTCCTCCAGCCAGTATGCAACTTTATGATGCTGAATTGCTTAGCCGTCATATACAAGCGTGTAATGGCAAGTTAACTGCTAACTTGCATATCCAGACTAGGATCGCTGCATACCAAGTTATTTATGCCGAGCATGATCTAAATATTCCGAAACAATTTTGTTGGCCTGAAGGAGTTATGGACATGCCGGAAGCAGGGGCATTGATTCGCAAAGGACAGCCGATTTGCAGTATTATTGCCCGCGAGAAAAGTCCTCAGCTGGTGTTTGCGCAATTGGCGATTATACAGCAGCAACTTATTGAAAATTTAACAGGTATTAAGCCACATGGAATACACAGCTAGCGTAAATAAATTGACTCAACCTTTAGTACAGCAATTGCTCAATAATGCCGATAAATTAAGAATCGGCGTGGAAACGCTGGCTAACGGAAGTACTTTGATTGATGCAGGGATTAAGGTGCCGGGAGGTTTAGAAGCCGGGCGTATTGTTGCCGAAATTTGTCTTGGCGGTATGGGTACTGTAACAATCACTCATAGCCCTTACACCTCACATTGGCCATTGACTGTCAATGTCCATACGGGCAATCCAGTGTTGGGCTGTTTAGGAAGCCAATATGCTGGCTGGAGTCTTTCGCATGGTAAATATTATGCATTAGGTTCTGGACCTGCCCGAGCGTTGGCAACCAAAATTAAAAACGGCCAGCAGGAGCCAGTTGAAGAACTGTATAAAGAGTTAGCATATCATGATGAAGCGGATTCAACAGTTCTTGTAATTGAAAATGATGCCATTCCACCCATTGAGATTGTCGAGAAAGTCGCTTCCG
The DNA here is from genome assembly GCA_028712225.1 of Methylobacter sp. Classification (GTDB taxonomy): domain Bacteria; phylum Pseudomonadota; class Gammaproteobacteria; order Methylococcales; family Methylomonadaceae; genus JABFRC01. Next base: position 1,853 of record JAQTQN010000136.1, read on the forward strand.
CGTGTAAGGTTGATCCGTCTAAATTAACAATTATTGTGACGCCTACTAGTAGCTTAGCGGGCGGTGTGCAAGTGGTTGCTCGAGTATTAGAAGTGGCGATGCATAAGGCGCATGCCTTGCATTTTCCTCTGGAAAACATTATTGACGGGAGCGGTAGCGCGCCGATTTGCCCACCGCATCCAAATTTTGTTAAAGCCATGGGGCGTACCAATGATGCCATTCTGTTTGCTGGTCAGGTACATATTTTTGTAAAGGGTAGTGATGAGGCAGCGGAAAAATTGGCTAAAGAATTGCCTAGCTCTACATCCAAAGATTACGGTAAACCTTTTGCCGAAATCTTTAAGCAATATGAATATGATTTCTTCAAAATTGACGCGATGTTGTTTAGCCCTGCCAGTGTCATTGTTACAGCGGTTGAATCGGGTAAAAGTTTCCGTGCTGGACAGTTAGATAACGCTTTATTGAATCAATCCTTTGGCGTTTAAAGTTAATAACGTGGGTCGCATAGCGATTTTTACCGATGATCCAGGATGGCACGGTCGGCAATTGCGAGAAGCCTTTGCTGAACTGGGTTACGCTAGTGAGTTCGTTTCGTTAACTGAGTGCAAATTTACCATTAGCAATGGACGCTTTCCTGTACAAATTCCTGGCTTTGAAAGTGAGCTCCCGGCTGCTGCATTTGTGCGTGGAGTGCCAGGTGGCTCGCTTGAAGAGGTGGTGTTGTATCTGGATATTCTGCATGCATTAAAAGCAATGGGTATATCTGTATATAACAATGGACATGCCGTAGAACGTAGCGTGGACAAGGGTATGACCAGTTTTTTGTTGCATAATGCTGGTCTGCCAACACCATTGACCTGGGTATTACGGAGTAGGGAAGAGGCCTTGGCTATTGCTGAATCGGAACTAAAAAATGGTTCCATGCTGATTAGTAAGCCCTTATTTGGATCCCAAGGGGAAGGTATTCGGCGAATTGAAAAAATGACTGATTTATTCTGGTTGACCGATAGTCACGGCGTTTTTTATCTGCAAAGGTTTGTTCATTGTGCTGGCGAAGGATTTTCCGATCATCGCGTTTTTGTTATCAATGGCGTTGCGGTTGGGGCAATGCGCCGCCGGGGACAGTTTTGGTTAAATAATGTCGCCCGCGGTGCGAAGTGCGAACTAATCGAGATAGAGCCGAAGCTTGCCGCGATGGCGGTAAAGGCAACTAACGCTCTTGAAATGGATTATGCCGGTGTCGATATTATTAAAGACAAAGCAGGCAATTATACAATTATTGAAGTCAATAGTATTCCGGCATGGAAAGGTCTGGAGAGTGTTTGTGAGGTTAATATTGCCGGGTTGTTGGCTGGTGATTTGGTTAATAGGCTTATTTTTAAAGAAACATCTGGTGTGTTGGCATTTGAATTGTGATCACGCCTCAACAAATATCTAATTTATATCGGCAAGCTTGTGAAATTGAACTACAAGCATTTAAACCCGGAAATGTCAGTATTTATGCCGATGGTCATGACATGACTGTCGCCGATTTTAGATTGAGTGCGGAAGTCAGTGCCGAAGCACTTTCTAACCCCGAATATTCGCTGGGAGAAAAAATCTATTACGCTGTTCATGCTACGCGTGTAGCAGTCGGTTGCAATACCAACTTAGGTATAATCTTGCTCTGTGCGCCGCTTGTTCAGGCGATCAATAATTTTGAAGAAGGTAAAACTTTAAGGCATGCTTTGAGTCGTATTTTAGCGACGACAACACTTGATGATGCTAGCTGGGTGTTTCAAGCAATTACTCTGGCAGCGCCTGGTGGGCTGGGGCGTTCGGAGCAGCAAGATGTTAACAAAGCCCCTACTGTAAACCTGACAGAGGCTATGCGTCTAGCTTGTGGTAAGGATCGTATTGCATTGCAATACGTGACTAATTATAAAGATATTTTCGAAACCGCCCTTTTAAGCTATACTTCCGCACTCGATCGATGGGGCAATCATGGTTGGGCCTCATTATCGGTTTATGCTGATATGTTAGGTCAAATTCCTGATAGTCATATTGAGAGAAAGCATGGAAAGCAGTATTCCGAGCTGGTTGCTACAAGAATGGCTCAGCTAAGTTTGGATCTGGTCAGTACAGATGATACCGAGCAGTTGATGTCCATGCTTTACCAATTGGATGAGGAGTTTAAGTCACTAGGTATTAATCCAGGGACAACCGCTGATATGACTGTGGCAACGGTATTTACAGCATTTTTAATGGATCTTGTCGGCGAGTCATTCGCAGATAGGGCAATTACTAAGTTAAGTAGTTAAGTCGGCGAATATGCCTATATAACTATGAAATTTCATTTTTTGTAACAGGGGAAAATAAGCATGGCAAAGATTAATAATTTACGCGTTGGTGAGTCTTTAGTTGGTGAAGGTAACGAAGTTGCGCACATCGACCTGATCATTGGGCCAAGAGGTTCTGCAGCTGAAACTGCTTTCGCAAATGCATTAACAAACAATAAAGATGGCTTTTCTACTTTATTAGCTGTTGTTGCTCCTAACCTGTTGGTTAAGCCTGCAACTGTATTGTTCAATAAAGTAACTATCAAAGGTGCTAAACAAGCTGTTCAAATGTTTGGCCCAGCACAACGTGGTGTTGCCCTTGCTGTTGCTGACTCTGTTGAAAACGGCACAATCCCAGCTGATGAAGCTGACGATTTGTTCATTTCAGTCGGTGTATTCATTCACTGGGCTGCTGAAGACGACGCTAAAATTCAACAGTACAACTACGAAGCAACTAAAGAAGCTATCGCTCGTGCTGTTGCAGGAACTCCAACAGCTAAGGAAGTAGTTGCTGCTAAAGGTTCATCTGTACATCCATTCGCTGCTAACTAATATTTATTAGTTGATCGAATAATGATACCCCGCTTAGGCGGGGTATTTTTTTGTCTGAAGGTTCGAAATGACATCAGAACTGATGTGGCCAAAATGCAATGCACTAGCAACCAAAGACTGATGAATACCTGCCTTCTTCAATGCAATTAAGTCTTCTGCGTTGCGTATGCCCCCTGCGGCAATAAATTGCTTATCAGGATAGTTCCTGGAAAAGTCATACAGTTTTTGCAAATCCGGGCCATCATGACTGCCTACTCGTTCTAGGGTCATAACGATGATATTGATAGGCCAATAACAAGGATTAGAAAATAACGTTTTTGCTCCTAGCGCACAAGAATTAACAAAATCTAACGAGAGAATAAAATCCTTTTTGTACGCTTGAATATCTAAAATATTCTCATCCTGAAAAGATTCACTTCCCAATACAGGTAAAAAATTGCTTGGTAACTTTGAGGGTTCTTGAAAGGGTTGATAGCCGCGATCTATCCAGAAAGTAACTTCCGTAAAATCAGTTAGCACCCGCTTTAAAAGTTCATCATTATTTCCCTGTCCCGTGATTGCATTTAGATCTGCGATATATAGAGTATTGAAGCTGTAGATTTTCAAAAATGCCTTGATAACCTGATAAATATCGGCGGATTGACATAAAGGACTATTGATCGGTTGGTAATTTTCGCGGTTACCTCGTTGAGCAAGTACAACTAGGCCATCCTTCAAATCAATTACAGGGATTATTTTCATGAATTTAAAAAAATAGGCTTATGTTACAATGGCTTATTAAATTCCCATTATCCCTTTATGCAGCGAAGGTGACGTGAAAATTCTGATATTTGAGTATATCACCGGTGGTGGTTTTAATAATCAAGAGCTGTCTGGGTCATTAGCCAGGGAAGGGCGCTTAATGTTGATGGCTTTACTTGATAATTTGGCAGCAACCAAGCAATTGCAGTTGACCTTGTTATTGGATGAAAGATTTGCTGATCTTACTAGTTCGGGATGTGAAGTTATTGCAATTAGACCAGAGCACGATGTACTTGAGCAATTTACTGTTGCCGCTAGTAGTTGTGACGCCGTTTGGCCAATAGCGCCGGAATTTGGTGGTATTTTGCAGCGGCTATGTCAAATGGTAGAGGCGCTCGGTAAAATAATTTTGACATCACCTGCAAGTGCCGTGGCTATTGCAGGTGATAAGTACAAAACCTATCAACGGCTTAATGCGTATCAAATAGCGACGGTACCCACGCGGATTTTTGCAGAGAGTAAATATTTGCCTGGCGATTGGATGGTGAAGCCGATAGATGGCGTCGGTTGTGCGGACAGTTATTTAATTACTGGGCCTGACGATTACGACCAGATGCATGAGCGTGACGGAAAATACATCATACAGCCACATTTAAATGGCCATAAAACCAGCCTGTCATGTCTGTTCAAACAAGGTAAAGCTTGGCTGGTATGCGTTAATTTGCAGAAATTCAGCCTTATCGACAAGCAGTATCAGTTATCAGAAATTATTGTTAATTATCAACCAGTAACCTGTATCTATCAGGAAATAGCCGATAGTGTTGCTCGTGCTATGCCGGATTGTTGGGGATATGTAGGAATTGATTTGATTGAAACCGCTGAACAAATATGGGTGTTGGAGATAAACCCGCGGCTGACTACCTCGTTTACCGGCATTTTTGCTGCACTGGGCATCAATATAGGAGAAATGGTCCTGCAGTTGCTCGATGGTGATCCACAACTTAACCCACTGCGAAATCAATCTATTGCAATTAATCTACAACAGGCAGTACATGCGAGTTAATGCCATAGGATGGGATATCGGTGGCGCCCATGTTAAAGCGGCCGTACTCAATGACCATGGCTATTGTGTTGCGGTTTACCAGCAGCCGTGCCCCTTATGGAAAGGGCTGGATCAACTGCGCAATGCAGTGAGTATGATTTTGGCCGACATGCCGGGTGGCGATACAATTCACGCCATTACCATGACAGGTGAACTGGTAGATTTATTCGATAACCGTGATGCTGGTGTCATTAGTATTATCGATACCATGCGTATTTTATTACCGGACACGGAAATCCTGATTTTTGCCGGACAAGAAGGCTTCGTTGAGCATTCAAAAATTGCGGCTGAACATTATGAAATCATTGCTTCAGCTAATTGGCTAGCCAGTGCTTCGTTTGCAGCACAACAAGTAGGAAGTGGTCTGTTTGTTGATATTGGGAGTACGACCACTGACATTTTGCTGTTGTGTGACGGCCAAGTTTTGGCGGAAGGAGTTAGTGACTATCAGCGCTTGTTATCACAGGAACTTATCTACACAGGTATCGTCAGAACTGCAGTGATGGCTGTTGCGCAAACGGCTTTGGATAAAGGCAGGGAGATTGGCCTGATGGCCGAATATTTTGCGACTATGGCGGATGTTTACCGGCTTACCGGTGAGTTGGATGAAGGTCACGACCAAACCGATACTGCAGACGGAGCAGAAAAGACAGTGTTTGCCAGCGCGAAGCGTCTGGCAAGAATGATAGGTTGCGACTTTACGGATAAAGAATTGCCCCGCTGGCAACAATTAGCGGAAGATATTCGCGCACAACAACTTTATAAGATACAGCGTGCTTGCCAGCGGCAATTATCTCGGCAAACGTTAGAAAAAGACTCGCCCCTAATTGGTGCGGGTGTAGGGCGATTTTTGGTAAAGCAGTTGGCATTGATTCTGGGGCATCCATACATGGATTTTTCTGAACTGTTGGCAGAGCACGCAGATGGGAACGAGGGGATGTCTACGGCGGATTGTGCGCCGGCGGTCGCTGTTGCTTGTTTGGCCAGAGAATATAGAAATACTCTTGTTCGTTGATAAATCTACAAAACATTTCAAGGCTCTATGGAACCAGTTGATATATTTGATCTGATTGAGCGAATGGCGGCACTGATTCGTGCCGAAGAACGTAAAGTTTGTACGGAGTTAGGCCTGCGTCCTGTGCATGTGCAAGTGCTGGATTACTTAGCGCGTTGCAACCGTTACAGTGATACTCCCGGTGCGCTCACCAATTATTTGGGGATGACGCGTGGCACGGTTTCGCAAACTCTGCTATTGCTTGAAAAAAGAGG
>JAQTQN010000137.1 GCA_028712225.1 Methylobacter sp.
ATAATTTATATATTTATTAATTAATCATGGTAAACCCCCGGCTATGCCGGGGGACTCTCAGAGGTTTGACCTATAAGGCGGTCAATAGGATTCTCGGAAACTTGATCAATAGTTTGGAGAATCCAAAATGAGAGAGTATCAAAGTCTGAGTCACACGAGGTGGAATTGCAAATACCATGTTGTATTTATTCCCAAGCGGCGGCGCAAACAGATATTTGGGCATTTGGGGGTGATATTCCATGAGTTGGCTAAGCAAAGGGCTGCGAGATAGTGGAAGGGCATTTGATGTCGGATCATGTTCACATGTGCCTGAGCATTCCGCCGAAATACGCAGTATCCAATGTGGTTGGCTTTATCAAAGGTAAAAGTGCGATTTCGATTGCGCGAATCTTCAGAGGCAAGTCGAAAAACTTTACTGGTGAAAACTTTTGGGCAAGGGGGTATTTTGTTTCAACGGTTGGATTGGATTAAGCCCCCGGCTTTGCCGGGGGGGATTTAACTTCGTTTCCCGGCTTTAATCTATGGTTTCAGTCCAACGACAACGCTCGTTAATTATTTTGGCGGTTTTTTTGTTGCCTATACCTTTAGCAACCAATGCAACGACTCTGTCATCGACATCGTATCCCACATGTGCATCTATGGGGCTAGCCATTTTCCCCAAACCAAAAGCATCGAAAATTGTAGCTACGTTAATATTAATATTGGTGACGTCAATGCAAAGTCTGGAATCCAGGTACTTATCTACAAAACCATTGGGTATTGCATAGCTTAAAAGATCGTTCGGATCACTAAAAGCTATGATCGGTGTTTTGGCCAGCATTCGTTGTTGGTATTTTGCACCTTCCGGCTGGCAATACTCTGCTTTCTGACGGCTGACATCAGGTAATTTTCGGCCCATCTGCAGCATAGGCAGTTGGTTTGACATCATATAGATGGGGATTTCCTTGTCTTTTAACGCAAGTCTAAATTCAACGTCGCGCTGGTCTAGTAAGGAAGCAATGCGCTGCATGCCGTCAATGGTGATTCGACTACCCAGGCTATGGGAAATAAAAGCATATTGATCTTTGCGAATATTACTTGCTGCTGCATCGTCATTAAATGAACAGGATTGTGTTACATCATTTGGCAAGCTATTCCAGTCGCTTTTAGTCATCCAACAAAACGCTTGTGCAAATGAAACTAAAATATCTTCCCTGCTTTCTCCTAGATAAATAATCGGATCAGGTCCTGTATCATTGGAAAACTTTTTCATTAAGTCATTCATTTCGGCCCGGCGAAATGAATATTCGCCTGAATTGTCATAGGCTAAAACTTCTTTTTGCTTGGCGGTGATTGCCGACCAAGTCAACTCATAAAACAATAATTCTTTGCTTCTGTCCTTGCTTAATAAGCGATTAACTCGCAAGTTACCAAGATTTTTACTTGTATCTACACGACTGGTCAGCATGATATTTTTATGCTGAGCTGACATGACCGGCAAATCCAGTTCTTTAGCTAGCTTTTCCAAGAATTGAGTTGAGTAACCCGGCAAGTGATCGCCAACCCCATGAACCATGAGTACTTTCATCTTGCCTGCAGGGTTCACAAGAAATGGCGAGAGTCCGCCAAAAGGCTTGCCCCATACTTCACAAATCCTGGTGTCAACGGATTGCTGCTTTTCCAAGAATGCTTCAGCAAGGCCTTTGCCAAAACTTGAGCAGCCGTAAAGCCCTGTTGTAATGACAGTTAGTAAAAGGATTTTAAAAACAGCCTTCATATTTATTAAGTCCTTGGTTTAATAGCTGTAATAAGTGCGTTAACTTCGTTTCTGTGAGACAGCTTAATATCAAAGAATCCAGCATTGCGTAACTGACTTAATGCAACAGTTTCGCGCATGACATGGTTTTCTGATTCATCACTAAATAAATGCACTATCCAATGTTCCAATAAATCCAGTCTGTTGATGTTGGTTAACACATTGAAATAGCCAGTCACTTCTTTTTGTACAAGACGTGTATGCTCCGATATATCGTCAAGCGCATAACGATCGCCGTTGATTAAAACCCCTCCCGGCTTGAGGACTCTGAAGATCTCGGAAACCACACCTTCCCGATAATCAGCCAAAAAGTTGTGTAAGGTATAGGCCGAAGCCACAATGTCAATGCTTGCCGTTGGCTGATTTTTTAATGCCGTTAAGGCGTCATCACTGCAGAAGGAAAGTTTTTCTTCACTAACCCAACGCTGTAAATTTTTCTTAGCCTGGTTTTGCATGACAGGCTCGTTGTCAACGCTAATAATGTGCGCATTATCCTTGGCGTTCAATAACGATAAAGTAGTGATACCTGTGCCTCCACCCAATTCAACAATGGATAAAGTACTTTCCGATTCATGTTGGTAATCACTCACCGCCAAACCAACCAAGCGGCTCATTTCTGTCGCTAACGGACAAATAAGATTGAGCATTTCATAATCTTGACCGATAACGCCGGAAAATACGGCATCGTATTGTGCTTTGTTAGTTATCATTGGTGAGGTTGTTGTTTGCGTTGATAAGCGGCCAACTGTTCTGGAGTGGCTTCTAGCTGGTATTTGTCCTTCCATTCGCTATAAGGCATGCCGTAAACGATCTCTCTGGCTTGCTCATAATTCAAGTCTACTCCCTGCTCTATCGCTTCAGCGGTAAACCATTTAGCTAAACAGTTCCGGCAAAAACCAGCAAGAATCATAATATCTATATTCTGGACTTCTGGATACTGTTGTAAATGTGCGAGTAAGCGCCTGAAAGTAGCGGCTTCTAATTCTGTTTGAGTTTTTTTATCCACGGATAATCTCCTAAAATGGCAAGCATTCTAACAGAATCGACTTGTCGGGCATGTACATTGCAAAGATAAGATTTTACAATACCAACAAGTTAACATTGCGTAACATTCCGCAAGGGTCATGAGAATTCATAGTTCATCTTTATCTTTACCAGCCACTACAACCAATCGTCCTACTCCGAAAAATTCTGTTGTTCAGGATATTGGTCTGGTTAGTAAAGCCAATTCACAAAATCAACCGCCTAATCAGCCCCACACCCCACCGAATGAAATAAAAAAAATCTTGGGCTCCGTTGTTTTGCAATTAAATGGAAGTGATTCTGAAGGATTCGATACAAGAACCTCAAAAGCGTTGTTGGCTTATCGACTGGAAGCACACTCGTCCATGAATACACAAAACATGCATGCTATAACTGGTATAGATGTTTACGTTTAACCTACTTACTCTTTTTTCATCATGAAACAGCTTTTTGAATTCATTCCCATCCTGTTATTTTTTATTGCCTTTAAACTTTATGACTTTTACGTAGCCACAGCGGTCGTTATTGTTGCCACTGTGTTACAAGTCGCTTATGCATGGATTAAGTATCGTAAAGTCGAAACCATGCAATGGATTACTCTGGGACTCATTTTAGTGATGGGTGGTGCTACGTTGTATTTGCGGGATGAGCAATTCCTCAAATGGAAATTGTCGATTATTGAATGGCTGTTCGGGGTTGCATTTTTAGGTAGTCAGTTTATTGGTAAAAAACCTTTTATTGAAAGAATGCTATCTGCTAGTTTGACTCTGCCGGATGCTATATGGAAACGCCTTAATACACTTTGGGGGTGTTTTTTTATCAGTGTCGGTTTTATCAATTTGTACGTTATGTACAATTACAATACTGAAGATTGGGTCACTTTCAAGACATTTGGAGTGCCCGGATTGATGGTCATTTTTATAGTGTTGCAAATGGCTTTTTTATATAGATACATTCCCGATTCAGAGGAGTAAACGAATCGTGTTGTTCGCAATTATCAGCGAAGATGTTACAGATAGTTTGCAAAAAAGACTGTCTGCCCGCCCCGCTCATCTGCAAAGGCTGCAAGAATTACAAGATGCCGGACGCTTAGTGCTTGCCGGTCCCCACCCGGCTATTGAGAGTGATAATCCAGGAGAGGCCGGTTTTACCGGCAGCTTGGTGGTGGCAGAATTTACAAGCTTGCAGGCCGCCCAACACTGGGCAGATGCCGATCCTTATGTTGCTGCAGGCGTTTATGCCGCAGTGACTGTTAAACCCTTTAAAAAGGTATTTCCTTAAATGACATCCGAATCGATTAAACAATTGTTAACTGCGGCATTTGGCCCGGAAGTTCTTGAAATCATTGATAACAGTGCGGCACATGCCGGACATGCCGGCGCCCGTAGTGGCGGTGGTCACTATCATGTCACTATCGTGGCTGAAGCGTTTGAAGGTAAATCTATGGTGCAACGTCACCAATTGGTTTACAGCGCGCTTGGCGACATGATGAAACAACAAATTCATGCTTTAGGCATTAATGCTCTCTCACCCTCAGAAGAAACTCAAGGAACTAGTAAATGAAAAAACAGTTTATACCTCTCTTAATCGTTGGTTCTGCAATTATTGCGGGTTGTAATCAACAACCATCTACCGATACCAGCAGTGTTAGCGCACCCGCTGTAACTGTAGACAAGGCTGATGCGGTTGCTTCGGTAAATGGCAAATATATTGCCAAATCAACTCTTGACCAGTTAGAGAGTGAAATTTCACAGCGTAGTCAAGGTCAAACCTTTCCAAAAGAAAAATTAATTGAAGAATTGATTCAACGTGAATTACTTATACAAGAAGGCTTAAAGAAACAACTGGATAAGTCTCCAGAAGTAATCGCTCGTCTTGAAGATGTTAAAAGATCGTTGGTGTCTCAAGCCGCTTTGCAAGATTACTTAAAAACCAATCCAGTAACAGATGCTGACATCAAAGCCGAGTATGACACCAAAGTTGCGGCTGAAAATGGTACCGAATTCAAAGCCCGTCATATTCTTGTTAAAACAGAAGCAGAAGCCAAAAAAATCCTTGGGGAACTCGATAAAGGCGCTGATTTTGCTAAATTAGCAAACAAGAATTCACTGGACGCTAAAGAATCTCAAAATGGCGGTGACTTGGGCTGGTTTGTTGCCAGCCAAATGGTTGCACCATTTTCAGAAGCGGTTGCTAAATTAGAAAAAGGCAAATACACCAAAGAGCCAGTACAAACGCAATTCGGCTGGCACATCATCTTACGAGAAGATTCACGCCCCTTGACACCTCCTCCGTTGGAAGCTGTTAAAGAACAATTACAACCGTATCTGCAACGTCAAAAAGTGCAAACTTTCATAGACGGCCTGCGTAAACAAGCCCAAGTTGAAGTTTTGGTGCCTTTGACTGAAGAAAAACCTAAAGCAGATGCTGCCGCAGCAACACCAGCTGAAGCAACGGCACCTGCGACGGCTGAACAAGCAGCGCCTGCTGCCGCAGAACCCGCTAAAACTGAAGAAGCCGACAAGCCGGCAGCGCCCGCAGCTGAAAAACCAGCGGCTGAACCTGCAAAAGAAGTACCGGCTGAACCGAAAAAATAAGCGGTCTTTGCAGTAAAACAAAAGGGCGGTTTATCCGCCCTTTTTTATGCCAGTTTTTCCAGATATTGCACCATCAACTGTACACTACGATTGCCCCTGAACTCATTGATGTCCAAGCGATAAGCCGCGCGAATCTGCCTTAACCCCAACCAGTTTTCCGGTTGATCAACATAAAAAGCAATCGCGTCAATAACTAAATTACCTGCAGGTTTTCTAAGCACTAATTTAAGATGCCGCTGTCCGACGATACGCGACTGAATCACATCAAATATCCCATCAAATACCGGCTCAGGAAATTCTTGTCCCCAGGTTGCGGCATTTTGCAGTGACTCGGCAAATTCCAATGACAATTCCGCCTCTGTCAATTCGCCGTCGGAATAGATTTTCTGTTCCAAATCAACGTCAGCCAGCTTCAATTTCATTACTTCATCAAATGCCAACGCAAATGCCGGATAGTCATGCATTTTAAGACTCATACCGGCCGCCATTGCATGGCCGCCAAATTTGCTCAAAAGTTTAGGATGCGCTGCGGCAACATCACTTAACACATCACGTATATGCACACCGGGAATGGACCGCGCAGACCCTTTGATTTCATCCTTACCTGCAGGCGCAAAAGCAATCACGGGGCGATGTACACGATCTTTAATACGTGACGCTAGAATCCCAATAACTCCTTGATGCCAATTTGCATCGTAAAGACAAACGCCAGCCGGGAGATGCTGCTCATTAAGCACGTTCATATCAGCTAATAACGCCATTGCTTCACGGCTCATTTGGCCTTCAACTTCGCGGCGGTCATTATTTAATTCATCCAACTGCACCGCTATATCCTTGGCTAGCCCAGGATCGTCAGTTAACAAACACTGTATGCCCAATGCCATGTCATCCATACGTCCGGCCGCGTTCAGTCGCGGACCTAAAGCAAAGCCCAAGTCGGATGCAACAATAGTCCGCGGATTTCTGCCCGACACTTCGATAAGCGCATTCAATCCCGGATGGCCCCGTCCGGAGCGAATACGCTGCAAGCCTTGATAAACCAAAACACGGTTGACTGAATCCAACGCCACCACATCGGCCACTGTGCCTAAAGCCACATAATCCAGTAACTGCGCCAGATTGGGTTCGGAGATTTGCTTTTGCTCAAACCAGCCCTGCTCTCTTAACCGACTTCTTAACGCCATCAACACATAAAACATCACCCCAACGCCGGCCAAAGCGCCTGATGGAAACTTATCATCCGGCAGATTAGGATTAACAATGGCATCGGCGGCCGGCAACTCAGAACCAGGTAAATGATGATCGGTAATCAGCACCTTAATACCCAAGTCCTTGGCGGCTTTAACCCCGTCAATACTGGAAATACCATTGTCAACAGTGATCAGAACGTCCGGGTTTTGCCGTTTAACCAACGCGACGATTTCCGGCGTTAAGCCATAACCGTACTCAAATCGATTAGGCACGACAAAATTCACCTGCCCTGCCCCCAACAATTGCAAACCCTTGACCGCCACCGCGCAACTGGTCGCCCCATCGGCATCAAAGTCCGCCACGATAGAAATTTTTTGCCGGGTTTTAATGGCAGTCAGTAAATGCCCCACCATTACATCCATACCGGAAAGCAACCAAGGCGACGGCAGTTTCGCAAGCGTTCTATCGAGTTCAGCTGCTGAAGTGACACCTCTGGCCAGAAAAATGCGCTCTAGTAGTGGCGAAACATCGCTTAACTGAATTCGCTTTTTGGGAATAGGACGGGTAACAATAAGTTTTTTTACGCCTTGATAAACCATAGTTTGCTCAATAAAAAAGCTGAATTCATCAGCTTGGTGTGACTAATTAGATTTGTGTATTTAGTATCAAAAGCACAAATTTGACATTTTAATAACCCGCGCAAAAATGGTGTGTAGTTTATTTAAGGAAATTGCCATGACTAAAAAAAGTTATTTAGACGAACGGACTGAAAACGCCGTCGAAGCCATTTTGATAAACATTGATCGCGATGTTGAACGCGGAGAAGACATCGTCATGTTCGGCTTTTGCGTGGTCATGCTGTCGTCCACATTCGCGCCGATAGCACCACCAAGCGTTGTTTTGCCGATGGTAGCACTCACCTTTGCGCTTTCATCCAGTCTGGCTCGAATCAATTACCATGCAATGGAAAGAAAGCTCTACGAGGCGATGGCATTAATTGATGACCACGAAAAAGTCATGCTGCGACCAATTGCCACCGTTTTTAATGATAACCCCATGCATTCGCTGACGATTTCATTTAATCCATTCAAAAATCTAAAGCGAACCTTAAAAAGCATCGTTGGCGGGCTGTTGATTAATCCGCTGTGGATGCCCATTTTTTATGTCATGGGCATGCAGATTATTGAAGAAAAAAACTTGGGACTTCTTAACCAAGCCATTAT
>JAQTQN010000138.1 GCA_028712225.1 Methylobacter sp.
CAAAAACTATGACGACATTGTTGATGTCTGCTGCCAAGCTTCGAACCGCTTCGCCAATCAACCTGATTCCATCCGAACTCTTTGCTCGCGACAGTGGGCGATATTAGCTTAGAAACTTATTGGGATTAGTATTAAAACGTAGCGCCCAGCTATGCACTGTGGTTTCATGAGCGCGTAAGGACATCGCTGTGTCATGGGTGCTCCAGCCCGCCTGGGGGTGGGCCATGCCCAGTAAGCGAATACGTGTACGTGCATGCGGTTCATTTTTCGCAAGCGTTTGAAAATCATGCGCTTGCAGCCCTTCGGGCAGTTGTCTTGGTCGTGCGATGGCGGCCCCCTTCTTTAAGCTTTACTTTAAAGTGGAAGTATAACTTCATGCTTTAAATATAAAAATATATTGGGATTGGTATAACAAGCAACTGTGTTCAAGATAATGCTATTTTTGCAAAATCAGGGTTCCATTTACTCTGAGTTTTTGCCACTATCTTTGCAGTAAGGCGCCGTCCCACTAACGCAACGATTTCTTTATTGGATAATTTGCCCAGTTCAGGCAACTGAGTCAGTAATGCCAATACCGTCACCTCGCCAACGCCTTGCACTTCAATCAATTGTTCCAGGCTTTTTTTAAAGATTCATCGGCATCAATATAGCCTTTGATGAGACTTTCAATTCGTTCGATTTCCTTGATCATGCGCGTAATTGAACGCACCGACTCTTTGTTTAACACCGCTTCCTGATGCTGTTTTTCTATTGCTCGTTGTCCGATCAATTGATGATGTCGACGTCTTTGCAGATCTTCAAGCTGCTGCCCTATCTCAGTGAGTGATTTGCGCAGTTTTAGTCGATCTTTAGGAACGCGGCTTGGGCATAGGCTCCCATGGCATTCGCATAATCCCTCACCCTCTTTGCATTCACAACGGCAACGGCGATTTCCTTGGATTGCAGAAAACTAAGCAGTTTCCTTTCGTAGCCACCAGTAGCTTCTATCACGAAACAAATCTGCCTCGTATTGGAGAACGTTTTTAATAGCTTTTTAAAGCTTTCTTCTTGATTATCAATGGTTAAAACGGTTTTATCATCAATGCAACATCCACACCAATCATTTGGAATTTCTGCTTAGGGTCTGACATGATCTTCACCTTTTTTACTTAGAGTCTACTCAGTAATTATATCTTATTGATATATAATGGATATTATGATTATTTTGGTATAATGGTGCATGGAAACTGAGCCATCATCCTTAAAAAGCATGCACTTATGATTCGAACCACCAGCTCAACACAATTGACGATCGCCGAATTCGACTGGCCGTTTGATACGGCGCTGGATAAACACAACCGCTGGGTCAGGTTAAGCGCGTACATTCCCTGGGATGCGCTGGCCGAAAGTTACTACCAAGGCTTTGCGGCGGATCGCGGTCGACCGATGAAAGCGGCCCGGCTGGGCATCGGCGCCGTGATCATCAAGCACAAGTTGTGATTGTCGGATGTGGAAACCGTACAGCAAATCCAGGAAAACCCGTACCTGCAGTTCTTTGTCGGGCTACCAAACCACCGAGCCGTTTGCCTCGTCCCTGTTTGTCGAAATCCGCAAGCGCATGGGCGAAGCCGTGTTTGAAGGCTTCCGCCGCGCCATTATCGCGGCGCAGGAAGGCCTGAAGCCGGTCACGCCCGAGCCACCGGCACCGCCCGCATCGACCACCTCATCAGCGAGCACCGAGTCTGTGGCGGCGTCCCGCCAGACGAGGTCGTCAATTACTTCGCCAGAGGACACGCCGCCGCCAGCGAATCCAGAGCCCACCACCGCCACCCCGACCCACCAAGGCCAATTGATTTTAGATGCCACCGTGGTGGAACAAACCATTCGCTTCCCCACCGACCTCAGCTTGCTCAATGAAGCCCGTGAGTTCAGTGAACAGATCATCGACGCCCTGTGCAAGAATCTGAGCGTTGACCCCAAGCCGCGCACCTATCGCCAGAAAGCCCGCTCGGCGTATTTGGCCGTGGCCAAGCAAAAGCGGCCGGGGGCGAAAGTCCTGCGCCGCGGCCTGAAACAGCAATTGCAGTATTTGCGCCGCAATCTCCGGCACATCGAACGGCTTCTCGCGCCCCTCGCGGAAGGTCCCCCCCTGCCTTACCGCGTTGGCTGCTGTATCGCTACTGGGTGATTCAGCATCTGTATCAGCAACAATGGCACATGCACCAAAGCAACCCCGTCGCTGCGACCATCGCATCGTCAGCATCTACCCTAAAGGGCACAAGAGTCAGCCCTATGTGCGACCGATCGTGCGTGGCAAACTAGGCAAAGCAGTCGAGTTCGGCGCCAAACTCAGCGTCAGCCTGACCGGCGACGGTCTGGCCCACGTCGACCAGCTGCGCTGGGAGGCCTTTCACGAAGGCCAGGACCTAGTGACCCAAGTCGACGCCTATCGGACGCGTTACGGCCATTACCCGGAAAAAGTGCTGGCAGACCCTCTCTACGGCACCCGCAGCAACCGCGACTACCTCGAGCAACGCGGCATCCACTTTGCCGGTAAGCCGCTAGGGCGTCCGAAACAAGAAACCGATGCAAACCGAGCGCAGCTGAAACAAGCCAAGGAACAGCGTCGGCAGGATTACCTGCGCCGTATCCCCATCGAAGGCAAATTCGGCCAGGGCAAGCGGGGCTACCGGCTCAACGACATCCGTGCCAAGCGGGCGAACACCGCCTTCGCCTGGATCAACAGCATCTTCCTGATCATGAACCTGCTGATTCTGGACAGGCTCTTTTTTGCCCCGAGGAAAAGGTGGCTTGCAGCGCTGATGTCAGCCGTAAGAGTTGCTTGGCAACGGGCAGGCTTAAATCCGGGCGATTTTCTCAGACCGACCAACAGGGGGGCTTGTTGGGCTTCGTGATTTACTGAGCAGACTCTAATTAGAATCCCTATTCTAATAAAAATCGGTTACTTTGCTTGGGATTAAGCATACAAGTCGTTCTCGTTACTTTCAGACTGAGTTCGCTATAGTCCATAAAGCGCTCTCACCAGGCAACGCTTGTAAGGCCTGCTGTTCTTCTCTAAAGCGCAGCTGGCAGCGTTTATTTAAATGTGCAGAGACTTGCTTAAGAAATGTCCGATAGGCTTTAATATCAGCAAAATCGCAACTACCCCTGAGCTTTAAGGCTCGCACAGCGCCTCATAGGACAGGGTGAGCGTCTGGCTCTTCCAGATGATTTTTAAACGCCGCACTTAAACTGTCGGTGCGATGCTCACGTGGACTGCCACCGGCAAGCGTTAGCGCTGACTGCAGGCCATCGGCCAAGGCCGAATAACTTTCCCCGCCCAACACGATTTGCACATACTCACACGGGGCACTAGTACCGCCAGACACTGTAGGCAAAGCGAACAGATGGGTAAAATAGTAATTGCCGTTTCGGATGACTAAAATCGGATAAGCCTTGCTGACCAGCCGACACTGATTGACGGAAGATAACAACTTTATCGGGGCCTGGGGTCGCCTAAGTGCCTACTCTGTTGGGGCTTTCCAGTGATTGACGTGGCACTGCAGGGTACTCGGCACTGTACGGAAATTGCCCGGCATGTTGCATCTTCCAGATATTCCCAAAGCGTTAAGCCGGTGAGCCGTGCTTCTTTCTCTAACAGAGGTACTAATTCCTTTTGCCAAATCCTCTTCCAGAGGATCTTCACGCGATCGCCAATGGCGTTCTCCTGGAGTCGATGTATTCTCCCCTTTTGCTATCCGGCGTCCGGAACGCTCAGAAATAGTTGCCTGCGCCAGCAGCGGCTTGGCTTCGGCCTCGTTGCGTTTGCTCATATATAAACTCTCTTGATGTCGAGTGATACATTTTCCAGGCAAGAGTGAGCTCCCTATAAAAGTGAAACTCACCGTATCGATCAACCGGTCAAGATAGTTGTCGTCATATCGGACAGGGTAATTGTCGCTGAACAACTGGGGCTTGATACAGCGTAGATGTAGGGAAAAATAGTTGCTTTGAATGATGATTATACGAGTAGGTAGTGAGGTCGTACGGCATTAGAGTTGATGGCTTTATGGAAGAGCTTGATGTTCCAGCGATTTTGATAGCGTGTTGTGTTTGTGAGTTGGAGGTCGGCACGTGATGTCGACGACCCATTTCTAAAGCTAGCGTAATTACTGGACTCTCAAGGGGATTAAATTGTTGTCATCCTTGCGTATGAACATAATAACTCAGGCTATCGATACGTTGATAAGTGTCTGGCCAAAGCGCTGCATTATTGAAGCAATTAATAATCAATTGAAAACCATTGTTGACCTTGAACGCTTTTTCCTCGGCTCTTTATTCAAAGGTTGTTACCTGCCTAGTGGCTTATTCGAATCAAGAGAAAAAACCATCACTTAACTTACGTGCCGAGTTTGATAGGACAGATATAGACCCTGCTCATGACGGTGCGCTTTGCTTTCAATATGCACCAATTTGTTTCAAACAATACGCAATTATTTTTTAAAACTAGCGCTATAAATCAAGGATGTTTCTTTATAACTTATTGAAATAAATATTAAAACAAGAACTACATCGCAGATTTCAATAGATGGCATTTAATGTGCTGTATTAATTAGGATAATGGAATTGCCCATTGAGTTGGGTGGACGAAGGTATGGACATTTCTTGTTTTAATTTAGTTGTAGGTGTTTTTATGAATATACAAACGAAATCAATTTTTCTATTTATGCTGTTCGCGTTTTTTGGCAACTCTCAAGCCAGTATTGTCACCGTTAACGGCACTAACGTTGCGTTTTCCTATGATGACGCTCTGTTAGATCTGTTTGGCGCTCCAACTGTGGCAGGCGATCAGTTATTTTTCACACCAACTGAATTTACTGCAAAAGCATTTGGTACTACAGGCTTTGATATTAAAAACTCAACCATTAATATCAAGGCAACAGCATTAAACGGCGGCACCATTGATACTGTGAGTCTTACTGAAAGAGGCGACTATATCAGTAAGGGCGATAGCTCATCTGTAGAAGCAGGTGGACAGTTAAGAGTGGCTGATTTAAACGCTCCCCTTAATGAAGTAACGGACGCAATAACGTTAACTAATCCTGTCGGCAAGCAAGGTACTTTCTTGCCGACTCAAAACTGGCAAGCTTTCGCTGATGCGAATGTTGCTGGATTTGGAACGTCTAGCGTTAATATTACTATCGAAAATATCTTGGTAGCTTTAAGTAATGCGTTTGGTGAGCTTGGCTTTATTGAGAAGAAGGGTGTTGTGCTAGGCGTTAGCGCACTTCCGTTTGATGACATTACGCCAGTACCATTACCGGCTAGTATCTGGCTTTTTGGTACTGCGTTGTTTGGTCTGTTGGGCTACTCTAAGCGTATTAATTTTATTTAAGCAGATGGCAGGGCAGGGTATTGAAAACACCTTGCTCAAGTTAGTTTCAATATCAAATGATATGGTTGAGTCAAGAATTTTGGCTCAACCTGAATTCCCCCAAATTTTTCTTCCTGCTTATCATGATGCTCGGTTTTGTATTGATGGAACTGACGCTGTAAAATTCAACCAAAGCTAAGGTGCAATCATGCCATTGTGTAGATAGCATTCATCATAATTGAATACTATATTGGCATCAGGCAGCAACAGCGCTTCGTTTTTACCTTTGTAATCCAGCCTGAATAACAGGTCCTTGATAAGATTGACGCGAGCAGCGTGTTTGTCGTCGGCTTTGACCACTGTCCATGGCGCCGATAAATGATGAGTTCTGGCAAGCATAATATTGCGAGCCTCACTATATTCATGCCAGTGCTTTTGCGCCGACTTGTCGATAGGGCTGCTTTTCCATTGTTTTAGTGGATCTTGTTGTCGTTCTTGTAAACGTTTTTTCTGTTCTTTTTTACTTATATCCAGATAATATTTCAGCAGTTTGACGCCGGATCGCACCAGCAATTGCTCATAATTCGACACAGTTTCAATAAACTCGTGATATTCCTCATCGTTACAAAAACCCATTACCCGCTCCACACCAGCCCGGTTGTACCAACTACGGTTGAATAACACCAACTCTTGCGCTGCGGGCAAATGTGGGGTGTAACGTTGAAAATACCAAGTATTAATGTCGCGATCAGATGGTTTCCCCAGGGCGACTACACGGATTTCGCGGGGGCTTAAATGTTGAATAATGCGTTTGATGGTGCCGTCTTTACCGCCCGCATCACGGCCTTCAAAAATAATCAGAATCCTTTCGTCATGTTTGATAATGTGATTTTGCAGCTTAACCAGTTCGATTTGCAGTTCTTTCAAAGCACTTTTATAAGACTGCTTAGCGGATTTTTCTGAAGATTTTTTACTCATGGCGATCTCGGTGTTGACTCAAGAGGAAACGGAATAAGTCGATTGTAATGGAACCATCCCCAAACCGCCTTTAGCCGACTTATTTTCTAAACAGCTCAATTAAAAGCGGACGAATTTTATTTTTGGTTCTGCCAATGGCTGATGGACCCAAGCTTGCTGTGTAAGAAGCTATGGCAATTTGGTGATTGTCTTTAGTTACAAAAAACTCGGCCATAGACAAATAAACGCCAAATGTCCAATCCCAAGACCATTGAGCATCATAGGCCAGCACATAATTGCATGTTGAATTCGGGTTTAAAATTTCCGTTTTGATATGACGCTCTTCTATTTGCTGCCTGACTTCCGGCAGAAAATCTTCCATATAGACTTTTGTATTCTCTTTGATACAAAGCTGCGAAATTATCTCAGTAGCGGGAACCTGTCACAGGCGATGCGTATAAACTCATGGTTGCGTCCAATGCTTTTTTCATTTGGTTATCCTACATAGCTACGCGCTACTTAGTTGGGGCATTCTGTTGATTGGATTGATTTTCAGGTTCTGGTTTTAAGCGCTTGCCGACAACAAATGTAGTGTACGCAAGTGCCAGTCCAAACATTGTAATTGTTGCCTGTGAATCAATAGCTCTTGAATAAGCCAATAAAGCTACAACACTCAGTGCTGTTAATGGGACAGCTGTTTGAAAAAGAAAAGACTTAAAAAACTCAGACGCCTTTGCAGATAAGGCAATTGAGTATATGTGATCGAATATATAAACGAAAACCAAAGAAGCTAACACAACGAATGTTTTTTTATCAACGTGCTCTATGCACAAATAGTATTCAACTAACCAGACCAAGATAAGAATAAGAATTAGGAGTTTTCGAATATCTCCCCAGTTTTCAAACTTTGGTGGATTGTTTTTGTGATCGTTTTTGTCTTCAGTCGAGTCACTCACTTTGATTTCCTTTATTGATTATTTGACAAATCTGCTGGTATTTTAATTTCGCCGTTTCATTAGGACATTTATGTCCTTCAAGGACTATAGAACCAGAAATTAGAGGGCAAAACCCATTTGAATGGAATGCTTGTCTTAAATCCATCAGGGTGAACTGAAAACTTCAACTCACCCTGACAGTCAAATCAATCCCTTATTCCTGCTTATCATTCACCAAATCGTAGGTGATGTCCGGGTTGAAGCCCATTGGCCAGTAGATGGCTGCTGCGGGTGGCCAGAATATTGAAACGACGCGGAATTTCGCTCTCAACCTGCCTTCTTTGACAGTTTTACCGCCTTTTTCTAAGCGATAAGGGATGCCGGATTCAGGTGGTATGCCCGCGGCGGTCCAGAAAAACGGCTTGGTGGTGACTTTGCCGTCGGCCTTGATGTCTACTGGTTCTGGTCTTTTGTAGACATACAAATCAGTGCCTGCCGGCACTTTAAAGGTGCCGGTGGTAGTGCAACCGGTGACCATGACCAGTACCGCCAAGGCTAA
>JAQTQN010000139.1 GCA_028712225.1 Methylobacter sp.
GTCGACTGCAAGGAGAGCCTGCCCCGCTTTATCGGGCATGCAGGAGGTAGGGCACCAAAAGTAGGCGCTCTAAGCGACGCAGGAGCAGTTGCCGAGAGCTTGTCGAACCATGAACGGATTAACCATTAACCCTTCGACAGGCTTCACCACAAGGGTGATCTATGGACAGGCGAACGGTTAATCCTTAACGTTGAGCTAGCCTTCAATCAGCTAAGAAACAATAAGATATGAATTTATTGGGATTGGTATGACATGGGCTTAAATCGGACGCGGGATATTTAAAAACGCGGCAATCAATGGGTTGACCTTCGTAGCATGGGTAATGTGCGCGGTGTGGCCTGCTCCCATGACAATTTCAAGTTTGCCGTTGGTCAGGTTTCTCGCCAGCTCGATGGTATGGTCAGGATCGATCACATCGTATTCTCCGGCAACCACCAGCGTTGGGGCAACAATCGCTTTTAAATCGGAATGTTCCAGCTGGGGAGCGCTTTGCCATAGCGCATTGATCTTTTCCACAAGAAACCCGTCGTTTTTATCCGCGCCCGACCACCAGTTTTGCAGCCAGGCGATGATTTTGTTTTTGAATGTGGAGCGCGCCTGGTCATGGGCTTCTGCGGCAGAAAACTGTAAGGCCGATGGCTGAAAATTAGCACTGATCGCAACGATACGGCCCACCCGTTCGGGTGCCTCTCGCCCCAATATCAGGGCAATGATGCCGCCGTCGCTCCAGCCGATAATATCGGCGCGCTGAATACCCAGACGATTGAGCACTTGCAGCGTGTCGTCGGCAAACACGTGATAATTAAGCTCGGCATCTCCGAGGGTGGAATCGCCATGACCGCGCGTATCGATTAACACAACTCTGCGCCCAGAAGCCACCAACCAGGGTATTTGCGCAAACCAGCTGAGTTTATTACTCAGTCCGCCATGCAACAGTAATACCGGCTCGCCCTGACCATAAGCAACATAATGAATATGGGCACCACGAAATTCGATGCTGCCCTTTTCGGTTTTTGTAGACGCTGAACAGGCCCAAATCAGGTATTTAAGAAAACTGACCGACACCGGTTGTAACCAGACAAAACCCACCATGAGTGCCCCAACTATCGTTGCTGTTGCGTATTTCCAAGTCATGGTGCCCCAATAGTGTAAATGTCCGACTTCTGGTGCATCTCAGTAAGCTCAGTTATTTATCTAATGACTCACTCTGGCCAAACTCTTTAGAAAATTCGTCAAATTCCTTTTTCCAGACCTCTTTGCTGTAGCCCCAATTGCCCTCAACCAGTAGCTTCTCACCGATTGCGAATTCCGCCTTTACCCGGTTTACAGTCGCTTCATTGCCTTCATCATCCCAAAGCGCCTGCGCATAAAACAGATGGTTTAGCGGATGTTTGGGATGATTGTTTACGGCCCTTGCCAGAAAATCCAGTGCCTTGTCGCGGTCGCCAATGCCATTGGGCCATGCCGGCGCTTTGAGATAAAGCATCCCTAAAACCCGGAGCGGTCCTCCATCGTCAATGTCCGGGCTTAATGCCACTGCTTGCTTTAACTCATTTTCCAGGCGGGCAAGGTTATTGATAGCCAAGGTGATATGTTCACGCACTTCAAGCCCCAAGTTGGCTGCCAAGTAGTAATGCACTTCGCCATCAGCAGTCCCGCCCAGCTTAAGCGCCGTTTCAGCAAAACCCACACCCTCATCGGCAAGTCTCTCGCGCTTATTCTGATCTGTTTCGCGTTCGGCCAAATGTAAGCACAGGCGACTGGCGAATGCGCTGCGGCGCAAGGTCACGTCTTCGGTTTTACGTAACGCAGTTAATGCGCAAGCTAAGGTATCGCTGTTACTCAGGCGCCCAAGTTGATTTTGTGCTGCCAGCAAGTTTGCGGTGCTCTGTTCCGGGCAGTTAAGCGTTTCGTCAAACTGGACATAGTCTTTCTGAAACAAGGCACAGCTGCTCAAAAACGCGAGTAATGAAATAGTAAAAAGCGGTTTTAGCTTGTTCAATGTCTTATTTCCCGTTAGTCCATAATTTAACCATCGGCGCGAACATCGCCGCATCGACAGTGGTAAAGGCTTCTACGCCAAACAGATCGCATAGTTTTTTGCCTTCATTATCGGCACACATTCCTTCCAAGGCTTGTCCAAAACGGAGACGATCTTCTGCAGTCGTAGTCGTGCTGTTTGCAACCACGCCCATCAGCGGAATCTCCTCGGAGGTAAAGATAGGGACAAGAGGCGTGCTCATCTGTAGTGAAGCAAGGCCGTTAAATTGTTGCTCGTTTAAAATAACAGCGTCTAATTCGCCTTTATCCAAAGAACGCAATGCACGGATGGCCTGATTGGACGGCTTTAGGGCGAAACCAGCTAAGTCATATTTGCCGGCAAAAACGATTTTGCTGATAAACGACTGTTCTTCCAGAACCGTACCGCCAAGCGCTTTACCTTTCAACTGGTCCAGGTTCTGGTACTTGTCCTTTTGGACCATTACCCGGTAACGCTCACTGGTTTGACCTTTGATTTTGGGTTGAACGACCGGCAGCAAGTTGTGTCGGCTGCGCAATTCCAAATACAGCCCTAAAGAGGTGATCGCAAATTTGGGATGTTTATCTGCCATTTGCTTCTTGCATTCGTCCGCTTTAGACGTGAAGAAGCTGGTAAAGCTATTCTCCTGCCACTGGCCAACGCGCTCTACCACTCGTAACATCGAGCTCATTGCCGCATTGGCGTCCTTGGCATTAACCGCCCCCCCCGGATAACACACCAAAATCATTTCGGGATTTGGAGCAGCGTTTGCCGCGAAGGAAGCCAGCAAACCGCTAATAATCAAATAAGTTTTAATCAGGTAAGTTTTTCGCATTATGATTTTCTCTTGGAATCTAATAATTGACCGATGGCCGGTGCCACCACGAGCGTTGCAACCAAACAACACACTAGCCCGATGGTGATGCTCACGCCTAAAGAAGACACGCCTCGATAGCTGGCCAGGGTAATGGCGCCCAAACCTGCCAGCTCGGTGCCTGCGG
This sequence comes from Methylobacter sp., assembly GCA_028712225.1. Lineage (GTDB taxonomy): Bacteria > Pseudomonadota > Gammaproteobacteria > Methylococcales > Methylomonadaceae > JABFRC01. The sequence continues at coordinate 3,022 of JAQTQN010000139.1, forward strand.
CCAGCCCGATCACTTTCCCGGCGGCCATGCTGACTTGCAATGGTGTGTGGCCTTTTAATTCTCTCCAGCGATAGCTGAACCACACGCCGTAATCTACTGCCAAAGCAATCACCATAGGTAAGGCAACGATGTTGGCGTAATTATATCGAATACCGCCCACAGCCATCAGCCCCAGCATCCAGCCTCCGCCTATCAATAACGGCAATGCAGCCAGCGCAAAGCCGCGGATGCTGCGCGTCGCCGCCATGATCCAGAGCAGGCAAAGCACCAAAGCCAATTGTGTGCCACTGGTAAAGCTTGCAACCACAGCCCTGGAAAAGGCCTGATGCGTGGTTGGAAAACCTGTTGCCTCTGGTGAAACACTATAGACATCATTGATTAGTGCATCGAGATTATCGGGATCGTACACGGTTTTCGCAGGAAAAGCGTAGATCGCAATACTACCGTCAGCGCCAAAAAAGCGGTCACGCAAAGCTGGCGGCAACTGCCCTGGGCTTAATGGTTGAGCGTGTCGCCAGGCCTCTATAATTTTGAGTCCGGCATCCGCATCGAAAAGTAACGCTCGCAAAAAGCTTTCGCTACGCACCCTGCCCTGTTCGTTATCTGCTGTGAGTTTGCCGGAGATGGCCGACAATTGTCCGCGGACTCGCTCCAAACTCTCGACCAACGTGGTATGACCGGCAGAGAAAGCTTGCTCTTCGGCGTCATCAATAATCGCCGTGCTGTTTTCTAGCAACGCTTGCAATAACTCGAATGATTTTGCGGATAAGCCCCCCCGAGCAAGCTCTGCGACTTGCTTGTCATAGCCTGCCTTGGAGAACGACTCGCCTAAGCTCATGGCTTTGTGAAGTCGGGCATCCGCGTCTTCAGGAAACAGGTTGGTCAATGACTGTGCCTGGGCAATGGTTTTGAGTTTACCCGCCTCGGTGGTGATACGCCGAGCTTCTTTCATATCCTTGGCGGTAAAAATAATGACTTCTGACTGGTAGTCGCTCTCTGCCACCATGCGGCGTTGATAATAGGCCGCCTGAGAATCTTTAGGCAGCATAGACAGCACATCGTAGTCGAACGGAATGGCGAGGCCTTTTACACCGCCGATGACCGCACAACCTAAAGCCAGCAGGACGATAACTAACGCAACCGGCATTGGAAATCGGCCCTTCTTGCCAGATCCGTCGCCCTGTGGCTGTGGGATAGAAGCGGTAGTACTCGGCGTTATATCTCTTAGCTTTGGCGGCAATAAAGCATAAAGCGCAGGCTGAACCATCCACGTGCTGATTAAGATCATCAGCACGCCTTTCGCGGCGACGACACCTAGTTCGGAAAAGCCGGGAAAATCAACGGTGGCCAAGGCACTAAAAATTAGCAGTGATGCGCCACCCGCAGTTAACACTGCGATAAATGACGAGCCGATACCGGCACCGATGGCTTCCACCAAGGGCTTGCCGGTGCGACGTTCCTCGTCAATACGCGAAGTGGTAAAGATGCCGTAGTCCGCTCCCAAGCCAAATAGGATGGCAATAAAAGCGGCGGTGATGATGGTCAAATGCCCAACAGTAACCAGCGCCAGCCCTAAACTCCACAGCACCCCAAGTCCCATTGGGACAAAAATCAGTACGGCCCAGCGCACGCTGCGCACCACAAGCAGAATCAGTGCAGCGATGAGGCCCGCGGAGGTAAATATCACTAAGGTAATATCTTTACGGATGTTGACGAATTCTTCGTATTCAATCGCGGGTAATCCGGTCAGTCCCACGATAGGAGGCGCATGTCCGGCGGCTTTGACTTGCTCAGTCAACGTTGCCGATACTTGCTTAACTTTGTCGACGAATGGCTCAAGATTCTGAAAATCCCCGGAAGCGTTTTTCGGATGCACAAATAAAAACAGCATGCGGCCATCGCGGGACGTAAAGTAGCCATCGGTCATACCGCTCACGCCGCTGTTGGCCAACAACCGCTTCCACTCTAAACCAACAGGCACCGTTTCGTCTGTCAGCCAGCGTTGCCATTCTTCCAGAAAAAAGCCGACCAGATTCAAGCCCGCTTCTGCAGTTTTAAGGTCCGTATCTGTGCCGCCTAACGGCGGGTGATCTTTGCTTAAACTCACCGCTTTACGTAGGTTTTCTTCCAGCCCGGCCGCAAACATAGGCTGATTTGCCATCTCGGCAAGTTTATTCAAACCTTCCAAAGGCATCAGTAAATAGGCATGGTTTAGAAAAAATGCCATGTCGAGTCGAGAAGTCGCAAGCCCTATCTCAGATTCCGCCTGAAGCTTTGCAGCTAAATCGTTAGCAAAGGATTCTAATTCACTGCGTGGAGCACCCTCCAGGACGATCATTAAATCCGAGGCCGCACCAAAATTTTCCAGGAAGTGATTGAATCGATTTGCCACCGCCGTGTTCTGAGGAAGGAGCGCTTGCCGCGAAGTGTGGATCGGAAGTTGCACGGTCGCCCAGCCAGCCAGAATCGAGAAAAACAAGGCCAATCCTAAAATCCGCTTAGGGTTTCGGGCAAAATATTCTGCAATTTTGGCGGCGCGCTGGTTAATTTTCATAAAGGAATTTGTTGATAAATTCGCGCAATCCGTTAACAGGATAAGCACGGAGATCGATAGCAGTTGTATAAAGTGATATTACTAGCGTTAAATCAATTCAAGATAATAATCTTCGAAATGGCCTAGCAAAATCGGAAAAGTTTGGATCATGCTTTTATTGTTAATTTTTATAATTCGGGCCATATATTCAAAAGACCAATCGGATATTTTGCCGGATGGTAAGAATAATTAACTAATAATCAGTATATGGCTCGGAGAGATTTAAAACCGCAAATTAAGAGAAACCTTGAAAAACCTGCACTTCGATAAACTCAGTGCAATAGGTATCTTATAAATCAATGGGTTCCGTTCATGGTCGACTGCATGGAGAGCCTGCTCCGCTTTATCGGGCATGCAGGAGGTAGGGCACCAACAGTAGGCGCATTAAGCAGTTGCCGATAGCTTGTCAAACCATGAACGGATTGGGTTTTTCGAGGTTCCCTAAGGTCTTTGAATCTTTGCGTTATAACTTAACGGAGGAAAGTATTTTACTTTCGAAAGGTAATGATTAAAAAAACCGGATAAGTGAATTTCATTTTTTACTAATGGCTTAATAATAAAAAATGCATCCAAAAGAAGTTTAAATGCTTTAGGTAGATTTGAAGTTTGCTCACGCACCAAATCGAAGGCGCCAAAAAACGCTAAAAAACAAAATTGTTTTATTAACGAAGAATGTTTCCGGTTTAAACCTGCCAATATTGAAATTGACTCCTGGGCATTGGCACCGCCACACTGAAGAAACTTAAATACCGACTTTTTCAGTAAATCATTCGACATAACGGCATAAAGTGCGTTGGCGAGAATGTTTAGATTGGCATTGGCACTTTGTCTATCTCGATAATACGCTTCGATTTTTTCGTGAATCAAATCGGTATTATTAAAATCAGGCATAGCCAATAAATGGCTACTCAAGATTTGAATATCCGAAAATACCGCAGTCAAGCCGCCACCGGTTAAGGGATGGCGCATATTCAGCGCATCACCTAACATCACTGCGCCCTTCCTTACTATGGGTTTTGCCGCCATGTAATGATTGGGCATCACCTTAAAGCCACCTTCCTGTAAAGCCTGCTCATAGCTGTTGCGCATACATTCGGGAATATAAGGCGTGACATTGGTTTCTAAATGGGCCTGTAGCAGATGCTTTCTAGGTAATTGGTCACCCGGAAAATCAATTAACAGCCTAACCTCATTATTGGAAATCGGATAACAAATAAACGGCGTCGGCCCTGATAAAAACACATGTCCATGCTTTGGAAACGGCATGTCGCAGTCTTGTAAAATTACGCCTATAAAGTAAGAGGTGACCGTTTTTTCGTTATTACTCAGATCCGCTCTAAAATTTGAAAAGAATCCGTCGCTGGTAATGGTTAATGGCGCATAAATAGACTTTATCTGGGACGTCAGTGAGTCGCGATAACTCACGCCAACAATTTCATTCCTATCATTTTCAAGAAGTTGCAATGCCTTGCCATGTATTTTCGTAACCGACTCGTTTTGCAATGCGGAGGCTCTTATTTGCTGCAAAAACCGGCCATTATGTAAGCCCACGCCCAAATGGGGATCAGGATAAGCGATAGTGGTATTTTCATTGCCTTGTAATAATGCGTAGCCTTTTACGGTTTGCGCCTCAAAACCTTCCAATAAATGGCTAAGCCCCATTGTTTCAAGTGACAATACGGCGCCTGGCTGCAATAGCTCACCGACGATACGTTTTTTCTCTTTAAAACAATGGTCGATTAGGGCGATTTTAATGCCTTTGGGGGCGAGATAAGCAGCAATGGTTGCGCCTGCCATGCCGGCGCCGATAATACAAATATCGAACTCTGATTTCATATTAAGCCACTTGCTGCTGATTTTTTAAACTGGGTTGGTTGATTAATCATTTTGAAGCGAACCGTTGTCGGTATCGACTTAACGCCCAGATAGGAAATATATTTCTGTAATTGGCGTAAGTAATCATACAGTTATAATTAAAAACGCCGGAAATGCTTTCCTGTGACCAATCGCCATTAGCGGCTTGCTTATTTAGTAACACATTAATCCCCATTTCAATGACTTTATTATCGCCATACTCGGCCGCCATTAATGTCAGTAATGCCCAAGCGGTATTAACCGCCTGAGAGTCAGCCGCTTCGGA
>JAQTQN010000140.1 GCA_028712225.1 Methylobacter sp.
TTGAAAGCGGTTATGGGCGTTTTATTGGCGTTGCGGCATTACCGTCCTCAATTACCATTTACGGTATCGTCGTCACCATGTCACTGCGTCGTGAATTGACCCTGGAAAACTCTCCGGGAATTTTTGGTTTGGGTGTCCTGACCGGATTGGCGCTGTTGTATTGCGCTATCGCTCAAGGTGATGCTTGCACGGCTTCCATCAATGCATCAAAAAGTAAGCAGGAAGTTTTTGGTATTTCTATTGCCCCGGCGGCGCTGATTGAAGGCTTCGCTGTCTTCGCTTTCGTCTTTGCGCTGGTGCTGGCGGCCGACATTCCAAAATAACCCAGACGAGATCATCATCATGACAGAACAAGAAGCAAGTAAAACCGGTGCCGGTGTTCAGGACTTGGTTGATCGTATTCGGGATCAGGGCGTATTGGCGGCCACCGAGAAAGCGAACAAGATCATTCGAGACGCCGAGGCCATTGACTTGCTTCTCGATAAACTCAGCCGCACGGCTGGCGGTATCGTCATCGATAGTTTCCATACGCTTTTTGGTCAGCGGGCCGGTGTCTTCGATTTTTTGAGTGCCGTCAATATTAGCAAAGCTATGTAGCACGCCACGTGGGCCGAACTTTTTACGAAAATCCGGGAAGTCGGCTTCTTTGGGATAATCCGGCAGTTCCGGCTCTTCTTCGGCATTCAGATGATAAAGATTGCCGTAGAACTCGTCGAAACCATGCGCAGTAGGCAGAAACTCATCTTTGTCGCCTAAGTGATTCTTACCGAATTGGCCGGTGGCGTAACCTTGGGCTTTCAGCAACTCGGCGATGGTCACATCTTCTTTTTTAAGTCCCAAATCGGCACCGGGCAGGCCCACTTTACTCAGACCGGTGCGAAACACGCTTTGCCCGGTGATGAACGAGGAACGCCCGGCCGTACAGCTTTGTTCGGCGTAATAGTCGGTAAAAATTACACCTTCGTTGGCAACGCGGTCGATGTTGGGGGTTTTGTAGCCCATCACACCTTTGGAATAAGCACTGACATTAGACTGACCGATGTCGTCGCCCCAAATAATTACGATGTTAGGTTTTTTATCCTCAGCCTGCGCCGAAATAACGCCGAATACCAACCCCAACGCCAATACCAGACGTTTATGTTTGAATATGGATTGCATATACATTCCTTATTTTTTGAGGAGACTATGGGAACCATGAAAACTCCGTTTCGTTCATGGTTCGACAGGCTCTCGGCAACTGCTCCTTGCGTTGCCCTACCTCCTGCATCCGTGCAGTCGACCACGAACGGAACACTATTACTTACAAAACTCCGTTCGCATTTATAACCACAGGCGGCACAAGTACACTAAGGGTGTAATGAGCTTGCCGAAGCGCTGGTTTTTAAGGCTTGCTAGGGTTGTTCGGCACCGGAAGTCCAAGCCGCCAGACGTTTGGTCAGCAATTCGCTCCAAGTATTGATCGCGTTTTCCGCATCGCCCCATTGCCATTGAAATCCGGTTGTAAAGGACCCGCCGCCCAGACGTTTATCCACACCTTCGGCCAGCACCTTGCCGGTCACTGAATCGGTGATTCTAAGCTCTGCCTGCGCGCCGCCAACAAACGGGAAAGTGCCGGTAGCCAGATACTTCAGGTTTGACAGTAAATGTGCCTGCGGCACGATCATGGTCACACTGCGTAATACCGGTGTAGCTGTTTCCGCATCCGTTAAAGCCGCATCAATTTTCAAGACGCCGGGACCAGGTTGATTAACGATTTGAAATTGCTTACCGACTTGCTCTTGTAGTTGCTGATTAAAGTAGTTGACCAGGGTTTGTTGATCGGCTGCTGACACATTAGTTGAGTCTCCCCCCCAAAAGGTTACCGGGGCAATGATGACTTTTTTATAGCTGGTCCATTGTGCAGTTGGGTTGACGTAGCGCAAACCGATTTGATCTTTGCCGCCCGGGGTCAGCCTGGTAGCGCAATCACTGCCTAATAATCCACAGTTGACGCTAACTTGATCGAGCTTAACCTTTTCAGTGGTTGAACAGGCTGTTAAGGACAATAAACCAACGCCTAATAATGGATAAACTATCCATGCGGCTGGGCGAGTTGACTTAGAAAGTATGTTGTTCATAACTGACTCCTTGATGTTGATATTGATTATTTTTAAGCAGATGGCAAAAAACTGCGGTTGTAAATTTCCGTAACTATTCAGTCTTTAATCTGAGCGAGGCTATGCGTTTATTGTGTAGGGTGGATAAGCAACGCGCATCCACCGCATTTGCCGGATGCGCTAGCGCTTATCCAGCCTACGCATGACGGCTCGATCAAGAGACTGAATAGTTACAAATTTCCTTATATTTGAAGAGCCATTTATTAATAACGCTTAGCCTTAGACCATGTCAAACAAATTTTCAAAATGAAAAATTTGATGTCGTTAGCAATTTCAGAAATTTAATTATCTCGAGGGTAAATATTGCCAAACAGGTTATTTTGGTATCAGAATGCAAGCCGTTCGGAAAAGCTAAATCGATGTCGATTAACCGTCCGCATTTATAACAACAAGGGGTGAAAATGCCTTTGAGTATGGGCTGTGCGCTTGTAGAACACAGTCGAGGTGCTGAAATTTTTCGATATACTCTAAGTAACGTGCAAGTATTAATTTGGGAGATTAAATGTTCGCTTCAAACCGTTTTAATTTATTAATTGCCGGCTCGGCTTGTGTGCTTATTCTGAATGGCTGTTCTTTCTCGGATAGCTCGGGATCCATCTCTGACAGTATCGGTAGTGTTTCCGATTCATCATCTTCGTTCTCCGGCGGCAGCACCAAGTACGAATCGGATGTCGAGGATTACACTTACGCCTATCTAAAATCAACGTCCGGCACGACCGACTACGCCGACTTCCAAAACGGTTTGAGTGACATTGCTAAAAAGCGCGGCATTAGCGATTGGGAATCTGATGACCATACTTATAAAGGCATAGGTAAAGCGCTTAAGAAAGCCGGTATCGAAGGCGTCGGTTACGACACCTATAAAAAGAATTTCGCCAATTCCGATACCACCAAAATGGAACAAATCCAGCACGGTTACGATAGCAAGGATTAAGTAAGTTTGAAGCGTTTATGGACGCTACTGGCGGTGTTGTTATGCAACACCGCCAATGCCGACACCTTTCAATACTTATACATAGACGCCAACGAAGGCAGCGCCAGCGGCGGACATGTCGCAGTGCAGTTTGGCGATGACGTATTTCATTATCAGTTTAAAGACGGCTTGATCCGTTTATTCAAACAGGACGCCGAAGGCTTCCGCTTCGATTACCGCGTCTTGCAAAACCGCACGTTGCATATCGCTGATGTCGATGTATCTGCCGCCACTTTCAATTTACTGCAAGACCAGTTCAAGCTGCTTTTTTGGCAGCAAGATCGACAATTCAAACAATTACAAGCGGCGGACAAAGATAGTCAATTGTTGGAATGGTTATTGACGACCACTACTGCCCAGCCCTCATCTCGGCAAATAACAGACAAATCGTTAAAACTACCCGGCGCGGGTCTGTTTTTTAACGACAGCGATTTTGCCCCAGTTGGCCAGCTTACCGAGACACATGGCGACTGTCAGACCAAGGCATCAGCCAAATCGATATTGACAACTTTTCGAGCTCAACTTGCATTGCAGCATGGCAGCGGTTTTCTGCAACGTCGTAAAGTCGAATTAACCACGGCCATCCAGCACTTGTCCACCGTAACAAACGGCACCAAGGATTACCGACTTTCCGAACGATATACCGATCTATTAACCGGGCTGTTGGCACTACGGGTTATTGAGGAAATGCGCCCGTTAACCAGCGACGCCTGTCATACGCTTACAGGACCGGAAGGCCATCTCGATCCACAAAAAACTGAACGATTAAATAAATTGCAGCAACAATTAATGCAGAGTGCTCAAAATTTGGCCGTGTCAAAACGTCCGGATTGGGGCTATGCGTTATTAGTCACCATGAGCCGCCTAATTACCCTCCAACAAACCATGCAGTCCGGCCAGTGGGTCTTTGTCGACGATTTCAGTGCTGACAGCACGGTAATTGCGGCTGAAGATATGATGCGGTTTGCCGACGAGTTGAGTGTGCAGCGCAAAAAGGCTGAAACCGACTGGCGGCAGTATTGGCTGGCGTTGGGCAACACTGAACTGAGCGAGCAGCACTACAGCCAACTGGAAGTGACGGCGAACCGTTACCACGAATGGCTGGTCAGCAATAATCGACAAACGCTGCGCTACCACGGCGAACAAGCGCTACCGGTTAAAGCTATAAACCTGCCGACCATTTCCTTGCCCGAGTTCTCGTCGCAACAACTGCAACAGGCATTACACCGGCAAGTTCTGGATACTCAACAACTAACCCAGCAACTTGAACAACACTATGCCTATCACTTGCTAACGCGCAATTGCGTAACGGAAATTTTTCACACTATTAACCAAGCCTTAGGTGCCGAAACGCAGCAACGGCTAGGCAGTGTTATTGATGAGCATCTGAACATCGTGCCATTTACTGCGTTTGCCATGGTTAAGGCCGGCTATCCGGTTAAGCACATCACCGTGCTGCCATCGCACCGGCAACAGCAACTTGCAAAACAGTATGAGCAAGAATTCCCGCCGCTGGTGTATGCCCGCGAATCCAACATTGTCAGTGCCAGTCTTTATGACTACAACCCTGACGATGCCTGGTTCGTGTTTTTTACCGACGATGCCTTATTGCTCCGGCCGGTTTTTGGCGCCGTCAACAGCGTTGCCGGGGTTGGGCAGAGCCTGTTTGGTCTAGTTAAATCACCGTTCGACGAGGGTCAGTTATTAGCCACCGGCATGCGCGGGGTGTTGATGAGTTTGCCGGAATTAGCGTTTATCAATATGCGTAAAGGCAGTTACAAATTTCTATCTCCGGATTATGCATCGCAAGAGAATTTGCCCGGTAAATAAAGAGCGTTCCAGTTGCTCGCCGCCGCCGTCGCAGCGCATGGAACCCCGCACATCACTGGTAAAACTTTCGGAGTGGATGCGTACCAATACATCATCTACCTCGGACACACGGCCCATGTAAAAAGCCAGGTGTTCCTTGTTATCGAGGGTATTGGTGTAGCAGCAGAGTTGAAAATCGCCGTATTTAGTGGGAATGCGGGCACAGGTCATTCGTAAAACGGTGGGCTTGGACATAATGAGTAAATTGTGTTCAGGGACTGATTCTAAAAAATCTAATATCAGTGTCATAAACGCCCGCAAGGCAGGCAATAAATAAATTTCGGTTCATATAAACAAGTTCTAAGTGGATTTTGCCGCCCCCTCAGCTGCTTATCTGTTAACCATTTTGCGAACTACCTGATGCGGGATAAAATCGGCATTTAGTCACTGTTCATGATGCCCTGTGCCCAGGCTATAAAGAAGACTCGTGAATTCAAGTAACATTTGCAAAACAATCAAGCTAACAATGCGTAAAATTGTGGATCTTACCCAGTTTAAGAAGGAAGGCTAAAAATGAGTATCAAATCCAGTTTGTTAAAAATAGCAATAAAATTAACACCCGATATATTGATTATTTGGGTGGCAAACATTGTCCTTAAAGGCATTGCAGAATTAACAGCGTTTAATTTTGATATTGAAGCTCGAAAAGTCCATGTGCAAACAAGACTGTACGGCGAACGAGAAACGATTGACGTTTGTTTGGAGAATTTTGCGGTATTTAACGATGGTGAGTCCTACAGATTTATCATTCATCAAGCAACATCAGACCGTCCTTGGTTGAATAACATATTGTCCCGCGTTATAGGCAAAGCCTGGAAAATCCCCGAGATTCCCCACCTAACGGCTCAACTTGAGCTTGTAGCAGAATTATTCAAAGCCAAACCGCCGGCATTAGAAAAAATTGATTGAGATTGCACGTGTTTAGCTTAATCAAGATTTTTTTCTAATTGCCTTGACCCACGTTGCTATCTGAAAAATAGCCAAAAAGCCTTGCTGCAATGCATGGCTTTTTTAGTAAATGGCTCCCCATTAGTTCGACGCAGTTCGGGAGTAAACTCCCGAACGAGCAGCTTGGTTTATTACACCATCACCGGCTTCAGCATTGAGGTTTTCCCAACCATAATATCCACCGCTTTTAACAGGCGTTTAAACACGGATTGTTGGCAGTAAGGAATATTATGTTTTTTGCACAATGCCTGCACTTGCGGCTGTACTTTCTGGTATTGGCTTAGTGGCAAGTCCGGCCACAGATGATGTTCTACCTGATAATTCAGCCACCCATAAAAAAAGTCATTCCAATTCGAACCGGTTGGGTAATTAACGGATCCCATAATCTGGCGCAAATAAAACTCGCCCTTCCCTTTCGCTTTTTCATCAAACATCATCACATCATCACCGGCATGATTCGGGATCATCACCAGAAAACTGTGCATGTTGGTGAAAATTTCCGCCAGGATTGAATTAATCAACACGCTAACAGCGGCAAACGTGCCCAGCGGCAAAAACAGCAGTGGCAACAGCACAAAACGATAGCCGACATAAGGCAAAACACTTTGCAGCCACATCGCCCGTCCTTGTTGGGTAAACAGGCTCCACGCCCCAACGCGAGTCATCACGGGTACTGGCTTACCCTGTTGTCGGGCGGCGGTTAGGCATAATTCTTTATGTGTGCGAGGGGTGTAATAAATAATTTTCCAGATGCCCGAGAACAGCGCCACGATCGCATAGCGTTGCCACATCGGCAGGCTTGATTGTCTTAACCATTCCATGTTGTGCTGGGCATTGTTGGGATCAGCTTTTTCACCCAGGTTATAGTGATGCAACAAGTCATGCTCGTGATGCCAACCTGCAGGCGTCATCCAGTCCGGCCAATCAATAAAACGCCGCCAACCTCGAGCAAACTTTTTACTGGTGTAATTTTCGCTTGTCTCTTCAATTTTGTCGTAGCCTTTATGGGTTACCGGGTGCCCAACTTGCGTCCAGCGGGTAAAACTGCCTTGACTAATAAGAAATGCAGAAATCGGATTGGGCATGATCCAGGCCGTGCCATAACCGATCAGCGAGCATATTTTCCCCCAACGCTCCATTTTTTTTAAGTGGTGAAAGTCTTCAGGCCCGATATTGGCTAAGGCTTGCCGGTGTATTTTGGTGATGTCTTTGGCTAATTGCTCGCGATCAACCGACTGGTAACTATTTAAACTCAAAATGTGATGTCTCTTTGATATAAATGGGTGGGATGTTTAATAACTTCATGATTGCTCACAACACAGTAATACGATTTACCCGTAAACGTTTCTGACATTTCGATAAAACCATTGCGGCCTACTCAGGACGATTGCAAAGGCAATGACTGGAGTGACTGGCACCGAAGCTATGTCGATAACAAACAGCATCAACAAGTCGCAAATACCAATCCGGACGCATGATGACCATGTACATACCGATCAAACAACCCGGCGAGACCGGGCCGAAACCGATAATTGCGAATAGTGCAAATACAGAAAGACATTTAATCTGTGCGAAATTCATAATGAAGTATCAATCGACGGGTAGATGCAAAAGCTAAGCTTAGTAGAGAAGCTCAATTCAAAAACAAAGAAGTGGGTAATCCTTGAACCGGAAACAGATCGGAAAACAGACAAAAAAAAGGCTTGCATTGCTGCAAGCCTTTCATTCGCTTGGTCTCCGGACGGGTTCAAACCGCCGACCTAGCGATTAACTAATTGCTGAGCGCATGCTACCACATGTTCTCC
>JAQTQN010000141.1 GCA_028712225.1 Methylobacter sp.
CAGAGTTTATCGATCACTTAACCCAGTTGGATATAGACTTAGTGGTGCCTGATCAACAAACCGCTCAAGAACTAAAAGTGCTTGATGAATGGCTGTCGTAATAGCTGATGTCGGCCCGTTAATCGCGCTGGCTAAAATCAATCAGCTGCATGTGCCGTCCGCCCTTTTTATTGAAGGGTTGATCACTGAGGCTGTTGCGGATGAGTGTTTGCGAGGGCAATCCGGCGATGCTGTTTTAATCAAACAGGCCTTGGATTCGGGTTGGTTACAGCGAGTGGATAATCCGATTTTTAAACATCCATTATCAAGAAGTTTGGGATTAGGTGAGCAATCCAGCATTGAATACGCCTTACAAACACACAGCAACACCTTGTTGATTCTGGATGATGGTTTAGCGCGTAAATAAGCCTTGCGCAAGCAATTGGTTATAGTCGGTACGGCAGCATTGTTGTTTACTGCGCAACGCAAAAGCTTGATTGACGATGCTGAGGCCGTCATCGCCGAACTCAATAAAGCCGGTTTTAACGGTCATTATTACTTGACTTAGCGATGCTATGGTTTTTCTTCGTCGGCCAATGACCATCATTCCAAAATCTTGGGTGAGCATACTCAGGTGCGGAAAATTGCGTGCGCTTCATATAGGAGTAGTAACTTTGTACGCCATTTAATTGGATAGTGATTGCAGCTAAAACCACGACAACTAAAACTAAAGTTCGCCCTTTACTTTGTAAAGGTTGTAATTCGATGGAAATTAAATCCGTTGCTTGATTACGACCGATCAGCCAGCCTCCAATCATAAACAGCATCATCTGGCTGTGCGGCATAATAATATTGCCGCTTAACAGCGAATCACACAAGCCGCAAACGAGCGAGGCTGTTAATGCAATGTTGATTTGCGGATTCTCGTTGTAAGTGGGTTTAATACACCACGCTACAGCCTTCTTTAGAAAGGTAATTACTAAATAAATAGCTATCAATACGGCAGGCAAGCCGTATTCTGCGGCAATGTGCAAAACAGAATTATGAGGATGTGCGGCAATAGTGAAATTATTGAAGGCAAAATGCATCGGACCAACACCTAACAAAGGATGATTTTTAATCATTTCAAAAGCACTTAACCACAAGGGCCAGCGGCCATTATCATCTAACCCTCTCTTGGTGATGCTGCCTAGCCCATAAAGACTGTTGTCTAATGTTAAATAATCGAATGCCAAGTAGAAAATCCCCCCAATCAGCATTCCCACCAACTGCCATATTAGCCACTGACGCGCCTGATCTTTTAAGAATGTAAACAAGAATAGGGTTGTAACGATCAGAGCAACCCAAACCGAGCGAGTGCCTGTGACGAAATGCAATGCCCACCAAAAGGCTAAAAGGAGAAGTGTTACTGTACGCCAGCGAAACGGGAGATTGAAGGTGATAAGTGGAATAGCCAAAATTGGCAGTGTGTAAGCTTGATACTGACTAAAAAATCGTACATTACTAAAGCTGACAAATGGAGAAACCCATGAAAAAGCAATATTGCTGACCACGGAAACTAAATAGCAGATAACAAAATGGCAAATAAACAGTAAAGCGCCGAATAAGATTGTCGCTATAAACAAACGATCTATTAGTGTTTTGTTATTGCTGGTCAGAAACTGACAGATGATGCCGAACATGAATAACAACAGAAACAGGCTGATTTCTTGTAAGGATCTTTCTGGGAATTGGGCAAGTATGCTGCTTGTTAGTGTAAGGATTAAAAACGCGCTAAGCCCGAGTTTGATAGTATTCGGGATTGAGGTAATGACCATTAGTGCTTGGTGTCGCCAAGTTGATATAACCAATAGCAACGCCGCAATTGAGATCAGTGTTACCAGTTCCAGGAATCTGGCGCTATCGTAAATAGGGCCGGTGAACTCGAGCAAATACCAGGGGGCTATTAGTCCATAGAGTGCAGCACAAGCACAGCCTAAAAAGCTAGAAACTACTAATGTGCGATTGTGGAAATTCATTGTAAGACCAAATACATTTAGGGATGTTTAAAACATAAAAAAACCACCCAACCCGGTGAAGGATTGGATGGTTTATATTTCTCAAGTGAATGGTGGTCATAAAATCGTTGCCCACCCTCCCCGACTTGCTAATAATTAGGTAGCAGTGCTCCAGCATGCGCCTGGTACATGGTTGGCTGACTCAATATTAGATGCACAGCTCCATACCCCAGCTAAGCTACGAGTCCATGTGAGTGTTTTGGTATTAAGAATTACATTTGAACCTTTAATAGTGCATGTTAAAACTCCAGCGACCGTTGCAGTTGGTTGGGTAAATGTAACGTCGCAATAAGTCGTAGTAGCGCCAACTCCTATAAATCCGGCATCATCAGCTGTTGTTGAAATTGCCTTCCCTTCGTTGACAGCGACTTCAAATTGGGCTTTTCCCGGTGTTATTTCTGCTAAAGCTGAAGTGGCTTGCGATTTAATGGTGTAATCCTGATAAGCCGGAATCGCTACAGCCGCCAAGATACCGATGATCGCCACAACGATCATTAATTCGATTAAGGTAAAACCTTGTTGTGGTTTGTTTAATTGTATGTTCATTGTTTTTTCCTTTATTTGAGTGGGAAAAGTGATCTGCACAAGATCAATAATGAGTGTGCGCAATAGTTAAAGCAGGCAGCGTGCCAAGTGTTAATTTTGAGGCTTGAAAAATATTAAGTTATTATGCGATTTTTTGCTTAATTATCTAGTTAATTAAGTATTATCAAAGAGTTATTTGGTGGGTTGGCGCTGGCACTAGGCGCATTAGGCGACGCTGTTTTGTCCACGTTGTAGTGTTGCGGTGGGCAAAACAGCGCTGCCCACCCTACGCATTGCTTGTAATTAAAGGGTGTTTTTGTCTTTTTGTGACAAATTTTGTCAATGCACCGTATAAACAGCATCGTATGAGTGAGGGGTCCGGTTGCGCCTAATAGATGATGTTTGCTTTTGCGGATTACGCGCTAAAATGACTACAAAGGTAGTAACTTAAATTAGGAGGTTTCAACATGTCAGTAAGCACTTCAATACGAATCAATCAGGATCTATATGAACAAGCCAAGCAAGACGCGGCATTGGAACATCGCTCTATCGCCGGACAAATCGAGTTTTGGGCGCGGGTAGGTCGTGCAGCTCTTGATAATCCTGATTTGCCTGTTAGCTTCGTCGCAGAATCATTGGCTTCGATAGCCGAACCACGTGAGCAGGCTGAGCCGTTTGTGTCTCGAAGCCGCCAAGTATGACGTGGACAGTCCTACAAACCAGGCGATTTTCAAGGCAATACAAAAAACTACACGACAATATCGCTGCCGATGTGGATGCAGCAGTTGATGAGGTTAGGCAAAAACCAGAAATTGGGGAACGCAAAAAAGGTGATTTATCGGCGTTATACGTGTTTAAGTTTCACAGTGCAGGACAATTGTATTTATTGGGTTACACGCTAGATGAGGGTGTTCGCCTGATCTACCTGGAAGCCGTTGGGCCGCATGAAAATTTCTATCGGGATTTGAAAAGGAGTTAATAGGTGAAGATATTCCGGTGGGAAAAAGCGTTGGTTTCTTCGGACTTTAGGGTAACGCTTAAGGCAACACCTAAAAGAACGGGGAGCAATTTAGGCGATTTGATTGGGATGCTTAAGCATGATGGACCAGCGATTCCTGATGAAACACTTTGCAGACCGGTTGATGTCAGCGCCTAGCGGGAATGCTCGAAGATGCGCAGCCAATGTCATTGGTGATAATATTGCCATTCAATTGTTAAAATACCATAGGGTTAAATTATGTCATCATTAATAACTCAAGTCTCGGCGGGTGGTCGCATTGTTATTCCTGCAGAAATACGTCGAAAAATGGATATTCATTCTGGGGATCAGGTAGTTTTGACTTACCATGATGGTGAACTGCATATTGCAACCAGAAAGCAGCGTCTGCAACAGGCTAAGGATATTGTCAAAGCCTGTGTGAGCGATATTTCTTTAGCTGATCAATTGGTTGCAGAGCGAAGAGCAGAAGCTAATGACTAAGATGGTTGTTTTAGATGCGTCTGCTGTACTTGCTTATCTCCAAGATGAAAATGGCAGTGAAAAAATGGATGTAATACTTGCAGAAGGTAGGGGCATGATGTCCACTGTTAACTATGCTGAGGTTGTCGGTAAATTGCTTGAAGCGGGGCTGCCAGAGTCATCAGTAAAATCAGTGATGGCTAATTTAGATTTAAACGTTGAATCATTGGATGATAAGCAAGCCTGGAAAACAGGACTGTTAAGAATGACTACGAAGGAGTTTGGTTTGTCATTGGGGGATCGTGCTTGCTTGGCATTGGCCGATATTAAGAATCTTCCCGTTGTTACGGCTGACAAGCAATGGGATAAACTAAAAACCAATTTTAAAATTATTCAGCTACGTTGAAGCGCTTGAAATTGCAGGAAAAAATTATAAATATGCTGCAAGTGGTATTAAAATTGTTGACACATAGTGTCTCAATAGATAGAATTTGCAGCTCTTCAGGACGGCTTAGCAACTTGCAAGCATCATAAAGAGTATCGGGATATAGCGCAGTCTGGTAGCGCGCCTGCTTTGGGAGCAGGATGTCGGGGGTTCGAATCCCTCTATCCCGACCATAAGCGCTTGTAGCTCAACCGGATAGAGCACCGGCCTTCTAAGCCGGGGGTCGCAGGTTCGAGTCCTGCCAAGCGCACCATTGTTGTTCCTCGTAAAAAAATATTCTGGTGAGCGTAGCTCAGTTGGTAGAGTACAGGATTGTGATTCCTGTTGTCGCGGGTTCGAGCCCCGTCGTTCACCCCACTCGTTTATGGCATTCAGCCAATTTCTTAAAATATTTTCCAAACACTTAAAGACACAATTTATCTGCCTTGCTCAACGAATAGGCGATGAGTGTTTTTGCATTGTCTGCGCAAAATGATAAATCAATCCTTAAGATGGTAGAGCAATCCTTAAGATGGTAGAGCAATCGGTAACTGGATTTATGCTGCTGAAAAATTGTGGACAAAATCAATCAATCAATCAATCAATTACATAATACCGAATTGGATGAATTTGTTATTTCAATTTCGGGATTTTTTTGTATGCTGGAAAGCTTCAGAATTAAGAGTTTTTCTTTATGGGAACCTCTAAAAATTATCCGTTCATGCTTCGACACTCTCAGCACAAACGGATAACTCACTGATTTAAATAGACCACCGTTCGCACTGAGCTTGTCGAAGTGCAATTTTTAGAGGTCCCCTTATGGCCGAATTAATTCCATTTATCCCGCGTATTGCGCTAACAGCTGGTGAGCCTGCCGGCATTGGTCCGGATCTGTGTATTCAGTTGGCACAACAAGATTTGCCCTGTGAATGCGTGGTCATTGCCAGCCCGCAGTTGCTGCAACAACGTGCCGAGCAATTGGGCATTCCTATTCAAATCAAAATATTTGATGGTAATTTGCCTGCAAGCCCTCAGCAAAGCGGGGTTTTGACGGTGTTGCCTGTTGAATTGGCTGAGCCTGTTTGTGCCGGTCAGCTTAATGTCGCTAATAGTCGTTATGTATTAAAAACGCTAACTAAAGCGACAAAAGGTTGTTTAGATGGCGTGTTTAACGGCATGGTTACCGCGCCGGTGCATAAAGGCATTATTAACGATGCCGGATTTACTTTTAGCGGGCATACCGAGTTTATTGCTGAGATGACTGGTGGACATCCCGTGATGATGCTGGCAACGCCTGGTTTGCGTGTTGCCTTGGTGACGACGCACCTGCCTTTATCAGACGTTAGCGGCGCGATTACGCATGCTCGCTTAAGGGCGGTTATCCGTACGCTGGATCATGATTTACGTACACGCTTTGGCATTGCTGAACCTAAAATACTTGTATGTGGCCTAAATCCTCACGCCGGTGAAGGCGGTCATTTGGGACGGGAAGAAATTGAAATTATCGAACCCGTGTTAGAAAGCTTTCGCAAACAAGGATTGAATTTACAGGGGCCATTGCCGGCAGATACCTTGTTTACCCCTAAATATTTGGATTCTGCCGATGCGGTGTTGGCTATGTATCACGATCAAGGGTTGCCGGTGCTTAAGCACATGGGCTTCGGGCAAGCAGTTAATATCACCTTAGGCTTGCCGATTGTGCGAACGTCGGTGGACCACGGCACGGCACTTGATCTCGCAGGTACTGGTAAAGCCAGTATCAGCAGCTTGCAGTATGCATTGCAAACTGCATTGACTATGACCTCATCATCTACGCATTAATATGTCGCACACGCCTCGCAAACGCTTTGGTCAGAATTTTTTGCATGACCACAATATTATTTACAACATTATCTCCAGCATACAGGCTCAACCTAATGAACACTGGGTTGAGATTGGTCCAGGGCAGGGGGCTTTAACCGTCCCGCTGCTTGGCGAAGGAGTGCAGCTGGATGTTGTGGAATTGGATAGGGATTTGGTGGCGCTACTTAAACAAAA
Source organism: Methylobacter sp. (assembly GCA_028712225.1). Lineage (GTDB taxonomy): Bacteria > Pseudomonadota > Gammaproteobacteria > Methylococcales > Methylomonadaceae > JABFRC01. Next base: position 6,482 of record JAQTQN010000141.1, read on the forward strand.
ATTTAACGAGCAGCCGCGTTTGCAAATTCATAGTGGCGATGCGTTGCGTTTTGATTTTTCGACATTGATTAACCGTAACGAAAAACTGCGTGTCATCGGCAATTTGCCTTACAACATATCAACGCCGTTAATGTTTCATTTGCTCGATAACGCCGCGATTATTGAAGATATGCATTTCATGCTGCAAAAAGAAGTTGTCGATCGAATCTGTGCGGTGCCGGGCAGTAAAAAATATGGTCGACTAAGTGTGATGATGCAGTATTACTGCGCGACGGAAATGTTGTTTGAAGTGCCGCCGGAAAGCTTTGATCCGGTGCCGCAAGTTACGTCGGCAATCATAAGGCTAGTTCCACATCAACAGCCGCCTGTGCAAGTTGATGACGTGGCTAAGCTTAACCGGGTAGTCACCCAAGCTTTTTCGCAACGACGCAAAACATTGCGGAATTCGTTAAAAAAACTCATTGATGAACAAGATATTGCCAAACTGGGGATTGATCCAACAGCACGCGCTGAAACTCTATCTCTTAGTGATTTTGCGAACTTGAGCAATATATTGTCTGTTGAAGCTTTAGCGATTGATCAAAAATAGCTTCCGTAAATCAGTATTACGTTTTTTCAGTGAGGCTTAGTTCTCAGCGCCAAAACATTTGGGATAATCAATACAGACCTCGCAGGACGGTGCTCGGCACAAATACAAACCTTCTGCTTCGCAAAGTTGTTTATACAAGAACTTCTTCCACTTCATATCCTTGTTATTTCTTGCGGCTAATTCGGGAAAGTTGTATTGCAGCATTGCGCTTAATTGCGGGCGCGACCACAGACCCAAATCCTGCCATAAGTGGTCGCTACCTAAACAAGCGGCCACGATAATGCCGATAATCCAGTCAATTTCCGGGTTATTAGGTTTGGCATAGAGCTTTAACAGGTTAACCAGATCCTGTTTTTCCAGCATGCGGCTGAAATCCAGTTTGCTGCCGGAGGGCGCTTGTTGTGGAATGGCGCAGCCGGGAAAAAAATGCTTTATTAATATGTTGAACTGCTCAGCCTCCAACCCCAGGGTGTCAGGTAAAACGCCTTGACCATCACACCAGCTGGCTACCATACAGGCCAGCCAGTCATGATTAGGAGACATCAAGGCTTCCGACTTTAACCGGGAATAGATTTGTGCCCGGT
>JAQTQN010000142.1 GCA_028712225.1 Methylobacter sp.
AACGAATCTGGGCAATGTTGGCCAGCACACTATGATGACTATGCGCTACGCCCTTGGGCTTGCCTTCGGAGCCGGAGGTAAACAGCACCACGGCGGGTTCATCCGGGTGCCCCGATTGGTCGACCGCTGTCGGAAACCAGCGCGCATAGCCGAACAACCAGAGTTTATCGAGCACGCCAAAGGTCTTACGCAGGTCTTCCAGATAAACGACCTTTACGCCGTTAATTCCCGCAACAGTTTCATGGAGCTTGGCGGCATCCAGAAACTGCCGAGAGGTGACGATGGTTTTGACATCGGCAGCAATGCAGGCATTTTGCAGGCCGGCGACACCCGCCGTGTAATTAAGCATGGCCGGTACCCGCCGCATTGCGCTCATGCCGAAAATCAGGCATACGGTGTTGCTCACATTGGGCAGCAGCATGCCCACGGCTTCGCCGGGCTCGGAGATTTTTTTCACCATACGGCCTAACGCCAGGCTGCGCGTCAGCAGCTCGCCGTAGCTTTCTTCCACCTGTTTCATATCCTCCAACAAACGCGCCTTGCGGCCATGCACATTGATGGCATCCAAAAAGGCGCTGAACAGGGTTTGTACCGGGTGTGATTTAAACAGCATTTCCTGCATCAAACGCCGCATAGCTTCGCCCGCCATGCGCCGACGCAGTTTGGCGGTGGCCGCATCCTGTAACGGGATCGCAGTTGTTTCAAGAAAGGATAACGTAATGCGCGGAAACAGGCTGCGCGGATAGTTACCTGACAAACGGCTAAAATAGGAGCGTGCCGGGCCATCCAGTCGCACCGGCAAGATCGTCGCGCCGGTCTTGGAGGCAACGAAACCGGGGCCGTCGTACACCTTCATCAGACTACCGGTCAGAGTAATTCGCCCCTCGGGAAAGATCACCACCGGCTCGCCGGCCTCAAGCAATTTGATGACTTTCTTCATCGCCAGCGGGCTGGTGGGATCGACGGCCAGATACGGCACTTGCGATAGAATCAACCTGAACCAAAAGCTACGCAGTACCGTGGTATGCACCACGAACGTGGCGCGAAACGGTAAAAACAGCCCCAACAGCATCCCATCCAGAAACGATTCGTGGTTGGCGATCACCAGCAGTTTTCCGGCACCCGGCGCGGGCGGTTGACCGATCAGCCTGACGCGGAACAACAGGCGAAAAAACGATTTCAGCAGGGATTGGGTCATGGCGCTTGGCTTCCTGGTTTTTGTTAACGATTGTTCGAACGAATTAGGTCTGCGTCTGCACGTAATCCAGCACGCGTTGCAGTAAGTGAATAATGTTGGGCTTGTCGACCCAAAAATACACTTCCTTGCCGATTTTCTCGCTTTGCAGCGCACCCGCATGCCGTAACACTTTAAGATGATGCGATACCGTAGTGCGGCTCAAGGCCGAAGCAGATACGACCTGCGTTACATTAAGGCGCTCCCCGGGCTCGAATGTCAGCAGAATACGCTGACGCTGCTCGTCACCCAGGGCCACAAACAGCTCAGAAACATCGCGCCATTCATCCGGCAAAATTTGTATGTAATTTGAAAACATGTCGATAAGTTTAGTTATATAGTTATGAATGTCAATTTTTTTTTATTGTCGTTTGCTGCAACCGGCAACCAACAATATCAATACAACATCCATCACCGCGTCGCCGAGATTACCTTAAGAATTTTTCCGTTCGCCCGCCTCGTGTCGAAGGATCGAATCAGAAATTCCTTAAGCTTACAGCCAACCTGACTTTCTCAGCCGCCAGTACAGCAGCATACTGCCCACTGCGACACCGCCAACTACAATCGGATAGCTGTATTCCCAATCCAGCTCCGGCATGTGCCGGAAATTCATGCCGTACCAGCTGAACACCATGGTCGGTATCGCCAAGATTGCGCCCCAACCGGCCAGCCGTTTAACGACTTCGTTTTGGCGCACCGTTTCAAAGGTCAGATGCACCTGCATTGCCGCAACCAGCATTTCGCGCATCGCGTGAATTGCCTGATTGATACGTTTGACATGATCGGAAATATCTCGAAAATACACCCGCACATCCTTGGGAATACCCGCGTTATGAAAACGCATCAGTTCGTTGCAAATATCGATAACCGGATTGATTGCACCTTCCAGCAGCAGCAATTCACGTTTTAATTCGTAAAGACCTTCCATGGTTTGTCGACCCGGCCGATATTCAAAGATTGCCAATTCCAGTGCATCGAAACGGGCTTGTAAGCCGTCGATGACCGGTATGTAATTGTCGACAATAAAATCCATGATTGAGTACAACGCGAAGCCGGGACCTTTAGCCAATTGCTGCGGCATGGATTCGCAACGTCCCCTGACTTTACTGTGCGACAGCGCAGAGCCATGTCTAACTGTCACCAAAAAGCGCGGGCCCATAAAAATATGGGTTTCGCCGAACTCGACATCCTCTTCGGTGAGATGTGCGGTATGCAAGACGATAAATATCGAGTCTCCGAACTCTTCTATCTTCGGACGTTGATGCGCGACGCAGGCATCCTCAATAGCCAGCTCATGCAAGCCGAATTCCTCCTGAATTTTGACCAGCAACTCTTTATCTACCTCACGCAGACCCAGCCAGATAAAAGTATTGTCTTGTTTCAGCACTTCACTGATGTCGTCGATGGTCACATCGCCAATGCTGACGCCATTTTGGTAAGCCACACATTTCATGATCATGTGGTTGTCGATGGTATTTGTCAAAAGCGTCTCCTGTTGATCGGCAATAGGAATAGAGGGGCGATATGCTTCACTTTGAAGGGATAAGCTGAGTCAGTTCGTAAGTTTTATCTTCCGATATACGAATGGGTTTAAGTCTGTGGTTATGGAGATCTTCCCATTCATCCACTCTGGGCCGATTGATATTTGCTTTATTAGAAACGATGGCAACAGCCCATTTTTTCTCTGGGTTAGCTGTTTTCAATAAGGTTTGATAGTTTTCATGAGTAATTGTTGCCTCAAGCTGTTTTAACGCCTGAGGATAATTATTGCCTTTTAGCTCAACAATAAAGACATGCCGTCGGCTAGGTTGTTGATAGAAATAGAGACAGTCGCAACGAGCGCTATTGGTAATCAAACCAGGTAGACCGTTATTTTTAGCTTGATCATCAACCCTGATTTTAATGGCTTCTCCATTTGAGGACGGCGTGAGTTTTACGCCTTTGCCTTTTTCCTGAAAAGACAAGCTATTGTGTTCGCAATTAATCTTGCCCAACTCTTTCAGTTTTTGCCGAACTGTCGTAATCATTCGCGATGTTCCCATTCAATATCGCGCATGGCTTCATACAGTTCATTTAATCGGTCAAAAGGCTCGGTAAATTCTGCTTCATCAATGAGGCCGGATGCCAGCACAATGTCTTTGACGATGCCATCGCGGTCGAAATGATAGGCTCGCACTGGTTTTTCAATCGCCACTAAGTCGGGATGGCCGGTTTTGAATTGTGCTACTGCGTCGTCGTTAGGAAACTGCTTAATTACGCTACCGAACTTAATCAGGTTATTCACGCAGGATAGGATGTAAGGGCTATGAGTGATAAGGATAAGTTGTAAGCCTTGATTGACAGCCTCAGTCAACACATTGATGAGATTTTTTTGCGCTTCGGGATGTAGGTGCGATTCCGGCTCGTCAATAATGACCAAGCTATTTTGCTGAACCCAGTATCTGAAACCCACCAACAGCGGTGAGGTTTCCGTAACCATTGACGAGGTAAGGTGTAAACGTAAATTGTTGTCTGAATTTTTAACTCGATAGAGAAAATCCGGCAATGCACCATCCGGTTGTTCAACCACCAAGCTATCACCATCATATAACTGCCCCTGTAATTTGTTTGCAATCGAAGCCAGCGGACTTTCTTCAGCGCTATTCAATTCGTAAATTCGACTAAGAAAATCTTCGGTGGGTTTATCGATCCGAATCAATTTACCGGTTTTTCGCGCATGAAGGCCTTTACTCGCCAACAATAACTTTTCGGAAATGGTCTCCAAACCGACATGTTCATCGGCTCGAGCCCGGTAAATTTCTTTATAAGTCAGCATGAAATTCGAACGTGCTGCGGGAAAGTAATCGGCAAAACCGCCGCCAGCCCCCCAAAATAAATGCCAACATAAAACCCATAAAAGGGATTCCGGAGTAACGGTGTTTTGAGTTGCAGTTAGTAATGTCGAACCGGGCTGAGGGTTAAACCATGTTTTTGCTTGCTCAATGGTTGTATTTATTATTGCTTGTAGCTGCTCTTCTGGTAATAACTCAATATCAGAGTATGTGACGGTGGTATTTGAAAAAAGATTACTGTCATCATTGAAGAATTCATTAAGCCTGTCTTTAAACAACTCTGCATGCAATTTTCCTAATCGGGGCAAGGCTTGTTGTAAATCGGTTGGCGAGAGTTGTTGTAAATCCGTCAAGGCATCTTGGGCAGTAGTAATATTTTTACCAAACAATACTTGGTAAAAAAGTTCTGCATTATTGAAATAACTGGCGGTTATTGTTTCATGCCGTTGCAAGCCATAAAGCACCTTGGCTAGATAGCTTTTCCCTGTGCCGTTCGGTCCCACAAATACTGTTAGACCACCTAGCTCAATAGTTGCCTCTTTTATTGGGCCAAGGTTTGTTACATTAATTTTCATTTCTTCATCCTAATTCATAGCCACAACTGAATATAACTGCGTATTGCTATCTAGTGTATCAAAGGCAATCATTGCACATGACTGAAAGCAGTTGTATGAATAGGTTATCAACAGATATTAATGGCTAATTGATTCGCTGTTTAGACGTGAACGATCTAATCGATCAAGTGCCAGATTCAACCGCAACACGTTAACCCTTGGCTCACCGAAAACTAGCCATTGTCTGGCTTCTGTCATTTGAGTCACCAAATCCCTTAATTTGTTAGGATCGAGATGACGGGCTTTGGAGATGCGGTTAATCTGGTATTCGGCTGCCGCCGGACTGATATGCGGATCGAGTCCGCTACCGGACGCAGTCACTAAATCCACAGGAACTGCGGCTTTATTACCGGGATCGGCCGTTTTTAAAGCCTGAACTCTGGCAGCGACTGCTTCAACCAGCGCCGGATTGGTGGGCCCCAGGTTGGAACCGGATGATGCAGCCGCGTTGTTGGCATAAGGCCCGGTCGCCGATGGTCGTCCCCAGAAGTATTTAGGGTCGTCAAATGATTGGCCGATCAATGCCGAACCGATGGGCTGGCCTTGCTCATTTTTAATCAAGCTGCCGTTGGCCTGGTCGGCAAAGAAGACTTGGGCAACTACGCTGACCAGGGCGGGATAGATTACGCCGGTCAATAAGGTCAATAGCAGCAACATGACTGCCGCGGGTTTTAAGTAACTCAACATGTTCAATCTCCTTTACACCAGATTCATGGCAACAAGCAGCCAGTCGATGGCCTTGATACCGATAAACGGCACGATCAAACCGCCAACGCCATACACCAGCAAATTGTTTTGCAGCAATTTTTCAGCACCGACCGGCTTATATTTGATGCCCTTCAAGGCCAACGGAATCAACGCGATAATGATTAAGGCGTTAAAAATCACTGCCGATAAAATCGCACTGGACGGCGTTGCCAAGCCCATCACGTTCAGCACATTTAACGCCGGGTAAGTGGTGGCGAACGCGGCCGGGATGATGGCGAAATACTTGGCGACATCGTTGGCGATACTGAAAGTGGTCAGTGCGCCGCGAGTCATCAACATTTGCTTGCCGGTTTCGACGATTTCGATCAGCTTGGTGGGGTTGGAATCAAGATCGACCATATTACCGGCTTCCTTGGCGGCTTGAGTGCCGCTGTTCATCGCCACCGCGACATCGGCTTGTGCCAGGGCTGGCGCATCGTTGGTGCCGTCGCCGGTCATTGCCACCAACCGGCCGTCAGCCTGATGCTGGCGGATCAAAGCCAGTTTGGCTTCCGGCGTGGCTTCGGCCAGAAAGTCGTCGACACCGGCTTCGGCGGCAATTGCCGCAGCGGTTAGGCGGTTGTCGCCGGTGATCATGATGGTTTTAATACCCATCTGCCGCAATTCGATAAAGCGTTCTTTGATGCCGCCTTTGACGATGTCTTTTAATTCGATAACGCCCAATGCTTTCGCACCTTCGGCCACTACCAGCGGTGTACTGCCGCGACGAGCGACATCGGTGACTATTTTTTGAATATCATCCGGAAACTGGCCGCCCTGTTCGGTAACGTAGTTGCGTATGGCATCTTCTGCGCCTTTGCGGATTTGCCGTAGATTGTCGCCCGATTGACCTTCGACTGCGGGCAAATTAACGCCGCTCATCCGCGTTTGGGCGCTGAAGTGAATGAAGGTGGCGCCCAACGATTGCACATCGCGCTCGCGCAAGCCGAATTTTTGCTTGGCCAACACCACGATGCTGCGGCCTTCCGGGGTTTCATCGACTAGCGAGGCCAGTTGCGCAGCGTCGGCGACCATTAATTCGCTGACGCCTTTAGCGGGAAAAAACGCCGAGGCTTGGCGGTTGCCGAGGGTAATAGTGCCGGTTTTATCCAGCAGCAATACATCGACATCGCCGGCCGCTTCCACTGCTCGACCGGAAGTGGCAATGACGTTTTTCTGCATCATTCGGCCGATACCGGCGACGCCGATTGCGGATAAGAGTCCGCCAATGGTGGTGGGTATCAAACACACCAGCAGCGCCACCAATACGGTAATAGTGATGGGTTGACCGGCACCGGCGCTTTGCACACTGTATAAAGAGAACGGCAACAGCGTCACTGTCGCCATTAAAAACACCAGTGTTAATGCCACCAGCAAGATAGTCAGTGCGATTTCGTTAGGGGTTTTCTGGCGTTTGGCGCTTTCTACCATTGAAATCATCCGGTCCAGAAAACTCTCGCCGGGATTGGCCGAAATGCGGACTACCAGCCAGTCTGAAAGTACGCGGGTGCCGCCGGTGACAGAGCTGAAATCGCCGCCGGATTCACGGATTACCGGCGCGCTTTCACCGGTGATGGCGCTTTCATCGACCGAGGCCACGCCTTCGATCACATCGCCATCACCCGGCACAAAATCACCGGCTTCGATCAACACCACGTCGCCTTTGCGCAAGGTTGATCCGGCCACTTTGGAATAATTGCCGCCGTAGCGCGGCTCATCCAGTTTTTTGGCGGCGATGTCGCGCTTGGCAGTACGCAAAAACGCCGCCTGCGCCTTGCTGCGGCCTTCCGCCACGGCTTCGGCGAAATTGGCGAATAGTACGGTAAACCATAGCCATAGTGTGATTGCCAGAATAAATCCGGCAGGTTCCTCGCTTTCGCCGCTCAGTGCTTGCAGCCATAAAACCGTGGTCAGCAAGCTGCCGAGATAGACGACAAACATCACCGGATTTTTCCATTGTTGCCTGGGCGTCAGTTTGCCGAAGGCATCGACTATGGCCTGTTGTAGGATGTTTCGGTCGAGTAGTGATGTGGAAGTGGATTGTTTGCTCATAAAAAATCTCCAAATTTAATTGGCATGGGTGTTTTAAACCCGTATGCCGCGCCGAGCACCGGAGCTTTTGTCGTGAATAGCCCGTTAGGGGAGCAGCATGGATGCTGCTCGTCGACGGAGGGGCAGGAGCCCCTTCTGTCGA
>JAQTQN010000010.1 GCA_028712225.1 Methylobacter sp.
TAGCGGCTTGCTTATTTAGTAACACATTAATCCCCATTTCAATGACTTTATTATCGCCATACTCGGCCGCCATTAATGTCAGTAATGCCCAAGCGGTATTAACCGCCTGAGAGTCAGCCGCTTCGGAATAGACCAGTTTTGAACACGACTCGAAAGTTTCCCCCCAGCCGCCATCGATTTTTTGATGATCCACTAAAAAACTGCAGGCTTTATTGATGCTGGTCATTAAAATCACATCATCGTAATAGCCTTTGCCCTTGGCTTTACTGATCGTCTCAACGCCAAACCAGGTCGCGTAAGTAAAACAAACTGCCCAGCCACCATACCATGAGCCATCAGGTTTTTGTTGCTTAAGAATAAAATCAATTCCTGAACTAATAGCTTTACGTATTTCGTTATTTTTATAGGCAGGATAAGTTTCCTGAATTTCCAGTAATGAAATAACACAAGCTCCAGTACATTCCGTCCATGAATAATCAATCATAATATCGGCAAATACCTCAGAGGGATTGAGTTTTTCCAGCCATTTCGGCGCACGAGTTAACTCATAAGTTGCCCAACCACCATCAGCATTTTGATAAGACAAAATAACATCAACGGCTTGTTGAATGCGTTGCTCATCAATTATCGGTTTAACCAGTCCTGAATGATTGATCGCTAAAGTAGCGCTTAAGCCCTCTGCCGTGCAATCGGCAACCGGCCAGCCATTTTCTGCGGTAGAAAATGGCCAACTGCCTATCATCGGATGACGAAAAAATTCGCGATGCGTTGAATGCTCGGCTTTGATTTGCGACAGCTCGATAAACTTATAGCTTTTGGCAATAGTCGCAGGGAAAAGCTTACCCACATCACTTTCCAGCATGGCGCGAGTTGCAAATGCAGTATCCCAAAGCTGCGAGCCGTTGTAGCCATTCATTTTCATGCCATCTTCGGCAACCCATAAATAGTCAAACCAACGCGTGACATGTTTTTTAAATTGCTCAGAATCTTTGCCGTAAGCATGCCAGATACTGATAGAGTTAATCGCTTTATTAACGGGACCGATGTTGATGTAATCGGTTTGCTCATCCTCTGCATTCAGATACGTTAAGAGGTAGGCGGTGGCTTTTTCTCTTAGCCAATTAGATTTAAATTTTTCGTAGGTATTAGTGAAAAAACTCATCCACTTCAATACCGGCGAAAGCCGGGTGTAAGAATCTTTTTCGCAAAGGGCATTGCGTTGTTTCGGCCAATCGATAGATGCGAAATCTTCGTTAAAAAGCTCTTCTCTTAACGATAAAATCAACGCAGTTTCGGGCGCTTTAATTCGCTGTGCATAGCAGTAAGCCATTGGTAAATAAACCATACGGCTATGGCACCAATAGCGCCAGGGATGTACCGGCAACCATTTTGGAAACAGCCACATTTCAGGAAAAAGGCTGTTAAATCCTTGCCAGTCATAACAATTTAAAATGGCGAGATAAAACTTCCCCCAAGAGGGAATGCCGGTTGCTCCGCCATTATTTTTGATCCACGCCCTGGCGCTGGCGAGTCGTTCATGATTTTTATCGACACCCAAGAGTCGCAGCGACACATATTGCATCACCGTGCCAAACATGGTCGACTCACCTTCAATATGCATGCCCCAACCGGCATCGCTGTTTTGATGATTGAATATATAAAGCTTCATCATTTCCTGATGTGCTTTGGGGAACGGTGAATCCGTAATATAAGAAGCAATGAGTAAACCCGGCAAAAGGAATAGCGGGCCGCCGTAATCGCCCGGCCAATGGCCGTCTTCACTTTGCAAGTATGAAAAATAGTTAATCCCTTTAACAAGCGCGTCCGTCACTTGTTGCTGGTCGGCATTGCTTTCCTGAGGTATCTGCACTGAGAATTCCTGGAAATTCGCGTTGATCGCAGTATGTCTAAAAACTTTATCGCCGGAATTGGGGTTGCTCGATTTATCAAACTGAAAATCTTCAGCAAACTGAATTATATCCTCGTCAGTAACACTATCAACGCCTTGTAAATGCTCGTTGATATTATTTGACTTGGGCTTAAACGCCCAAATCTGCCGCCCCTTTTCAGTGAGGAGTTGCCAGTTTTTCCAACTCGGTTTTACATTCAGCATAAATTCTTGTCAGGGTAACTTTTAGCTTGCGAGATCATCAGATACTATCTTTGCAAAGAGTGACAGCCATTTTACTTATTAAACAGGGCTATGCGTACCATTGCCAAAAACCCTTTCAATTTTTTCAATAAACTCGGCTGTGCGCGCAAACGTTCATGACCGGGAAGCAACTGTCCTTTGGCTAACTTGCCAATTTTTCTTTTCACGGCAGGATCAAGTTTACCGTCAGCCGCTAATTCAAAAAACAAGGCTTTGACATTGCCTAAATCAAAGAAATCGCGTTGCCATTCCCATTTATAGTTGCCGCCATAACGAAACCAGGAACCGCCGATGCCCGCCACTTCATAATGCGTGCCGTCTTCCCGTAGCGCGGGCGATACCTGACGCCATAAGCCTATGACTTCCCCCTGTTTTTCATCGATTAAAATGCGGTGGTACGGATAGCGCCATTCCTCAAAGCCTTCCATTTGTACACCCAAAGCCCATTCTTCTATCTGTTTGCGGCTGCGTGCGACAAATTCCTCATTCGGGCCGATATTCCAGCGATACTCGGCCGTCTCGGTATACATCGCTCCTAAATATTTGGGCCAATTACCTTCTTTTTCGGCGTCACGATTTGCCTGCAACCAACGTTCAACCATTTCTTCAAGTTCTTCTCTGGGATATGCGGCCATTGTTTGTCTCTATTTGAATTCAATTTTAATTGCCTTGTTCGGGCAATATTTTTCGGCTTGCCGGGCTTTTTCCAGCAAATCCATCGGTGGGTTTTCTTGTAAAACGGTGAGATTACCTGCGTCGTCTACCTGAAAAAGCTCAGGCGCTTCAGTCATACAAGTCGCATGACCTTGGCAAAGCTCTCTGTCGATTTTTATTTGAAAGTCATTACCCGCTTGCGTAGTGCTTTGTGTGTTATCTGTCTTTGCCTCAGCAGCGGCTTCTTTAATAAACGTGCGTTTTATATAACGAACACGACAAGGAGATAGTGGTTGTACCACCATTTGGGTGAAATCATCCTGATACTTGTCTTTATCGTCGACCAATTCAAAGGTATAGCGACGCAACAGTATGCTGAAAATGGCTTTTAATTGCAGCATGGCAAACGCATTGCCGGTGCATTTATGTTTGCCGCCACCAAAAGCAATCCAGCTAAAGGGCCTGGCATCTTCCTGACGTGATTCAGAATAACGTTCAGGATCAAATTTTTCCGGCTCGGGAAAAACCTCAGCGATGCGGTGCGATACTCGCGGCGAAGCACAGACGTATTTTCCTGCCTTGACTGTATAACCTTTAAAGTGAAAATCGCGCATCACTTTACGAATTAAAAATATTAATGGCGGATGCAAACGTAAAACTTCTTTAATAACACTTTCCAGTATCGGAATTTCGCGTAACGATTGAAAAGTGACTTCGCCATCGACGCCAAAATGTGCATCGAGTTCAGTTAATGCTTTAACCATAAACTCAGGCCGACGCGCCAGTTCCAGCAAAGTCCACGCAGCAGTTCCGGCGGTTGTATGATGTCCGGCAAAGATTGTGCCTATTAACATACCGGTTATTTCATGAGCGGATAAACCGGTGCCATCGTCATATTTAGCATCAATGAGCAACTGAAACGCATCTTCACTTTTTTCTGATTTATTAGCTCGTTTGGCAATAATACCCGTCACTAACTCTTGCAATCTGGCACGCGCTTTATCCCGGCGGCGAAACACGGGCAAAGGCAAATAAGGGAAAACAAAGGCCAGCGGATTCACGCCTTTTTCAAGATCATGATAAATTTTCGCGAATTCTTCGTTCAACTCATAACGGAATTCGTCGCCAAGCAAGCAGTGGCTGGAGGTGTAAATCGTGAGTTCTTTCATAAACTCGAGCAAATCAATTTCACCGGTGTCACCCCAGCCGGCAATCATTTGTTCAACTTCCTGGACAATCACTCGTGCATAGCCGCGCATGGGTTTATCGCGCAATACCGGCATCAGCATTTTAAGCTGTTGGTCTTTTTTATTCGGCGGGGCATCAAAAACCACGCCCTTGCCAAAAATGGGCGTCATGATTTTATAAGCTTGGCTTTGATCCAGCTGATCATCAGGTGCTCTAAAAAAAGCCTCACTCGCGTCAGGGCCTGTCATTAACACCATCTTCTGATGAAACATACGAAATTCACCGATTTCTCCCAGCGTCTTTCTTAGTTTCACCATGTACTCAAATGGATTTTTACCAAACTCAAGCATATGTCCAACGAGCGGCAATGCTGAAGGCATTTTGGGTGGTTCTTTAAATGTCGAAACAGCATTGTCGTTGTTGATAGTCGTCATAACTTGAATTGTAAATTTGCTTATTAAGGAACATAGGTAGAAGGGCACGAAAAAGGCGACCGACTGATTGTTGAAACTGCCTCGACAATTAAATGTAATTACGGGAAAGCGATTCCTGGCTGCCTGGGCATAGTCCGTGATGAATGCCATTTAGCCCTATGCAACAAACGTCACTTTTAGCATTGGAATGATATATCTGGCGGATAAGTTAGTCGGCTGGTGGCAGTTGCCAACTGCGCGCTGTATTTGGTCAAGCAAACCACCAAAAACTCTATTTAGTTGTTATTGCTTGAATGCCGGTTTTACCAAAAACCCATACATTGTAATTTAACTCCCCTCGGCAACTGCGCCTGCGATGCCGAGGGGATATAAGACCGTTTATTGAAATTGGTATTAACTGACTACCAATTTGTATCCTGCTGGTGTTTTTTCAAATTTGCACAATTCAAGCAAACGTTAGCGATTAATAAACATCCCTGACGTAACGCTTATCTTTTTTCAGTTGATTAACGTAATCAATGGCTTGTTGCTCAGACAACTTACCGTGAGTGGCAATCACTTCATGCAATGCTTTGTCGACATCTTTGGCCATTCGGTAAGCATCGCCGCAGACGAAGAAGTAACCGCCCTGCTCCAGCCAGGCAAATAGTTCGGCGCCATTTTCCAGCATACGATCTTGCACATAAATTTTCGCGTCCTGATCTCTGGAGAAAGCCAGATCCAAGCGACTCAACAAGCCGCTTTCTTGCATCGCCTCGATTTCTTCACGGTATATATAATCGGTTGCGGCATTACGATCACCAAAGAACAACCAGTTTTTGCCTGCTGCTTTGCGAAATTGGCGTTCTTGCAAGAAAGCCCTGAATGGTGCAATACCGGTGCCGGGGCCGACCATAATCATCGGCAAGCTGTTATCTTCCGGGACTCTAAACACCTTGTTGGGGGTAAAGAAGCTACGTACTTCGGTGTCGGGGCTGACCAAATCGGCCAGGAAGGTTGAACACACGCCCTTGTGTTGACGACCATGGCCTTCATACCGAACGCTGGCAACGGTTAAATGAACAGTCTCTGGGTGCATTTTGCCGCTGGAGGAAATGGAGTAGGCGCGATGCTGCAATGGTTTAAGTAAAGCTATAAATTCAGCGGCAGCAAACTCGCAAGCGGGAAATTGCCGCAACAAATCCAGAATGTCGCGGCCCCATAGATAATCCGACAACTTTTCTTTGTCGCCAGCTGCTAGTAAGCCATTAAGCTCCTGGTCACCTGAACGTGTCGCTATTTCTTCCAACAATTCCTTGCTGGGCAGTTTAATTTCAAAATGTGTGCGTAATGCGTCATGTAACGACATTTGCTCGCTATTGACGGGTTCAACCTCGTCACCGTTGCAAGCCAGGGCTTTAATGATGTCATCGACCAGTTGCGGGCAATTGGTCGGCACCACGCACAAAGCATCGCCTGCTTCATAGCGTAATCCTGACCCGGCAATGGATATTTCATAATGACGGGTTTCTTTGGATGAAGACGGCGCAGTTAATAAGCGATTGACTTGTAGTTTCGCCGGGAATGGGTTTTTTCGGTTGTATTGCGACTTTTCAGCAGCCGGTGCGCCTGTTTCGACAATCACTGTGCCGGATGCGCCTTCCGCCATGTGCGGAATGACTTCCTTAATCCAAGTTTCAGCCGGTTCTTCAAAAGCCGTATCGCAATCGACACGATCAAAAAGACGTGTTGCGCCTAGTTCAGCCAGCCTGTTATCCCAATCGATACCTGCCTGGCAAAATAAGTCATAGCTGGTATCGCCGAGCGCGAGCACAGAGAACTTAACATTGCTAAGCGTGGGCGCCGTGTCTGCGCTAATCGCATCCCAGAGCAGCTGAGCATTGTCAGGCATTTCGCCTTCACCATAAGTGCTGGTAATAACCAGCAAATAGTCCATTGATGAAAGTGCGCTAACTTCAACTTCATCCATGCCTTTGACCACAGGTTTTAGCCCGTGTGTCTTAGCGACAGCTGCAGCGTCATTGGCAACAGACTCAGCGCCGCCGGTCTGACTGCCGTAAAGAATATTGATAATCCGAGCATTGACTTGATTGACAGCACCGGCGCTTTGCACCAAATGCGTGTGCAGTCCGGCAAAAAATCCGTTTAACCAAGCACGTTGAGTTTGACTGTAAGGAGCGTCTAATGGAAGTTGAGGTGTTTTCATGTAAGTGGCTAAGAAATCTATGCCCTCGTTAGCACCCCGTCTGTGAAATTTAGACGGGGCGCTAATCGAAAGTAGTTAAGGTAATTAAGCTACGCTTTGACTCATCATGCTTTGAGCAATATCCAGTCCAACCAATGCGGCCAGGTATTCTTCGATGCCTGGAATGCCTGCGAGAGCTTGCCTGTTAATCTGGTCTTGCTCAATAATCCAAGCTGTTGAACCGATTGAATAAATGCTTTGTACAGAACGATTAATTAACGCAGTTTTGTAATCATTCAAGCGTTTAGAAGCCAGTAGTATGGCGAGATGGTCATCGCTGTAATTGCTATAAGCTTCACGGGTGTTTTTAACCAGCGCTTCTTGTACTTTACGCGGTCGCTCAATAATTAGCTTACGCGCGGCTCTATCAATATGTGCTGAGGTACGTTGAGCCTCAGGTACTACTTTAAGCATTTCTTGAGCAATTTGCTGGGCTTTTTCCAGCACGGCATAGCTATTAACCAGTTTGTAGGTCAAGTGGGTATCTACCTCTCCCACCCCGGGAATAGCTCCATCGAACAGCGGCTTTTCTGTTTGATAGGCGTGTTTTACCTGCTCGATTTGTTGGCGCGCTAATTCAACCGACAATTCTTCGATCATTTCCTTGCGATCCAGCGCCTGCTGCAAGTATTTCGCGGTTTGCGTTTTGTACAGCCATAACGGCAACGCGAACTTGAAGTACTGACGTTCAGAAGCCCAATTGTTAATCAGGTTTCTTGCTTTGCTGGAGTTAGCGTATTCGGCGTGTTGCTCAAGCATATGCAGAATAAATTGCTCGTGAGCGCGCGCATTATCGGTATCTTCTGTCAGGCTATGCAGCTCAACAGATGTTTTGTCATACAGATTTTCCAAACGATTTTCAGGGTCGTATTGGTAAGCATTACCGCCTGACATACCGTTGCAGAAGCCTTTACCAAAGCCACCGATGTTCAACACCGCGCCATTGGTCATGTATTCGCAAGCAAAATCACCGACGCCTTCGACAACGGCCATTGCGCCTGAGTTTCTAACTGCAAAACGGTCACCGGCTTCACCGTTGATAAAGGCTTTACCGCCAGTGGCGCCGAATAACGCAAAGTTACCGATTAAGACGTTATTGCCGGGCGTTTTGATGCCGCCCCCCGGAGATTCAACTACCAAGGTGCCGCCGCAAGCTGATTTACCGACACCGTCATTACAGGTGCCCAGATGTTCCAGTCGCATGCCGTCATTCAGGAATGCGGCATAACTTTGCCCGGCTGAGCCTTTGGTACGAATCACCACACTGTCCGGTGCCAGATATCGGCGACCGTGCTGGTTGGTGTAAATGATGGGTGATTTGGTCAGCTCTTGTTCGTTGAGCTGGTAAGCCAGCAAGCGTTCAATATCGATAGCGGTTTGGCCGCCTACGGTCTTGGCGCAATTGCTCAGCTTAAAGCCGTCGCCTTCAATGACAATTTGTCGTTTACCGGCCAGCAGGCCCGCTTTGACTTGTTCAATAACTTGGTTATCGACATTGAAATTAGCTTCCAGGTAAATAGGCTTGGCAATCTTAACTTCATTGACCTGAGCCAGCATTTTAGTCAGGTCAAGTTGACCTACCATGGTCGGATGGTTGATTAAATGCAGTAAATCGGTTTTGCCACGAATGTCACGCAGGCTTTTATAGCCGAGTGAGGCCAATATTTCCCTGACTTCGTGCGCCAAGTTCATGAAGTATTGAGCCAAGACACGAGGATCGCCTTTGAACTCTTCATGCGCAGTCGTTAAACCGGCAGGACATTTTATGTTGCAGTTTTTCGCCATCACACAGCGCAGCATCATTAATGCCGTAGTACCGAATTCAAACGAGTCTGCACCCAAAATAGCGGATTTAACCACGTCCGTACCACTCTGATGAGCCCCGCTACAACGCAGTATCACTTTATCGCGTAGGCCATTAACGGCCAATGCTTGATGAACTTCGGCGATACCGATTTCCGGCGACCTACCGCTGTTTTTCAGACTGGTCACCGCTGCGGCGCCCGTGCCGCCGGTGTTGCCGGCAACGTTAATCACGTCAGCACCGGCTTTAGCAACGCCGACGGCTATTGTACCGATGCCTTCGGAAGACACCAATTTGACGCCAACTTTAACGCGTGCGGCTTTGGCATCATGGATCAATTGCCCCAAATCTTCGATGGAATAGGTGTCATGATGCGGCGGCGGGCTGACCAACTCAACTTTCGGAGTACCGCCACGCAATGCAGCAATTTCTACCGACACTTTCGCGGCCGGCAATTGCCCGCCTTCTCCGGGCTTTGCGCCTTGAGCAATCTTGATTTCTATTTCTTGAATGCTGGGATCTGCCAGAAGACCGGCCCAAACGCCAAAACGGCCTGAAGCAAATTGTTTGACTTTGCTGGAACGTAAGGTGTTAAAGCGACTGTGATGCTCACCGCCTTCGCCTGAATTGCTTAACGCACCGACGATATTGGTGCCTTGAGCAACCGCTTCGTGAGCTTCGGCGAGTAACGCACCGTGACTCATCGCGCCCGAGGCCAGTGTTGGCGTAATTTCATGCGCAGGTTGCACCGCTGCCAGAGCAATAGGCTCCAGCGCCGACTTTGTGCTGCTCAAGTAATTAGCCAGCAAGCCATCGGACTCAGTGACAGTCAAAGTGATGCCGTCATTCGCAATGGCAATATTGAAGTCAGATTCAGCAAAACGTTTTTTGTAGTGCGCGGCCAGTTGCTCCAAACGTTGGCGGGATGAGTTTGAGGTCAAGCCAATAGTGAAAGTTTGTTCATTTGTTCGGCTGACACGCAAACCACGGATTAGGTAATTGACATTACCACGCAGGTTTTGGTTGCCCAGAATTCGGTCGAAATCTTCAGTACTTTGGGCATGGGACACATCCGCCGGAAAGTCCATAATGTCACGCAACGCAGCAGGTCTGTCATCACGTTCAAGGTATAGATTTTTAGTGAAATTGCGATATGCGGGAGTAATACCGAAGTTATCGAGTTGTTCGGGCGTGCGCTTGTCATAGCCGAAATCAAGATAAGCGGTATCGCTGGCTTCCGGAGCATGTTCCGGAATGTACAGTATCGCCTCATCGGTCATATTGATGTATTCGCGCACGGCGGTATTGCCGTAGGAATGACCGGCGCCATCCTGACGTTCCTTGAACAGACCGAGGAATGGAATGTCTTTTTCTTCGCGCACAGCCAACGCTTTTTGATGCCATTCGGCGCTGCTTGCAGCAATGTCGGCATAACGCACACCGCCCACTGACGCATGGATGTTTGGGAAGTAAGGACGCAATCTGGGTTCGTCAGTATCCAGGTAATTGGATTCAAAAAACTCCCCACCGATATAACTTTCTACCGTACACAGGCCAAATTTGCCCATGGTTTTCATCAGCGATTTTTCGGCGCCTTTTTGATAGTTGTAGAGAATTTTTTGGTGTTGGTCGGCTGGGTAATGGCTGAGTACACGGTTATGCACGGTCAGCGGACAGATCGCCGAGGCGCCAAAGCCTAATAAGGTGGCTACATCGTGCGGACTGGCGACTTGTCCGGTTTCGGCAATCAATGACGAATTAAAGCGCAGGCCTTGTTTAACAAGGTGCTGGTTAGCAGCAGCCATCATCAATAAGGCGGGAATTGCCGCGTTGTCTTTGCTGATGTTGATGTCGCTTAAGATGATGATACCGACATTGTTTTGGGCTGCCTGCTCGACTTGCAAGCATACGGCTTGTATAGCGGCTTCCAGCGCTTCTTCATTGCTCTTGGCATTGTCGAAGTCCGGGCGGTACAAAATATCGAAGGTGACGGTGGCGACCGATGATTGCCTACGAATTTGCTCCAACTGAGTGCGTTGCAAAATTGGAGTGTCGATGACCAATTGCTTGCTATCGCCAGCTGCAAAAGTAGGTTTTGCCCCCAATGCGACTCGCAAAGTCATGCCGTCGCTTTCGCGAATAGAGTCCAAAGGCGGATTGGTGACCTGGGCAAAGCGCTGGCTAAAATAGCGCGACATGCCGCCTTCTGCGCTGTATAAGGCATTAGGCGCCAAACCGTATCCCATCGCAGAGACTTTTTCCATGCCGGTTGCCAGCATCGGATCGAGCAGGAACCTGAAGCTTTCCTGGTTGAGCGAGTACGCGGTATGTTGTTGGTCTATGTTGAAATCATGATTGTATTTGAGATCGGCCGGGTCAACTTTAGGCAGGTCGGCAAGATGCAGACTGCGTTGCGCGAGCAGAGCTTGATAGTCTTTCTCTTTGGCTAGGCGCTCCATGACCTGATGGCTGTTGTAAGCCTCACCGGTACTGTGGTCAAAATACAGCATGCCGCCGGCTTCAATACGGCCGCGTTTCAAAACGTCTTGTGGCGGAAAGTCGATTTGTCCGGCTTCTGACATGACAGCCAGATATTCATTGGTTTCGATTGAGCGCAGCGGACGCAATCCTAAGCGGTCAAGGCGTGCGCCAACCCGGATGCCGTCATTGAAAATCAGTGCCGCAGGGCCGTCGTTTTTCTCTTCATAAAGACTGAAATATTCCAGCATCGCGCGGACTTCCGGCGATAGCGTGGTGTCGTTTTCCCAAGCTGGAGGCATCATTGCCAGTACGGCGGTGACAATGTCCAGATTATCTTCGTTAATACGGCGAGTCAGGGTTTGATCGAGACGTCCGGAATCGGACTGACCGCAAGGGAAGCAGATGTGTTTGTTGTGCTGGCGAGCGATCGCATTTTCGCTCAAGCGGTTTTTCTTATCGGTATTCAACTCGCCGTTGTGCGCCATGTAACGGAATGGCTGAGCCATCATAGTGGCAGGTGCGGTGTTGGTGGAAAACCGGGTATGGAAAAATAATGTGCTTATTTCGTGATCGGTATCGTACAAGTCTATGAAGTATGGGATTACTTCGAATGAGTTAAGCCGACCTTTGTAAACCTGAGTACGTGAGCTCATCGATAGCGGATAAAAACCGGCTAGTTCCGGGCGGGAAAAGCCTTCGACTTCAATATCCAACAGTGCCGCCTGAATATGGCTTTCAAATTCGCTGTGGCTGGCATTTTTCAAATTTTCCGGGCGACCAAAGACAACCTGTTTTATTGGCAATTGGGCTTTGGCGGCCGCTTCATTGATGACGGAAGCATCTACGGGGACATTGCGCCACTGGATAACAGGAAGGTTGAAATCTCGAAAATGACGTTCGATTAATTCATTGGCTGCTGAATCGAAATGATCATGGTCTTCTGGAAAGAAGAAGTTGGCCACACCAAATTGACCCAGTTCAAGATCGGCTTTACCAGTGACTTTGCGGAAAAATTTTAGTGATAAATCGATGTTAACTCCGGCACCATCACCGATACCTTCTGCACTCATACCGCCACGATGTGGAATGGTACATAGAGCTTCGTGAGATTTGAGCAACAGGTCGTGTGTTTGTTTGCTCTGTTTGTGGGTAATAAAGCCCACGCCGCAGCTGTCCTGCGATTGTTCAGCGTTGTAAAGCATAGGTTCTTTGTTATCCAAGCGGGAATATGCGTTCATCGATCTAGCCCCTTCCAATCATGCCGTAGGCGGCGTTTATAGGTCGTTTTTTGCTTCAATGCGTGATAGAGTCGGGCGATTAATACGCACCAGTGCATTGATGTGTTACGTAGCCCTATGTAATAAATTCTTTTAGTGAAACCTATTAATGGTAACACGATAGAACTTTACTGTCATTTCCGTACTGGATGCTGTCTTGAACTCAATATTTTTGGCTAGAGTATGAAAGAACATTTTGATGTTGTGATTATTGGCGGAGGCATGGTCGGAGCGGCTGTTGCCTGCGGTTTGGGCGGCTCAAAGTTAAGAGTAGCCGTAGTGGAAAATTCACCTCCACAAGCGTTCTCGCCAGATCAGCCGCATGATTTGCGTGTTTCTGCATTGAGTATCGCCTCAAAAAACATCCTTGAAATGGTCGGCGCATGGCAAGGTGTGCTCGACCGACGCTTTTGCCCCTTCCGGCGTATGCGGGTTTGGGAAACAGCGGGCGATACCGAGTTTTGCAGTGACAATATCGACTACCCCGAATTGGGTTACATTGTTGAAAATCGCATCACTCAGCTGGCGTTACTGGAGCGACTATCCGCTTTTGAAAATATTGAATTGATATGTCCCGCTTCGATTAAAAAAATAAATTATACCGTTAGCGGAGCCAACGAGATTGAGCTGGACGGCGGTCGAACCTTATCGACACAGGTATTAGTGGCAGCTGATGGCGGCCAATCCAGAGTCAGACAGGCGGTAGGATTGGGCGTAACCAGCTGGGATTATAACCAGCACGCCTTAGTGATCTATATCGAAACGGATTATGAACAACAAGACATTACCTGGCAGCGCTTTGTTCCGACAGGGCCGCAAGCGTTTTTACCTTTACCAGGGCACTACGCTTCTTTAGTTTGGTACCACTCGCCCGATGAAGTGCGTCGCTTACAAGCACTACCCCATGAGCAATTAAAACAAGAATTGCTTTCAGCATTCCCTGAGTGCCTGGGCAAGGTCAAAGCCGTGTTAGGCGTGGCGAGCTTTCCATTAAAGCGTCAGCATGCCCAAGCCTATGTCAAACCAGGAGCAGTACTGGTAGGTGATGCCGCCCACATGATTAATCCACTCGCCGGACAAGGCGTGAATATTGGTTTACTTGACGCCGCTACGTTGGTGGAAGTGTTAATCGAGGCCGATAAACAAGGTGAAGATATTGCGAGTTTGGCGGTGTTAAAACGTTATGAAAACATGCGTCGCAACGAAAATCTAAAAATGATGACCGTGATGGATGTGTTTTATCGAGTGTTTAGCAATGAAGTGCTACCGATAAAATTTTTGCGCAACCTAGGACTAGGCCTGGCCGAGCGCATTTTGCCTGCTAAAAACAAGGTCATGCGCAGCGCTATGGGACTGGAAGGAAAACTGCCAAAGTTGGCGCGCGGCGAACCGGTGATTTAAAAAGCTACTTACATCACCTTTAATGCTTCATTCGCCTATCAACAGACCATCTCCGCAATAAATTATTACGAAGCGCAGAGCTTTTAGCGCTAAGTCAATGCCCCTGCACAGCTGGAACCCTGCCCTGCTGTGCAGCCAAAACAATGCTCAGCAACACTGATTTTTGCAGCGTCGAAATCTTGCTCAAGCAAATCTTTTAAATGCACCTGGGTGCCGCCCGCCAAAGGCAACTCAAGCATCTGATTAAAATCGCAATCGTAAACATATCCTTGCCAATCCACGCTCACCAGGCTTTTACACATCACTTTGCTTAGATTTTCCGGCTGGTAAGCATCTTTCAACAATTGTAAATACTGCTCGAACACCAGACTTTGCTGTTCATACTGTTTGCCCTTGGCAAATAACACGGCCCCGAAACGTTGAATAGGCATATTGACCAGCGCGAACAGCTGATTGAAGCGGATATCGAAATGCTCAAGCAAATATTTACGATAGTCGGCTTCCAGCTGCTGTTGCGGCGGCGGCAAACTCGGGCCTTGCGGATTAAAGACTAAATTGAGCACCAGACCGCTACCGGCAATGCCATAACCCAGCGCATTCAGTTTTTTCAACGCACTAATGGAAGCGGCGAACGCGCCTTTACCGCGTTGCGCATCGACATTGTTTTCCAAATAACAGGGTAGCGAAGCAATAATTTCTATTTGATATTCGGCCAAAAAATCCGCAGCCCATTCATAGCCCGGCTCCTCCAAAATGGTCGGATTGCAGCGATCGATGACATGCAGGCCTTGCTGTTTGGCGGTTTGCACCAGCCAGCGAAATTCGGGATTCATTTCCGGCGATCCGCCGGTCACATCAAGTTGCTGAATTTGCTGTTTTTCCGCAAATTGCAGCGCAATTTCCATGGTCTCGCGCGACATCAGTTCCTTGCGTTTCGGCCCGGCATTCACATGACAATGCGTGCAGCTCAAATTGCACAGATAGCCCAGATTCATTTGCAAGACGGTCAATCGATCCCTGTGAATCTGAGGAAAATGGCTGTCCAGTAATAAAGGTTTTACGTTATACATAACCAAAGCCTTTAAAAAAATCTAACGACAGGGATTCTAAAAAGCGTATCAGCTCAAGTTGTTCCGGAATAGGGTCGCTTAAGCACCGTAGCGATTCATGCAAATGAATCAAATCCAGAGGCTCATCGACATCTTGCAGCGGGTCGATCATTTGTACTTCACCCAAGGAATCGATTTTGTTTAAAAATTGCTCACCGGTATCGGCGGTACTGTATGTGACTTCCGTCCAAAGATTGCGCGCCAAATTGCAATTGCCGCCGAATAGCCAAAAGCCGCCATCAATACTCGGACCGAAAGCAAACCTGGCATGTTCGTCGCGCGCCAGCCAATCGGCGGCCTTAAGCAGATGCTTCACGGTCATTTGCGGAATATCGGCCCCGACCAAAATAACGAAATCATATTGTCTCAATAAAGTTTCGTAAACCAGCGACATGCGTTCGCCCAAGCCTCCTTCGCCTTGCCACAAACAGGGCAAGCCTTGCCATAGGTCGTCAGCCAGGGCCGATTGTTCCGCCACAGCATAAAAACCATGTAGCGCCGCCTGCTTACCCGATGCATTAATAACTGCCGAAATAGCACGTGCAGCCGCCAGATGAAATGCTTCGGCAGTCTCAACGCCTAGCTCTTTAGCCAAGCGCGTTTTGACCGGCGAAAGCCCCGGCGTTTTAACAAACAACGCAATCGCGCCGTACATGGACATCAGCAGCAAGCCGCTCCGGATTTCGTCGGCAAACTGGTATTGGGCGGCACGCAATCAAACAAACCGAAATGCGTACTCTTATCTCCCCACAATTGAAAATGCTCGACATAACGGCTGCTGCCCAACATATCGGCAGTATTGCCGCAAACACGAAGAGGCCTGCCTGTTTCCAAATGATGATGATCATCCAGATCGAAGGCATGCGGGTGTTGCGGTAAAGTGCCTTTATATACGGCGACTTGACCGAAATCTTCGCAGCGGTCTTCCAGCGGAATTTTAAACGCCCGCACCGTGATCGAACGGAACGCAACCATGCCGATTTTGTTGGCAACTTCCAGATCATCCAGCGTGATAGGATTTTCTTTGACGATACGCACATCCGGACAGCCCAAATCTTGCATGATGCGGCGAAAATCTTCCCAATACAGAGCGCCGCCCAAACATTCGCCCAGTAATACAGGGTCTAATCTGAGCGCTTGCGGAATACGCCGATCGGCATAGACATCGGAAAAATACAGTTCGCCGCCGGGCTTGAGCACGCGGAAAATTTCCGCCAATACTTTGCGTTTATCCGGCGACAGGTTGATGACGCAGTTCGATACGACGACATCTATGGAATTATCGGCAATACCGGCGGTAGTCAGGTCTTCGATATGACCAAGATGAAATTCGACATTGGGTCGAGCATAACCGTAACGCTCGGCATGCCAATCGCAGTGGCGCTTAGCAACGGCAAGTTGCTCTTCGGTCATATCGACACCGATCACCCGGCCATTCTCGCCCACCAGCCGCGACAACAAATAACAATCCCGCCCCGAACCGCACCCCAAATCCAATACCGTTCGACCTTCCAACGCAGGCGGCAAAGGCGAGCCGCAGCCGTAAAAACGGGAAATAACCTCAGGATGCAGGTCGGCAAGAAACGGCCGCAAATGCCAGGGCATGGCGTCTAATGTGCAACAAGCACTGGTTTTTAAATCATCGCTGGATGTCAGCACCTGCCCGTAATAATTTTGTACTGATTCACTAATAAGTGTGTCAGTCATGACGCCTCCAAAGCACATGCAAATGTCTAAAAATATAAAATAAACCAATTTGCCAAAAGCTTGCTTATGAAATTATCTGTTAAGCAACCTTAAGCGAAAAAATTACTGGTAATAGTAAAATCGAACTTTACACAGTAAGAGTCGATTATTACATAGGCAACCTTACACAATCATGCGATTAACTTTTAAGCACGATTGTGTCGCTTATGAACCGCATATATCTGCATAAACATTGAAGCTGAAGAAAAACCGACCTCCTTGCTAGTGCGTTACAAGGCGGCCTAATCAATACCAGGGTGTGTCTTTTTCAATGCTGCCGCTATACTGCACGCCATTGACTGTCTTTGTTAAGTTTGACAGATGTAGGTTTTCATCATGTTGCCGCTTAATGCATTGACCGCTACAAAAAATCAAACCCATTTGAAATTAAAGAGGTGTTAACCCCATGACGAGAAAATATTTTGGTACCGATGGAATCAGAGGAAAAGTGGGCGAGCCCCCAATTACTGCCGATTTCTTATTGAAATTAGGCTGGGCTGCGGGCCGGGTATTTGCCAGCGAAGGAGAAGGATTTGTGCTGGTCGGCAAAGACACTCGAATTTCAGGGTACATGTTCGAATCTGCATTAGAAGCGGGTTTAACGGCAGCGGGCGTAGATACGCGCTTATTAGGCCCGATGCCTACGCCCGGCATCGCTTACTTGACGCGTACGCTTAGAGCCCATGCAGGTATCGTAATAAGCGCATCGCATAATCCATTTTACGATAACGGCGTTAAGTTCTTTTCTGTGCAAGGCACGAAATTGCCTGATGAATTAGAACGCAAAATGGAAAAGTATTTAGACTCGCCCATGACCACGGTTGAATCAGCAAAGCTTGGTAAAGCTAAACGAATAACCGATGCGGCAGGTCGCTACATAGAGTTTTGCAAAGGCAGCGTACCGACTCGTTTGGATTTTGGCGGCATGCGGATCGTCATCGATTGTGCCAATGGCGCCACATACCACATAGCGCCACACGTCTTCAGCGAAGTAGGCGCTGAAGTGGTATCCATCGGCGTGGAACCTGATGGCATTAACATCAATGAAGAATGCGGCGCAACCAAACCAGAGAAGCTTGCCGCTACCGTACTGGCTTATCGAGCGGACATGGGTATTGCTTTAGATGGTGACGGTGATCGTTTGATCATGGTTGACCATAAAGGTGAAATTGTTGATGGTGATGAGCTTATCTACATTATCGCCAAATCAAGATTACAAGCGGGACAAATGTCAGGGCCAGTAGTCGGCACTTTGATGACCAATCTAGGCATGGAACATGGTTTGAAAAAACTGGGGATTGATTTGGTTAGATCCAAAGTAGGTGATCGCTATGTAATGGAAATGCTGGTGAAACATCAAGGCATTTTAGGTGGCGAAAACTCCGGTCATATTATTTGTCTTGATAGAACAACAACTGGTGATGGCATTATCGCTGCATTACAGATTATGGCGGCAATGCAAGATACTGGAAAAAGCCTTCATGAATTAAAATCCGACATGCAGAAATATCCGCAAATATTGGTAAACATCAAAACAGGAAAAAAGATCAATCCTGATGAAGATGAAGGCATTCAAAAAGCAGTGAAAGCGGTAGAAAAAAAGCTTGGCAACACTGGACGGGTATTACTTAGAGCATCTGGCACAGAGCCGTTAATTCGAGTAATGGTTGAAGGACAAGATCAAGAATCAGTTAAAAGCTACGCCAATCAATTGGCTGAAGAGGTCAGGAAAGCAATAGGCGCTTGAACAAAGGGATGTAAGCATATACTATACGCGCTCTTAAATTCAGTTGGCACAATTGGTGTTACGCTCGATAAAGGCGTAATTTAACGTCGCTGATTTTTAGCAATCAACGGGTAGATTTTCGCAGCATTAATGCGCTACCCATGCAGATTTATAATTTGGATTGGAAAAAGTTTAGACCTTGCTATGTATCAAGTAATCATTGTTATTCACGTATTGTTGGGATTGGGTGTTGTTGGTTTGATACTTATGCAACAAGGTAAAGGCGCAGACGCAGGTGCTGCATTTGGTACCGGCTCATCTACATCAGTTTTTGGTGCTCAGGGCGCTGCTTCATTTTTATCACGCTCCACAGCGATTTTGGCGACCTTGTTTTTTACAACAAGCTTAGGACTAGCTATCTTAAACGGTCAAAGAGGCTCAGCGAACGATTTAATTACTACCCCAAAAACGCAGGATGAAATAACAACCATATCAGCACCGGTTCAACCCAAAAGCCCTGAAGACATTCCAGCGCAGCCTGCCATTATAAGTGAGTCGGCACCCGCTGTAGAAACACAGGCACAGCCAGCTCCCGCAGATACCGCAGTTAGCCAACCTGAAGAAGCTAAACCAGAGGCTCCTGTTGAAAGTGCGCCAAAGATAATTGAAAAGCCTGCAGTAGTTAAAGAAGCTAAACCGGCGCCGAAATCCAAAGAAACTAAAGCGCCTAAAAAGACTGAAAAAGCTCAAAAAGCTCAAAAACAAACTGATTAAAAAATGAAGCCGACGTGGTGAAATTGGTAGACACGCCATCTTGAGGGGGTGGTGACGCAAGTCGTGGCGGTTCAAGTCCGCCCGTCGGTACCAAATAGGGGTTTTAAGAAACCCAAAGAAGTACAGAAACCCGCAAGTTACCTAGCTTCGCGGGTTTTTTATTGTCCAACGATATTCAACGAAATACAGCCGAATACACCCAAAAGTGTTACCTTTTTTGTTACCTTCCGTATAATCCGAAAAAAAAGGTAACGATTAAGGTAACAAAATGGCTAAAGAACTCAATAAAGACGCGGTCTACAGGGCAGCAAAACCAAAGACTATGGATTACTCCATCAATGATGGTGGCGGCCTGTTTCTTTTTGTTGGCTCGACTGGTGCCAAGTTATGGCGCTTTGTTTACACGTTTAACAGCAAACGAAGAAAGATCGCATTTGGTGCCTACCCATCCGTCACACTTGAAGCAGCCAGACGCGAAGCAGAGAAAGCCCGCGATAATATCGCCAACGGCATTGACCCCGGCGAGATAAAAAAACAGTCAAAGCAAACGACGATTGCCAATACTGAGAACGAAAACCGTAAAGCAGCAGGATTGCCAATAATAAACAGCTTTGCAGATATTACCCGGCAATGGTTGGATTCAATCGCACACTTAACCAGTGAAAAAACGCATACCAAGAAAACTTCAAGAATTGAGCGGCTGGCCTTCCCTATTCTTGGTGATCTTGCAATCAATCAGATCAAATCTTCCGATGTACTGGCAAGCCTTAAGCCCATGATTGATAAATCATAGCTTGAGACAGCTCACCGGTTGCACGGCGAAATAAGCTCAGTGTTCGCCTATGCAATTGTTCATAACTTCACCGACTATGACCCGGCGCAAGCAGTAATACCAATCCCAATAAATTCATATCTTATTGTTTCTTAGCTGGTTGAAGGCTAGCTCAACGTTAAGGATTAACCGTTCGCCTGTCCATAGATCACCCTTGTGGTGAAGCCTGTCGAAGGGTGAATGGTTAATCCGTTCATGGTTCGACAAGCTCTCGGCAACTGCTCCTGCGTCGCTTAGAGCGCCTACTTTTGGTGCCCTACCTCCTGCATCCTTGCAGTCGACCACGAACGGCTTAACTTAATGACATTGAAGAATTAATAGGAGTTAATTAAAAACTTATTGGGATTGGTATAACAAAACAAATCCCCGCACAAAAGAAAAAACACCGCGCCGCGTTGATCGACCCTAAACAGGTTGGGCAGTTACTCAGGGATATTTCAAACTATCAGGGCACGTTTGTTGTGCAATGTGCGTTTAGGTTATCGCCCCCCCCCTACTCTTCCAACGACCCGGCGAAATACGTCAAATGCTTTGGGCAACTTGAAAATGCAGAAGCCATTTCCACCCCACCATCTGTCATTCGGATACAGGATTTTTTGGAAACAGGCCTACTGAATCAAGACGATAATCATCTGCCGTCAATAGTGGAAGGCCGTGAGCTCGTTGCATTTATGCTGAAATGGATAGACATTGAAGTGGATGAGGCCAAGCCTGCCAGGCAAACGTTTCAGTATGTCAGTGATTTTCAGGACAAGGCCTTTCAGCTCAGCATGTGTTGCAGATTGGAGGCTGGGATTATTCCAGGGCGAGGGCGATGCCGTCGGCAACGGTAGCTTCCGTGTGATGGCATCAACCTTCTGATCGAAAGATTAGTCGAATTTCACCAGATTCAATATCGCCAGGGGGCCGCCGGGGAACTGCATAAGCCGGCTTTCGTTCAAGCCACCCAGGTCGACGGGTGCGAAGCCCATACGCGCGATAAGATCGCTAACGGTATTCTTCGCATCGACATCCTCTCCAGCCAGGAACAGCACGCGTCGGCCACTTTCGACTTGCGGATCTTCGTCCAGCACACGAGCCTCCAAATGGTTGAATGCCTTGACTACGCGGGCACCCGGCGCCCATTCAGCCACGACTTCGCTGGAAGCTCGACCTCCTAGGTCGACTGCCTGGAATGACGGCACTTCAACGGCATTGTTGGCATCGACCAAGATGCGGCCATTCCACGATCCGAGGTCTTTCAGCGCGGAGGGCAATCGGTCCCAAATGACTGCAACGAATACCACGTCGGCTTGGGCCGCTTCTTTCACAGTGACAGCCTTGATGCTTGGACCCAGCTCGTCGGTCAAGGCTTTAAGCGATTGAGGCCCGCGGCTGTTGGCGATGACTGCTTGGATACCGTTACGGGCGAGTTTGCGGGCGATGGCCGAGCCGATGGCACCGGCGCCGATGATAGCAATTTTCATGATGTTTCCTTTGGATAAAGTGAATATGTTGTGTTACGGGTTTGGATTTTAGGCGCTTCCAGTTCATAGCAGTAGTAGTGACCTGCTAGAATATGTTTCAATCATTCGTTGAAGGTGAGTCATGGAAACCCTATCCAATCTTGAGTCTTTCGTCCGTAGCGCCGAGACGGGCAACTTTTCGGCGGCGGCGCGTCGGCTGGCTCTGACGCCGGCGGCGGTCAGTCGCAACGTCGCCCAGTTGGAGCGCAACCTTGGCGTGAAGTTGTTCCAGCGCAGTACGCGCGGCCTAACCCTGACCGAAGCGGGCGAGCATTTCCTGCAGTCGGTGCGGGTTGGTCTCGACAGCATCCAAGGTGCGATTGCCGACATCACGGTCAATGCCGGGCAGCCCGCCGGAGTGCTGAAACTAAGCGCGGCGCCGGGGTTTGGGATGGATTACCTATTGCCGTTGATGCCGGCCTTCCTCGAGCGGTATCCTGCGGTGACGCCTGACTGGTATTTCGATAATCGCCCGGTGGATTTGATCGTCGGCGGTTTCGATGCGGCCATTGGTGGTGGTTTCGATCTTCCACTTGGCATGGTGGCGCGCGAGCTGGGGCGGATACATCTGATTGCGGTGGCGTCGCCGGTTTTCCTGCACGGCAAACGTCGCCCCGAGGATCCAACCGAACTTGCCGAATTGGCCGGCGTGACGCTGCGTTCGCCGCTTAACGGCCGCATGCGTACGCTGGTCATGCGCAACAGCGCCGGTACCGAAATCGCGGCGGTTCAAAAGCCTGTGTTGATGGTCAACGATCCGGACGCGCTTTGCCGCGCGACGTTGCTGGGCCTCGGCGTCGGTCTGGTTGCCGTTCCACATGCCGCGCCGCATCTGGAAAGCGGCGCACTGGAGCGACTGCTGCCGGACTGGCATGGCGACATTGGGCCGCTTTCACTGTATTTCTCCAGCCAGAAACTGCTGCCAGCCAAAACGCGCGCTTTTGTTGATTTCGTCACCGAGGCGTTCCGCGCGCAGAAGCTGGCGCAAATTTTGTCTGTCAGGAGCCAAGCACGCGGCGACTAGGCCTGACGCAGACTAGGCCGTCCATTCATTGGCTACTTTGGACTAACATGGTCTGAACCTCCGGCACCACTACAATCTGATGTGCCAACACTTTCCAGGACACATGATTAAGCAGCTTTGTGCTGCAATTCGTAGTCTATTGGCGACAAATAGCCATTGGCAGAATGCAGTCGCTCACGGTTGTAAAAAACATCAATATATTCAAATGCAGCTTGCCTAGCCTCCGTTCGAGTTGTGTAAATCTGATGATGGATTAGCTCGGTTTTCAAGGTATGAAAAAAACTTTCTGACACTGCATTATTCCAGCAATTGCCATTGCGGCTCATACTTTGCCGGATGCCGCGCTGCTTCAATAGCGTACGGTGGCTCTCCGAGGCATATTTACTGCCGCAATCACTATGCCTAACAAGCCATTTGCCGGTTTTCGCTTCCAAATGCGCGTCATTCACCAGTTTAGCCCGCACTTGTGCCCTGTGGGTATACTCGACAGGCATATAGTCTTTTGACCTATTTAATCAACTAATTGTTTTTATTGAATTAAGTTAACTATTTATAACCAATGGGACATTAAAGGGGCATTAGAAAATAAAAACGCCTTGAATTGGCTATTTTTTAGCCATCTTACAGGGTGTTGGAATTAGGGTAATTTAGCGGTTTTAGCTGGTTTAAGGTAGGCGCGTTTTTGGATAAGAATTCAGCCTGTTGTATTGCGGCTTGTTATGGTTTTTTATTTTGAAGTGTCCCGTCCGTGTCCCTCAGGCAATAAAAAAGGCCTTCGATTTCTCGTAAGGCCTTGATTTTATTGGTGGGGTGTTAGGGATTCGAACCCTAGACCTATGGATTAAGAGTCCCCGCAAATCACTATTTATCTCTGTTGATTGTCATTCAATAAATCACATATTTTTACTATAAATCAATATCTTGCTTCATTTATCTCCATTTGTTGTGTTGATTAATATTCAGCGATATACTGCAAAAGCGGTTACAAAAATAAGGCGGAATTATGGCGAAGTTAAAGTTAACGGCAGGAAGGGTTGCAAGCTTCAAATGTGATGAAGGGAAAGTCCAAACTTTCCTTTGGTGCGACGAAGTTGCGGGCTTGGGTGTGCGAGCAACACCCAGTTCAAGTGCCAAGCGGTATATTTTTCAAGCCAAGATAAAAGGCCAGACCATGCGCGTTACGATTGGAAAGGTTAGTGCATGGAGTATTCCAGAAGCGCAAGCCGAAGCCCGCCGCCTCCAAATCATGATTGACAACGGTAACGATCCGCGCGAAGTGAAATCTGATAAGGAAGCCGCAAAAGTTGCCGCTAAAAAAGCTAAAGAAGCGGAAGCCGCCGCTATAGTAATGCAGGCGGCCCGCGAATCGGTGACGGTGGGTATGGCATGGGCTGAATATATCGCCGCTCGAAAGCCTTATTGGTCCGAAAGTCATTACCATGACCATGAAAAAGATATGCATCTCGGCGGAGCTGTGCGGAGTCGTAGCACTGAGCTTACTAAACCCGGCACACTCGCATCGTTGGCAGAGGTCCGCCTTATCGACCTGACCCCGGAGCGGGTGGAAGAATGGGCAGATGCTGAAACATTGAAGAGACCGACACGCGCCAGACTTTCATTACGATTATTGAAAGCCTTTCTTTTTTGGTGTGCCAGACATCCAATGTATAAGGCAATCGTGACTGCCAACCCAGCACAAAGCAAAACCGCCCGCGAAAGTTTGGGCAAAGCCAAGGTTAAAAATGATGTGCTACAGCGGGAGCAGTTGCCCGCATGGTTTGCCGCCGTTAAACAGATCGGAAACCCAGTGATTAGCGCTTATTTGCAAACATTGTTGCTTGTCGGTTCTCGGCGCGAAGAACTGGCCGCGCTTCGATGGACTGATATTGATTTTAAGTGGAACAGCATAACAATACATGACAAAGTTGAAGATTTTCGAGTTATTCCATTAACGCCCTATGTAGCGCATTTGTTGGCTGGATTGCCGCGCCGTAGTGAGTGGGTTTTCTCAAGTCCGACCGCCGCATCAGGCCGTCTGACTGAGCCACGCATTGCCCATAACCAAGCCTGTGCTATTGCTGGTCTGGATATGACTCTGCACGGCCTACGCCGTAGCTTTGCAACACTGTGTGAATGGACAGAAACGCCCGCCGGAATCGCTGCACAAATCCAGGGCCATAAGCCGCAAGGAGTTAGAGAACAGAACTACATACGCCGTCCGCTTGATTTGTTGCGGATGTGGCACGTAAAGATTGAGGCATGGATGTTGGAGCAAGCCGGAATTGTGTTTAATCAGCCAGATATGGGGCATGGTTTGCGTGTCGTTAAATAATCCGCTTGCACTTAATGTTTTGTAACTTATAATTCACAATAATGTATAAAGTTGAAGATTACTTAACCGAAGACGGGCGAATTCCCTTTAAAGAATGGCTGTCGGCGCTTACTGACCGTCAAGCGAAGGCGCGGGTATTGACGAGAGTGCAGCGCATGGCTGCTGGCAACTTGGGCGATTGCAAACCATTACAAGATGGTGTTTGGGAATTACGCATAGATCATGGCCCCGGCTATCGTGTCTACTACGCTCAAACAGGTAAAAAGCTGTTGCTGTTGCTTATCGGTGGCGATAAAAGTAAACAACAATCCGATATAAATAAAGCCGTAGACTATTGGAAAGACTGGAATCGGAGAACGCACCATGAATGAAGCATCAAGACCCCACGACCAAACCGTTATAGAGTTATTGCGGGAAGACCCTGATTTTGCAGATGAGTATTTAACCACCGCATTTGAAGAAATCAACGAACCCGGTGGACGGGAAGCTTTGTTAGCTGCTTTACGGCACATTGCCGAGGCTCAAGGTATGGCAACAATAGCTGAGCGAGCAGGTATAAAACGTGAAAGCCTCTATCGCGCCCTGTCCCCCAAAGGAAATCCAACAATTAAAACATTACTGGCCGTAATGGGTGCAGCTGGACTGAAATTATCCGTACACCGGCAAGCAGCACTTCATTAGAAGCAATAAAATGAGCAGAATGCACAATCCAGCACACCCCGGCGAAGTATTACAGGAATGGCTACCAGAAGATATGACGGTAACAGAAGCTGCAAAGGAATTACAGATTTCCCGCGTCATGCTTTCTAAGGTATTGAACGGCAAGGCTGGAGTGACGGCCGGGATGGCCTTACTCCTTTCGGTATGGCTTGGCACACCCCCTGATGTTTGGCTTGGTATGCAAACGCAATGGGATCTGTGGCAGGCCGAACAGCTACCACGACCATCTATCAAGATGGCTTGATAGACAGGCAGCTTAGCTTTATTAAATGATTATGTTTATCCGCCCTATCCGAGCAGTACTTTGAAAAAAGATGTTTTATAAGAACTGGTCAGTATCTCCGATGCTGCCGTTAAACATTGCATATCGCGCTTTGCTCTGTACCCTGTGCAGCATCTGTGCGGATATAGCAATTCGCCTTGAAGTCTGGGGAGCGGTGCTACAGCCGAAAGTTGGGGGCATATGCAAACAGAATTCGACCTCTGGAAAACAGACAAAAACAGCGCCCAGTATTAAATTCGCTAAAAAGCTTCACGCAGCCTGATAGCGTATCAAGACAAATCAAGCAAAACTACCAAGGGGTGCGAACATTATCCCAGTGACTCGATACTATTTCGGAAAGCCTTCATTTGCACTTACCTATGTGAACTGAACGGGCAAAATCAGCCGCAACAGTTGCCGACGCTTACTGATTTATTTTTTTGTTATGTTTCAATATGTTATGTTTTTTAGTATGTTACCGCAGGTACGGAAACATACTAAACATCGTTAATAATCAATGGCTTATTGATTTTTAATGCTGTGACTCTATAGTGATCCTTAATATCAACAGAATTGAGGATCAATCAATGGCAACCACCAATCAATATATCCAGCTAGATAAAGTGACCTGTCCAACGGTGCAAACCAATGCCGCGGCGTACTATCTAAATCGCAAGCCACAAACACTGAGATCGTGGGCCTGCCTAGAAAATGGACCGATCCGGCCACTTAGGATCAAAAATCGACTGGCGTGGTCTGTTGCAGAAATCAAAGCATTGACTGGGGTTATATAATGACTACCCAGTCATGCAAAAAATTCTACTTTGTCAATAGTGCAGACTGCTTCGCTATTGACTGGACTTTGTGTTTCCAGGCTTTCTGGCTGGTATCGTTATGGTCTTGTTAGTCCAAGTGGCGTCGAAAAATCGACATTTGCACGAAAGCTTTGCTTAGACTGTTGCATGCATCATTCGATGCGCCAATTGCGCTGTTATGTTAAGTATTAACTGGCAGTGATTGGCGAATTTTGCCCAGCTTGCGAAGCATCTATTTTGGCTGTAGAGGAATCACTGCGCACGATGAGTCTGATGCTGAAATTCAACGTACAAGTGAATGCGTCGATTGTTGATCCAGATTACTTTGCAAATGTACGCAAGAAGCTAGCACTTGACCAAGGGGAAACTGCCGAGATTTTCGGTTGCGGAGTCCATGCCTCTTCGCGTTAGGCGAATGGAAAAACTAAGCCGCTTTAAACGTTAGTTAAATTATTTAAAATGGGTAGTCAATGCACCTCCACCCACTATAAATTGTGTTGCTGCCAAAATTAAAGCCATCGGCAATATCAGTCTCAATTTAGAACCACATACTAAACAAATAAAACCATCTGGCCACCGTAACTTGATCAGAAAGGCAACACAAGAGTCATTGTCAGGAAACCACTTCACAAAATACCTATAGGTTCGCGAGTAATCTCGCCCCGCTTCTAGAACCGGTCTTGTTTTGGTTTGATGATCTAATTCGTTCACCACTATATTTTGTGTCAGGAGGCGCTAATTGACTACCCCCTTTATTTAAATTGCTTGACCGGCATCCCGATCCTATCAATGAAGTCAGGACGATTTAATAAACGTGTGCTGACGCAAATCTACAAATGTTATGGTTGCAGACATTCATTATCAATGGATTGTGCAGTAACTGACCGCCTCAGTCCGGCCATTATGTGAAGTTTCCTTTTATGTGCAGAGGCTTTGGCGTAACCCTGATTTTACTGGCTTTAAAGCCTCTATCTCGCCCGCAACCTTTGCATAATTTCCATGATTTGAAACAAGCCTTCAAATACACCCAAAGGGAGTAATATCAGCGCTTGTTCCTATCAATGTCGTCAGGCCTATCGAATTCTCACTATTTATCAGCATAACGGATAAATTTCGCATGATTGTTTTCCGGTAGCGAACTAATTTGAGTAGAAGAAAAGCTATCTGTTGTGCTGAGGGTTATTTTCTGAATTGAACAACAGAAAATCCACTCATGAAAATTACAAAAATTATGACCAGTTTTTTACCTGTATGCCTCGCTCAATCCGCTTGATTTCTGGTATCAACTATTCGATGCCAAGATACTGTGCATAAAAGGAAACTTCACATAATGGCCGATTGAACTAATTCAACAAGGCCGAAAGCTGACATTAAATTTCAGATAAATAAGCGATCTGACTATTTTGGCGATTCATTTTTTTCTTCGTCGCTATTAGGTTCTTTTGATAATGGAATGATTGGCGGTTTTTATCTGGATACACAGTTAAAACCTGATCATTGTTCTCAGTTGAAGGTCCAAATTGACGGAGATCCTATTAGACTTTATAGCGTTCAAAAAAGTTCGAAATACAGAGAACGATCAGATATTCGATGAGGATTGATTGGCCATTCGGTATCCCATCGCGCGATATCCACGCTGGCGCTTGTCCCACATTCTTAATAACGCTGGATGACCGGTGTCGACAAAGTCGATAATTCGAACATCGGTTTTCGTAGCGTGTTCTCGGTGTAAGCGGCCAGCATATTGTTGCAGGGTACCTTTCCATGAAATCGGCATTGCGAGCACCATTGTATCCAGTGGTGGGTGATCAAAACCTTCGCCCACCAATTTACCCGTTGCCAACAATACCCGAGGTGCATCAGGCGGCAACCCTTCAAGCTCTGTGATCAAAGTTGCTCGTTGCTTTTTCGACATTCGACCGTGAAGCACAAAAGGTGGCGGTAACTTTTTGTCCAATGCTAACAAAATAGCATCCAAATGCTCGGTGCGCTCAGTTAGGACCAGTACTTTTCGTCCCTTATCAAAAGCTGAAATAATCTCGCGAGCAATCGCCGCAGTGCGTTCCACATCATTGGCAATGTGACGAAATACATCTTGAATGGCAGATTCCTGAGGCAGATCGATTGCTTTGTAAATCATCTGCGGAATAACTTCCAGATCACTTGGCGCATTATCTGGTTTGGCAGCAGTGTAGCGGATTGGTCCGCACTGCATGAAAATAATGGGTTGTTGCCCATCGCGCCTTACAGGGGTTGCCGTCAGCCCCAACACATATTTGGCTTTAACCCGTTTCAAGATGGCATCAAATGAAACGGCGCCGATGTGATGACATTCGTCGACGATCACGTGCCCATAATTTTCTACCAATGGATTCACTTCGCCTTGGCGCGACAAGGACTGCATCACCGCAATATCTATTTTGCCGGTAGGTTTGGCTTTACCGCCGCCAATGGTTCCAACCAAACCTTTGCCTACACCGAAGAAGGATTGCAAACGCTCCTGCCATTGTTTGAGCAGTTCGGTGCGGTGAACCAGAATGAGGGTGTTGATGCCTCGTCGAGCAATCATCGCGGCAGCAGTCACCGTCTTACCAAATGCGGTCGGCGCGCAAAGTACACCGGCGTGGTGATGCAACATTTCACTGACAGCCAGTTCTTGATCTGGGCGCAGAATGCCTGCGAAAGTAATATCGATTGCTTGCCCTTCAAAGCGTTCATCTTTTAAGTCATAGCGAATACCGTTTTCCTTTAATAAGTTTAAGGCTGCATCCAGGCAGCCGCGCGGTAATGCGATATGGTTTGGATAGTTTTCGGCACAGCCAATGACACGTGGCTTATCCCATACCGGGAAGCGCATGGCTTGTGCTTTATAAAATTCAGGATTCTGAAAGGCTGCGAGGCGGATCAGTCGATTTGCCAGAGGTTGTGGCAGTTCGGATTTCTCAAAATAGATCAGGTTAGCCAGAGTAATAGACAGCGATTCTGGCAATGGCACGGCAAGTTTGGCATTTTTACTATCAGTCCGCTTCCAAGGTTCTTTGTGATCTTCCTCGTCGATAAAAGTAACATCCAATGGATGTGCATTGCCAGTGGCACGCAAAATAGTTGGCTCAATATCCACGGCAGCCATCGGCAGGATATTGGCTAAAAAGCCCCACTGATCAGAATAAGGTTGTAAGTGTTTATCCACAAACACACTAAATCCATTTTCCCTTGGTTTTTTCTGTAAGGGCAATGCGATCAAATTGCCAAAACCACCTTTGGGCATGGCGTCTTGATTAGGAAATAGGCGATCGTATGAGGTCAGCTTCAGTTGTCTAGTCCGAGAGCAGGTGTGGCTGATAATGGCGGTGCCGAGTCGTCTGGCATCACGTGCAGAAACCTTGCTCGCGAAGAAAATCCAGGCATGAGCGCCATTGCCTGAACGCGATATTTCCAGTGCTGCCGGCACCCCTAGTTCTGAGCAGGATTGGACAAATGCCAGTGCATCTTCCTTCCAATCGGCTTCGTCGAAATCGACTGCCAGAAAATAACAACTGTCGTCAGCCAGCAATGGATATACTCCAATCGTGTACTCGCCGGAAAGATGGCTATAAATGACAGAATCGGACAAGGCACTCAGTTGCCGAACGCCACAATCTGAGCATTTGATGCGAGTTTTGTGACAAACGCCGGGACGCCATTCATTCGCACAAGCTGGCGCGTAGCCAGATTTGCCGGTGGTTTTGCTTTCCCAGCGTACGGGAAATATGTCGGTCCTGCCGCGAAACAAGCGGCGAAATAACGCCACTTTCGCGGTGGTAGAGAGTGCAGATAATTCTGGTTCGAATGGAATGGTTTTCGGTGGAAGCTCTGGAGGCAATTGCCACTCAATACCGTGCGCTTCGAGTAATGAAATGAGGCGGGCATTTTCTGCTTGCAGTTCGGCTAAAGGGTCGTAATTAGTCATCAATCCCATATTCGGTTAGTAATATTTCCATGTCGTCGCCCACACCCCAGCCGACATCCCGACCTTTTTCAGCTACTTGCTCAAGTCGTTCGATAAACGATGGACGTTTCGTTTCGGGCAAAGCCATCACATATTTCAACGCTTGTTCGAACATTCGGACCAAGGCATCAAAATAGCCTTCATCGTCCATACCGCAGTAACAAAGGAAAACAAACACTTCCTCGCAATAGAAAACCGACAGTTCTGCCAATCCTTCAGCTTGTCCTAAGGCCTTCTTGTAATCGGAGATCGCCTTTTTCGCTTTGGCCACAGATATCGGTTGATTACGCATCACATCCGGACAAATCCAACGGGAAATGTTGGTTTTATAAGGTTTGAGAATATCCTCGCCCAACCCAAAACGTGCATGTATAAACGTCTGATTATCTTTGTTGGCTGCGTACAGATCTTGTATCAGACCGATCAGGCCAACATGATTCATGTCGGTCAATTTGGATTTAACATCGCTCCACTTCGCCGTAGGTTTGTTAGTGGACATTACTTATCCTTCTTGTTCTGTTGAGGGTGTACTTTGACATTAAAATCAGCGCCTTTGATTTGCAGCAATGCACACCGTTGGCCTGCAGACATATTCTTCTTTGATTTATCCCGTCGGGTAACCGTTTCCTAATCAATAGGTTTAATATTTCCACATATATTACCTACTAGAGTGTGTAAATGATTCAATCGGGCGCTGACAAGACAAAACAAAACAAAGTGATATAGCCTTGGTTTAACTTGAGTTGAAGAATATGAAAGCTACGTTTTGGCTACGGTAGACTTACCCAAGTTGAATGGATAAAGCAGGTCAGGTCTGTGGCGGTTTTGAATAAAGCTAGTCGGAGAGCGTAGTTGACGCGCCAATCACAAGCAGATAAGTTCGAGTCAAACGACGAAGCCACTGTCTACCAACTGACTGATGATATTATCGGTGACCTTCAACAAGATAACAGCCATTCACTTTTATCTGCCACTGACCGACAACCTAAAGCTAAACGAAATGATACCCCAGCCTTGTCAGTGCCGAACAACCAACTGCTGGATGCGAAGGCTGACAATGTGAGGACCCAATTTCTGGCTTGGGTAGTCGCAGGTTTGCAGAATAGAACCCTGGACTGTAACAATCCGGGTGCGCGAGTACGTGGTCGCTGAAGGAGCTTTGTTAGTCAGCCCTGGTATCGTTCAAGATTTTGCCAAACAACCAAAAAACGTGATGTCCTGGGAAACTGTGCCAAAGAAGTTCTTAAAACTTGGCTTACATGAAAGCGTCTAAGTCGAAGGCGGGCTGAACGTGCATAAATACCTGATTTCCGGTTCCAACAAAAGCACCACAATCATGACATTGTTGATAAAAGACACTGGCTTGTTATTACCTTTACCCAAACCTAAAGGCACATTTGGAAAGAAGTCAGCTTTTCCTGAGCCTTTTTTCAAAGGGTAATTTGATCGATAAATAAGGACTTTGGCCAACAAACCCGGCGTCGTTAAAAAACGCTTCAGTAGCCTGTCGAAAAAAGGAGTGGTCGTTTCAAGGCTTAACCTTAAATAATCACTAACTGATTGCAGTAATTGTTGTGCCAAAACGCTGTGATTCATGCAATTTCATATATGTGAAAGTCATTACCACCGCTAAAATGCGATAGTATCTTCAGTTAAGTTAAGTACGTAAAGATTCGGCATTGGTAGTTACGACAACCATGAATCCAGTGTTTGAAATTCCTTAGCAGTTTATTGATTGGCGACCATCAAATCAGCTAGACATCGAACAACTGATTAAAAGCATTATTAATTGATTGCTGATCACTTTCCGCCAACATCCCGGCTTGCCTGATAATCAAACGCGTATCCAGAGTAAATAATTTCATACAAACAATCGACGCAGACGAAAGCCCAGCACTATTCAAATCGGCAATCGTAACGTCATGCAACCAGTTGGAGTTTTTGGCACTCGTAATCATCGCTAAAACGCAATGACCGACGGACGTATTAAAAGTGAAATTGGATAACACCAAGGCCGGTCGTCTTTTAGTTGCGGCTTGATCGGTGAATGGAAAGGGGACAACTACCACCGCAAACTTTTCAAAGGTCGGCATAAGCTTCATCATCGGCGGCAGAATTCCATTCGCTCAAGGTACCTTGCAGCGCACTTGTAAAGGCTGCATCAATGGGCGGGGCCTTGCGTAAATGCACACCGGCCTGATCAATTTCAAAGACAACAGCATCGCCTTCCCGCAGTTTCAAAGCTTCCAGAACCGGCTCTGGAATAGTGGTCTGATTATGGTGGATTAATTGACTACTCGTTTGCATACGTTTAACTCCAGTTGCTGATGGTCATGCTATAGCTTTACCATCCTACTATAAATGTTTTTCAAAATACTGCCAGATGGTTTGATAATCTTGCTCGCGGCTGCACAGATCAAATGGAGAGAAATATTGGATGACACAATCTATCGGGCCTTTGAGGACGGTGGGCGCGGGCAACCTCGTTTGGCTACCCATCGAAATCCTGTTGCACTCGCGCCAGTCCGGATAACTATCGTCCTCGTGAACGGTCAAAACCGACCCATTTTTGACACTCGGGCTTCTCCAAAGCCGCCAGTCGGCAAAATAAAGATTTTGGATCGGGTGGGCTACAAAGCAGTCGTTAGCGACCGCATCCAACGGCCAACTTCGGACCTTCGAACTACACTCCTAAGTTCCCTGGAACCGGACGTTCGCCCCCCATCACGCTGCCGTGGACAGCAGGAACTAATATAGACCTTAACACGGCGGTTATCTGATTTTTCGGATATTTATGATAAAACTTTTGTTAATACAATAAATCGCCAAGAATCTTAGGACTTTTTCAGACTTCTATTGTTACCCATCGCACTCGCAAAGGCACCTTTATGAACTAGATTGACCATCTGATAGACCGGCATCTGATTGACCAAGTGATCCGTCCGCATTATGCACCGGTCTTCAATGTGCGGGGAACGCATTCAATGGACTAG
>JAQTQN010000143.1 GCA_028712225.1 Methylobacter sp.
GCGGGACTGGTTTCAGAACAATTAGCGGCCGCACCGAAACCAATTAAATCCACCACATTGGCTGTTGGGCAACTGCCCGTCAGTGCCGTTTGATTACTAACCAAAGCCACCTTGCCGGCAGTGCCGCTCATGGCAATCGTGCCGGTCGCATCTGGCGTTGGCAGATTAGTCGTACCGCCGGCACCAACGGCTTCTTGCACAAGATAATACTGACCTGGCGCCAAGGTAACGTTGCCCAGATTGGTTTTCTGCCAAGTAGAACCCGCACTTGATGCATATTGCACAGACATCCCGTTCAGGCTAACCGGTGTACTGCCCCGGTTAAATAATTCAATGAAATCGTTTTTATACGTCGCGCCAGTATTGCCGCCGCCGCCATAAACTTGGCTGATGACGACATTGGGGCTAATGGCATGGGCCATTGGAGCAAAGTTAAGCGCAGCAAACACCGCTAAAGCCAGTGGATGCCGTTTATAGAAGTGTGTTTCAGTCATGATTTTTCCTGGTGATTTTGACTCATGAGTAATGGGATAGTGCGGATGACCCAACCTGACTCACAGAAAAATTGCCAATGACCGGGTTAATTATGCCGAGTGACGTCCAAAAATTTTAGCCTCAGCTTCTGCGAGCTGGATCACATTCTACGGTGGGATAAATAGAGAAACGGTTAAGAAACCATGACGTTTTGCGGACAATTTGGTGACATGTAATACAAAGGCGTGGATTACTGCGACTCAGTTTTATTGCTTTGTAGGAGCGGGCCTTGCCCGCGATTGTTTACCCGTTCGCGGGCATGGCCCGCTCCTACGAGGATCAAGTCTGTCAACGAACAAAAAATTGTCAAAACGTATTACGTTTCATCAAATCTTCATCAACTGATAATAACTTCATCACATCCTCCCCCTACTCTAGCCCGTTCTTTAATCAAGATGTTCACCTTCTTCTGGAGTAGCCCCCAATGAGTAATAAACTTTTTCTTGCCGCAGCATTGCTGGCGGCACTGTGCGGCCAAGCTGAGGCGGCTAGCCTGACTGCCGATGGCGCTTGGAACGCATTTGACGTGGATGATCTTAGTTCCGCCTCAGGAAATCTGGAGTGGATTGACCTTGATGGCAATGCCTTGAGCTTTGACTTCGCTTTAACCGAATCCGCGTATTTAAAAGTGGTTGATGGCGGTTTTGCAGGCGACCGTTTCAACGTTTACGACAATGGCGTTTTGCTTGATCAAACCTCGGCTGTCGCCAATACCTATCCCGGCAGCATTGGCCTTAATTTTGATACGGCATATGCCAGCGATATGTTTAGTAAAGGTTTGTTTTTGTTAGGTGCCGGTAGCCACAGCATCACAGGGCTGTTAAGTCAGCCTGCCCTGGATGATTCAAACTTGCCAATTAACGCCACGGTCGGCGCGGTCAGCCTGACGGCGGTGCCGTTGCCTGCCGCAGCTTGGTTGTATTTAACCGGTACTGCTTTGATGGGCATTGTTTCCCGTCGCCGCAAAGCTAATAGTTTGGAGCAAGCATCATGAAATTGAACAAAATTGCGATGGGTGTTGCGCTGAGTTTGACGGCATTAAGTTGTGCCAATGCAGAAACAATAAATCTTGCTAGGCCAGAACGAGTCAAAAAAGATCTCTCATCTGCTGCAGAAATAAATCTCTCACCTGCGCCAATCAACATAAGCTCAGCCAGCCCAGGAGGAAATATAGCGCTTTCATCAAGCCCTAAGCCAACAATCAATTCTTCCGTTAGACCAGATATTGTTGGTGGAGAAATGAAACTCTCACCAAAACTTGCACTTGTACCCGAAGTCAGGATCAGCTCAGCCGGAAATATACTGACAGTATCCGGCCCTACGACAACAATCAAAATAGTTGCCTTCAACGACTTTCACGGCCAGCTTGAATCACCGGGAACACTGCGTAAAGATCCAGGTGCTACGCCCAATGTGGCGGTCGGCGGCGTTGACTGGATGGCGGGCTATATTGCTAACCTGAAGAGTCAAAACCCGAATACCGTGGTTGTCTCTGCTGGCGATATTATCGGCGCAACGCCTTTGGTGTCTGCGCTGTTTCATGACGAAGGCACGATTGAAACCATGAATCGCTTAGGACTGGATTTTAACTCCGTAGGCAACCACGAGTTTGACGAAGGCAAAGCTGAACTTAAACGCATGCAAACCGGCGGCTGTCATCCCACCGATCCAAATACCTGCCGCGGTGTGGACGTAGGCACGCCGGTACCTTTTGAAGGTGCCAAGTTTAAATTTCTGGCGGCCAATGTTGTAGATACAGCTAACGGCAAAACAATTTTTCCATCGTACGCAATTAAAGTTGTCGATGGCGTGCGCGTCGGTTTTATCGGCATGACTTTAAAAGAAACTCCCACCATCGTTACGCCAAGCGGCGTGGCTGGGCTGGAGTTTAAGGATGAAGCCGCAACCGTCAATGCGTTGATCCCCCAGCTACGAGCACGTGGCGTTGAAACCATCGTGGTATTGATTCATCAGGGCGGCGTTGTGCCGACGACGCAAAGCGTTTCGACTATCAATATGTGCGCTGGCGGCTTA
Source organism: Methylobacter sp. (assembly GCA_028712225.1). Taxonomy (GTDB): domain Bacteria; phylum Pseudomonadota; class Gammaproteobacteria; order Methylococcales; family Methylomonadaceae; genus JABFRC01. Next base: position 2,569 of record JAQTQN010000143.1, read on the forward strand.
AGTGACTCCCCTATCAAAGCCATCGTTAACCAGCTGGATGATGAAGTTGACCTGGTCATTTCCGGCCATACCCATCAAGCCTACAATTGCCAAATCGCCAACAAAGATGGCCGCCTGATCTCGGTTACCAGTGCCAACGCGCAAGGCCGGGTGTTAACTGACATCAACTTGACTGTTAACAAAGCCATCGGCGAAGTCAGCGCAGTGTCGGCAAACAATATCGTCGTCGATCGCACCAATGCGGCAATAACGCCCAATGCTGCGATTAAATCAATCGTCGATAAGTACAAAACAATCGCCACACCCATTGCCAATCGTGTGATTGGGACTATTAGTGCAGATATTAATCGTACCCTTACTCCTGCCGGTGAATCCGCATTGGGCGATGTGATAGCCGATGCTCAGTTGCTGGAAACCCAAGGCGTCGGCTTTGGTGAAACCGTGGTGGCTTTTATGAATCCCGGCGGCATACGTGCTGATTTGACCTATGCGCAAAGCGCAGCTGAAGGCGCTGGTAACTTGACTTACGGTGAAGCGTTTACCGTGCAACCGTTTGGCAACACGCTGGTTTCTTTGACATTGACCGGTGCGCAAATTCACACCTTGTTGGAACAGCAATTTACCGGTTGTACTGTAGGCTATCCGGCGAATGCCCCGGTAACAGGCCAACCTTTCAACCGTATTCTGCAAGTCTCCAATGGTTTTAGTTATGACTGGCAGGAAAAAGGCACACCTTGCGACAACGTTGACCCGGCCAGTATCAAAATCAACGGCATTCAGGTTGATCCCGCTGCAAACTATCGCGTGTCGGTTAACAACTTCATGGCCGATGGCGGCGATCAGCTCTATGTATTAACACAAGGCACCAACCGTTTGGGCGGCGCACTCGATTTAGATGCACTGGAAAATTATTTTAGCGTCAACGGTCTGGTAGCGCCTGGTCCGAAAAATCGTATTAACTTGTTACCGTAATTTCACTTAAGGACCGTAGGATGGGTAGAGCATCGCGAAACCCATCATCATCGGCATGGGTTTCACTGCGTTCTACCCATCCTACGGCACTTAAGCAACCTTAGTAGTCCTCACAAGCCCGCCAACTCAATGAGCTGGCGGGCTTTTTTTTGATTTAGGAAGTTTAAATGCTACAGATTGTGGTATATGCACAATAGCCCAATCGAAGTGGAAATTTCGTAGGTTGGGCTGAGGCACGAAGCCCAACACATCGAAGAGCCAATTTGTTGGGCTTCATTGCATTCAGCCCAACCTACAGCACTACGAGCTAATTTTGAAAAAAGGAATATCACCATGAGTTATTTTTATCGTTTGTACACCATCAACGACTTCACTGGTAAGAAATGCGGGATTGGCGTTGCCGAGACGTATCGGCCTTCCGGTATCACAGGAAGTTTGCCTACCGAGTTTTGGCGTGGGATGAAAGAAATCCCGCTCGATCCTCCCTGGCCTCATTGCAAGATGCTGCGCGCACCTCTAGTCCCGGCAGGTTACGAAAAGGAATACTACATATTCAAACTACAACCAGGCGTTGAACTGCCGGACATCTGGGCTTGGGGGGAGTTCGCCCTAGTCTCCGAACGCGCCAAGGGGGTATTGGAAACCTGTGACGATTTCGGTCACGAATATATCGAAACTGAAATTCAGAACGAGAAAAGGCAGCGCATCAATCAGATGCCTTATTACCTGTTGAATGTACGTCGCATCCTGCAAATAGACGAACTAGGCGGCACAATCGAAAACCGCCACAAAATGTTTTGCCCGAACTATTATGAGGAAAAATTTCTGCCGGTTGTTCAGCAAAATATAGAGTTGAAAACGAAATTATCGCAACTACCACTATGGCGTCAGGATAGGAATGAATACGTGATATATATCAGCGAAGCGGTACTAACAAAATTGCGAGAAGCCAACATCACCGGCCTCAATCCCTACACCAGTTACGACGGCAAACCGGGCGAATCCATCGCCCGCTTCGAATAATCCAGGCCAACAAGAACGCACCGATAACCACACATTTTTCGAGGGAATGATCATGACTACTACTGCAACCTCCACCGTCAATTTTGATGTCAACCTGACTAAAGGCAGCAGCTCGTAGGTTGGGCTGAGGTACGAAGCCCAACACATCGAAGCACCAAATTGTTGGGCTTCATTGCATTCAGCCCAACCTACAGCCCTACCCTTGCGTTCGGCTGGTGGCATGGCGAATATCAATACCATCAATCATGAAAATCATGTATTCGGCAATGTTTTTACAATTTTCATTGCAACGCTCCAACGCGTTCATCATTTGCATAACACCTAGTGCCCGACCAATCATGCGTGGATCTTGCATAACAATGGTTAATTGATGCCTGACACCTTGCTGTAATTCACTTTGACATTCTCGACCATTCTGCAACAGCGAGTAAACTTGACTGGCGTTTTTATCTTCGCAGGCTATCAAAAGCTTAATCAGTATCATATTGACCAGATTGCCGATCTTAACTATATCTGAAAAAAGTTTTGAATTGAGGGGGCTGGTTTTAGGATAACAAAATACCGTCATCAATCGCGCAAAGTTGTAAATTTCGGCACTCATATTTTGTAATTCAACCGCAATCTTAGACGTCGAAATGACGTTACGCAGATCGTTTGCTACTGGCGAGTTCAACGCTAGCAATATCATTACTTCATTATCGATCTCAAGTTGATAATGGTTGATTTCTTTGCTTTTCGACATGATTTTTTGTGCCAATTTTATTTCACCATGATCAAACGCCTGCATGGTCTGATCCAGCTGATACATTACAAGCCCCATCATTTCTATCACTAAGCTGTGCAAATGGCCCAGTTCGCTATCAAACAAATGTAACGTATGTGGTTTACTAAAACCGTCGATTTGAATTGTCATGGAATGCTATTCTCAATAGATTGCCCAGTAATCATAATTTTCAATTTAAACCTTAAAATATTACAGAATGATGACAAGAATTAGCTCGTAGGTTGGGCTGAGGCACAAAGCGCAACACATTGAAGATGTCAAATTGTTGGGCTTCATTGCATTCAGCCCAACCTATATGCTGCAACTTTATGGCAAAAAAAACCCGGCACATCTGCGCCGGGTTTTCGTTGCTGCAATTACCGCAATTTACTTATCGTGGCGACGATCATGATCTTCATGTTCATCATGGTGATGTTGGCATTGGCCCAACGAACTGACGTTGCTGGCATTGATCGACACATCGCGCCCTGCAACACCGGTATCGGCGAAGTCTGTGAACAAGCCGTCAACACCCAAATCAAAGTAATAGGTTATTTCTTGCTTGGGATCGGTAAAGCCGTAGCCGCTAGCGTCGTTACGGAAGGTCCAGGTGTGGACCAATAAGCCTTTGTCGTGGGCTAATTCCACCACGCCGGTGCTGCCGTCGACGCGACGGTCGTTGATGGTGATTTTACCGTCGCCGTTGCGGTCGATACCGTCGTCAACGGTTTTAACCAGATATGGCTTCCACGGTCCGACGGCATCGGCATAGGATTTAACGAAGTCCAAGCCTTCATTGGTCAACAAGTCAGCAAACGTACGTTGATCGCCTTTAACTACAAAGTCATACGGTTGTTTATAAGGTGCAACCAGTGAAATTGAGCCATCGGCATTAACATCGTCGGCATCAAGCAATTGGACCAATTGGATGTCGGTTTTACGGCTTAGGTATTGCAGGTTGCTGACTTCAAAAGACTGAATAAAGACCGGCGCGCAGGCGCTGTTACCGTAGGCTTTATGCAGCTTTTTTAACAGTTTGTTTTCGAAGACGTTCAGGCCAAACAGCGGTTTACCCTTAGCATTCTTTAGATTGGCGTGATAAGTGGAATGCTTGATTTCAGGATAGATACCGATGTTGCGGCCGGTTTGTTCGCTTTTGCTTTTTGCCAAGGCAATGACTTCGTCAAGTGTAGGAATCTCAAACAAACCATCGTACTGTTTATCGCGACCACGGGTTTGAATAGCACGCAGAGTTTTTATTTCCTTCAAAGTAAAATCGCTGGCGAACCAGTCGTTGGTTTCAACGCCATCAACCATGCGCGTAGTTTTGCGATCGGCAAATTCCGGGTGACTGGCAACGTCAGTAGTGCCGCCTATCATCGGTTCGTGACGGGCAATCAACTGGCCGTCTTTGGTTAGCACTAAATCGGGTTCGATAAAATCAACACCCATTTCAATCGCCAGCGTGTAGCCTTCGATGGTGTGTTCAGGGCGATAACCGGCAGCGCCACGGTGGCCGATAACGATTGGTCCGGTTTTGATTTGATCCAAATGTTCTTGATGATGTGGCTGGGCATTTGCACTGCTTTGCACGCCAAGTATCGCCAGCGTCGCGGCAGTAAGAACTGTTACTTTATAAAGTTGTTTCAACATGGTTGGTTGCCTTTTTTAGGGTGATGTTCTGATATTTAAGTTATTAAAAAAGATGCCGGGAGGAGCTTGCGCTGCCCCGGCACCAAGCGATTAATCGCGGTCTTGGTCACGATCATATTCACGATCGCGTTTGTGTTCCGCTTCAGCAGGCAAGGTTTTGCTGAAGACAGTTGCGCCGTCAATGTCTTTTAAATCAACCGTCATTGCCCGGCTGCGTTTGTCGATATTGACTTCACCAAAGAACTGCAAGCCTGCATAAGGTGACAGATTGACTTGGCCCGCTGGCGGCGCCTTGGTAAATACCACTTGCGGGCCGAAAGTGCCGTCAGTGCTGTTAGGTCCAAAAGAACCGGCGTTCAAAGGCCCGGCGACAAATTCCCAAAACGGTTTAAAGTCTTTGGATTGGGCTTTGGCAGGATCGTAATAATGGGCGGCGGCATAATGCACGTCAGCGGTTAACCAAACGATGTTGTTCACATGCTCGTGTTTGATAAATTTCAGCAGGCGGGCAATTTCCAACTCACGACCAGCAGCCGGACCGTTGTTGCCGTTGGCGACCGCTTCCCAACGTTGCGGCGGGTTGTGATC
>JAQTQN010000144.1:0-1623 GCA_028712225.1 Methylobacter sp.
CGGTAGAGTTTTCAACCGGCACGACGCCAAACTGAGACTGACCGCCTTCAACAGACGCAAAAATCTCATTGATGGTAGCGGCAGGCAAGGTCTTAACGGCATGACCAAAATGCTTAAATGCGGCTTGCTGGGTAAATGTACCTTCGGGCCCCAAAAAAGCCACCGTTAACGGCTGCTCCAGAGCTAAACATGAGGACATTAGCTCTCGAAAAAAACGCATTGCGGTATCATCCGACAACGGCCCCTGGTTTAATTCTTTGATGCGCCGTAATACTAAGGACTCACGATCCGGTCGATAAAAAGTGCCCTGCTCGCCTGCAGCGATTTTAGTTTTGGCAACGTCTATTGCGCATGAAGCGCGTTGATTGATGAGCTTAAGAATCTGCTCATCAATCGCATCAATGGTTTTTCTTAGCTCGGACAACGGCGTGACAGAAGTCATGGCAACAGCTCTTTTAGTTACGGGTTGTAAACATTGAATGACTAATGAGTTCTCTCGAATTCAGCCATAAAATCGATCAACGCTTGCACGCCTGCTTCCGGCATTGCGTTATAAATGCTTGCGCGCATGCCGCCTACCGAGCGGTGGCCTTTTAATTCAAACAGTCCATTGGCTTCTGAGGCAGCAATAAAAGCTTTATCAAGCTCTGTATTGGCCAGAATAAACGGCACATTCATGCGTGAGCGAAATGGCAGGTCCACTGGGTTTTGATATAGCGACGACTTATCAATGGCCTGATACAACTTTGCAGATTTAGCAATATTGCGCTGTTCAATGGCGGCGACACCGCCCTGCGCTTTTAACCATTGCAACACCAAGCCGGTCAAATACCAGTTATATGTTGCGGGGGTATTCAACATTGAGCCATTTTCTGCCTGTTCGGCATAATTAAATACTGGCGGCACGGTTTTGGGCGCATGACCCAGCAAGTCGTCTCTTACGATAACAATCGTCACACCCGCAGGCCCCATATTTTTTTGCGCTCCCGAATAAATCAGCCCATAACGGCTGACATCGATGCTGCGCGATAAAATATTCGAGGACATATCGCACACCAGCGGCAAACCTTTGCTATCGGGCACATCAGAAAACTCAACGCCGTGAATAGTTTCATTCGAGGTGTAATGCAAATAAGCTGATTGCTCGTCAATCTGCCAGCCGGCACTGTCCGGAATGGTGGTGAATTTTGAGCCCTCGGAGCTAGCACTGACCTGCACATCGCAATAAACCTGAGCGTCGCTGATAGCTTTTTCTGACCATGCACCAGTTTTTATATAAGACGCTTTGCTTTTACCGTTCAGTAAGTTTTGCGGAATCAAGGAAAATTGCGCCGACGCACCACCTTGCAAGAACAATACTTTGTAGTTTGCGGGGATTGCCAGCAATTCCCGCAAGTCACTTTCTAAGGCTTCAGCAATGATCGAAAAATGTTTGCCGCGATGACTCATTTCCATCACCGACATGCCGCTGTCGCGCCATTCCAGCATTTCTTGTTGCGCCTGTTGCAGTACCGATTCAGGAAATGCGGAAGGTCCGGCGCTAAAATTGTAAACTCTGGACATTAGCTTTCCTCTTCTGATTCCGATCCTGGATCCGATTCTTGCTCTGATTCGTTATTATCG
>JAQTQN010000144.1:1723-7557 GCA_028712225.1 Methylobacter sp.
CTAAATTCGCGAATCGGCAGCATGGCATTGATTTTTTCGCCCTGCTCCAACGGCAATAAATTCACGAAAGGCTTGCCTCTGGACGCGCGACTGGCGATAGGCAATTGATATACCTTAAGCCAGTAAACCTTGCCTGCAGAAGAGAAACACAGAATGGTGTCATGCGTGTTGGTGACAATCAATTTATCGACAAAATCCAGCTCTTTAGTCGCTGTCGCCGATTTGCCGCGACCACCACGGCGCTGTGCCCGATAATCGCTCAATGGCTGGGCTTTAACATAACCTTCATGCGACATGGTCACCACCATATCTTCTTCGGTTATCAAATCTTCATCGGACAGGTCGGAATGGTTTTGCATGATTTCCGTGCGACGCGGATCGGCATACTGTTCCTTAATCGCGACCATTTCTTCTCTGATGACTTCCATCAAGCGAACATCACTGTTCAGGATGGCCAAATGCTCATCAATCTGCTCAAGCAACTGCCTGTATTCATTGACTATTTTCTCTTGTTCCAGACCAGTCAAACGATGCAGACGCAAATCTAAAATAGCTTGAGCTTGGGTATCTGAAAGCCGATAAATGCCTTCAAAAATACCGAATTCTGCTGGTAAATCTTCCGGCCTAGAACGGGCGGCATCAGCACGTTCCAATAAACTCGATACTAACCCTGCATCCCAAGTCTTTGCCAACAAGCCTTCTTTGGCTTCGGCCGGATTATTGGAGGTTTTGATCAGCTCAATCATTTCATCGATATTGGCGAGGGCAACTGCTAATCCTTCCAATATATGCGCGCGTTCTCTGGCTTTACGCAGATTAAAAATAGTTCTGCGGGTAACGATTTCTCTTCTGTGATCAATAAACGCGGCCAAAATTTCGATGAGACTCATGCAATGCGGACGACCATCCAACAGCGCGACCATATTGATGCCAAACACAGTTTGGAACTGGGTTTGTTTGTACAGGTTATTTAACACTACCTCAGGCACTTCGCCACGGCGTAACTCAATCACCATACGCATGCCGTCTTTATCCGATTCATCACGCAAACCGGAAATGCCTTCCAGCTTGCCTTCTTTAACCAATTCGGCAATTTTCTCCAACAAGCGGGCTTTATTTACTTGATAAGGTAATTCAGTGGTGATGATCGCTTGGCGACTGCTATCACCAATGTCTTCAAAATGACAACGGGCGCGCAAATAGATTTTGCCTCGGCCCGTGCTGTAAGCGTTATAAATACCGGATGCGCCATTGATAAATGCGGCGGTCGGAAAATCCGGCCCCGGAATATGCGTCATTAACTCCTGAAGAGTGACATCCGGATTATCGACCATCGCCAGACAAGCACTAACCACTTCGTTAAGATTGTGCGGCGGAATATTGGTCGCCATGCCCACGGCAATACCGGAAGAGCCGTTAATCAGCAGCGTTGGCACACGAGTTGGCAACACACGCGGCTCAGACTCGGATTCATCATAGTTGGGGATGAAATCGACGGTCTCTTTGTCCAAATCGGCCAAAAGCTCATGGGCGATTTTTGCCATGCGCACTTCGGTATAACGCATCGCCGCTGGTGAATCGCCATCAACGGAACCGAAGTTGCCTTGACCGTCGATCAGCATGTAACGCATTGAAAACGGCTGTGCCATGCGAACCATGGTGTCATACACGGCAGTATCGCCATGCGGATGGTATTTACCGATCACATCACCGACCACACGCGCGGATTTTTTATACGGTTTGTTCCAGTCGTTGCCTAACTCACTCATCGCATACAAAACACGACGATGGACCGGCTTAAGGCCATCTCTGACATCTGGAAGGGCTCGACCAACGATAACGCTCATAGCGTAATCGAGATAGGACTGTTTCATCTCGTCTTCGAGATTGACAGGAATTATTTCTTTAGCGAAGTTTGACATTGATCCCTATAAACACATGAATACCGGCCAATAGCTGCGGGCCGACAAATTTTTACTAACTTAAAAGACCATCTGTGCAGGCAATGCCTGTTAATCCATTATTTTCAGATGTGTCTTGGTAACGGCGAGATTATAACAAACTGACTTGTTAAGGTCGAAGGCCATAAAGCCAATGTGTGGCAGTTGAGGATTATCTGATAAATCTTTACACGAAATATCCTGATGCATTCGGCCATCCTCTGGGGCCTTATTGCTAAAAGCCAATGACACAAATTTGTTTTAAGCGAACACTTCAGCCAGAAAATTCTTCATGGCAAGCCAGGATCGTTTATCGGCATTGGCTTGATACACGGTACCGAATGCTGGGTCATTAGCCTTCGGATTGGTAAACGCATGCATGGTGTGACCATAAGTGTGTAATTGCCAATCTGCACCGGCTTTGGTCATTTCTTGTTCAAAAGCAAGCACCTGTTCAACAAGCCCCATCGGGTCATCATGACCATGCAAGGCCAGCACTTTGGCTTTAATAGAATTAGCCTCCAGATTGTCAGGTGCGCCCAGTAAACCATGAAAACTGACAACACCTTTTAAATCAGCACCTGCCCTGGCCAAATCAAGTACACACAAACCACCGAAACAAAAACCCATCGCGGCAATTTTACTGTCATCAACCCAAGGTAATAATCTGACTGCATACAGTGCGGCCTTGATGCGCTTTTGCAACAAGCCACGATCGGCCATAAACGGCTGCATCAACTTTGAATTTTGCTCGGGACTGTTGCCTAAAACACCCTTGCCGTACATATCAAGCGCAAAACCGACGTAGCCAAGCTCAGCAAGCTTATTGGCTTTTTCGGCAACAAAGTCGTCACGACCGCCCCACGCATGACTGATTAAAACGGCCGGTCTGCGTTCGGTAATGGCATCATCAAAAGCAAAATAAGCTTCTAACAGCACATCGCCATCAAGATAACCAATGGTGTTACTGACAATTGCCATGCTGGATCCTTATTCGTATACGGGCACTTGGCCGGATTGTTGTAGCGATTCCAAAAATCCGGCTGAAGCAGCTTCAGCCAGATCCAGCACCCGCTCAAAACCATATTTGCCGCCATAATAAGGATCAGGTACCTGACGTTCTTGCAACTGCGGAGCGAAATCAAGAAAGTATCTAACCTTGTGCTGATATTGCTCTGGACAGGCTGACATCAATACTGAGTAATTATCATCGTCCATTGCCAAGACAAAATCGAAATCTTCAAAATCACCAAAAACGACTTTTCTAGCGCGAAGATTATTCAGCTCGACACCTCGGTCTCTTGCTGCACTTTGAGCCCGTAAATCAGGCGCTTCATCTATATGATAGGCATGCGTTCCGGCTGAATCGATTGCAAAATAGTCTTCTAAAGATCTATCAGCAATCAGTTTAGAAAAAACACCTTCAGCCGTGGGTGACCGGCATATATTGCCCATGCAAACGAAAAGAACCTTAATCTTTTCCATATTCTCCCTCTCATCAAAACGCAATAATTAATCAATTTTGCTTATTGTATCGCCCGAATAAGCAAAATGGCAGACAAGAATAACTAACCGCCGAACACACCTGGCCAATAAAGTTCGACAAACCCGCAGGGTGATGCTTTGAGATAACGCTTACGTTTGATCTTATCTAAAAATTGCAATTCGCAAATTCAGCGCGACCGGCTTCCTAAATAAATCGATATTTTTCTGTTCGCATTAAGCTTATGAACGTATAAATTGCCAAGTCCTTACTGTATATAGCTAATGGCAATTGCGACGATTTATTTCTTAAATAACTATCATCAGCGATTAAAATGGCAACTCCAGATTTTTAGCGGTCGTTAAACTAATGAAAGAGCAATTGTTTACCTTTGAACAAATTCACGTTGAAGTTGCCAGAAATGCTTCCGACGATTTCAACCTGTTTCACGACAAACATAAATGGCTGCAAATTACCCATAATCCGTTCAAAGGCCCGATTGTACTGGGATTTCAATTAAACACGCTGATCGAATACCAGATGCGCCTGTATCGCAAGGCACACCATGAAGAGCAGATCATCGCTGATAAGCAGCTACGTTTTAGTAATTATCAAATGATCTTCGTCAATGCACTGAGGCCGAGCCAAGAACTGTCGCTGGAAATTAAAAAAACGCTGATTAACACCATCCCTGATTTGACGTTAACTAATCGTGTTGTTATCAAATCACAAGACAAGACCATCTTGCTTGGTTACAAAAAAGAAACCAAAACACCGTTATTTCTGAACAATACCGATTTAAGCGAGTTACCTGACCTGGACACTGTCCCAGATGCAAACCTGGTGCCGGGCAGCGATTTCTTTTTAAAACGTAAATGGATGCAAAACGGCAACGTTAAAAATTTCTTATCGGGATCGCTAGCCGAACAATCGGAATATTTTGATGATCTGGCTCAAGCCGCTAATTATCCCGAGGTATTCCCCTGCAGCTTAACATCCGGGGTCTTACTGGAAAAAGCGCAACTGGAAAATCACGATTTCAAGGCCAATCCGATGGTCTATACCTCGCATGATATTTCGGTCGACCGCTTACTGGTTAAGCAATTAAAAAATAACGACAAGGTTCATATTCTGGTTAAGCAACTGCCCGAGTCAACGTCTAATACTCTCAATCACACCAGTATTTTATTGCGCACTTACGAATGTTACGGTGTCGTGGGGAACAAGGAAATATTATTCAGAATCAAGCTAAATCTTGTGCCATTGGAAGAAATCATCAAAAACTTGAGATTAAAAAGTTAGCCTTCACAGGTAATTATTGAGGACAAACCATTCAAGAAAACTAATCAGTGGGATACCTACAAAGTCAGCCGAGGATTACAATAGCGCCAAATATCGCTAATTTAAGCGTTCTTTAATTATTTAAAACAGCACGCCATGTATAAACCAACATATTTCTTAATTGCTGCTTCTCTGCTTACCCTGGCGGCATGTACCAGCCAGCCGTCCAAAGATGAACAGCCAGTGGTAGCGACTCCTCCTGCTATTGCAACGCCGACGGCATCCGAACAAGTCCCTCCGCTTACCGAGCTTAAAAACGGCAAGACATTAAATCTGGTTAGAATCATGGACGGCGCTGCATGTAAAAATGACTTTCAAGGCGTTAAAGGAACCTTTCTTGTCTATGCTAATCCGGAAGACATTGAGCGAATCAAGCATGGAAAAGGCGCACAAATCTTTGCCGATTTTGAAATCAAGATTCAAAACTTAGCTACTGAGGCATTGCAAGCTGCAACCGACACAACCAACCTTGCTGAAGATCCCTTTGCTATTGGCGTAGAAGAGGCCCGGCAAAAACTGGCTAATCAACTCAGTGTGAATTTCCAGCAATCTATTGATGCCGGCCTGAAGCGTTTTCAGAAAGAAACAACCCTATTGATGGATGTTGTACCCTTTGCCCCTTCATTGATTTTTTATCAAACTAATTGTGAAGCTACCCAACAGGAACCGGATGAGTCGCAATCGCCGCAGTAGTGATCGCCCCTTAAATTAACCCCCTAGAGAGGTACTCAGATGGCTTGGAGAGAACGTACTCACGAAGACACTTATACTGATGCTGAAGTTGAAGAGCGTCTCAAAGAAGAATTGCCGCACTGGTATCTGGAAAAGGGCTGGATTCGCCGCAAATACAAAACCAGTGGCTGGAAAGCCACGCTAATGGTGGTCAATACCGTCGGACATTTGGCTGAAGCGGCCTTTCATCACCCTGACCTGACGGTTTCTTATGCGTTTGTTATCGTCAAACTGGTCAATCATGCCGCCAAAGGCATTACCAACAAGGATTTTGAACTGGCACGCAAGATTGAAGAAGTTATTAGCTGGCAACCCGGCCAAGAAGGTGGTGCGCTGAC
>JAQTQN010000011.1:0-3826 GCA_028712225.1 Methylobacter sp.
ATTTGACGACTATTCTGCGCGGCGAAATGGGCTTTAAAGGCTTTACTGTGTCTGATTGGGCAGACATTGAGCGACTTTATAGTCGTGACAAAATGGCGGCATCGCCACGTGAAGCGGTAAAAATTGCGGTGATGGCGGGTATCGATATGAGCATGGTGCCGTTCGATTATTCGTTTTACGACTTGTTGCTGGATTTGGTTAAAACCGGCGAAGTGCCTGTGGCGCGTATTGATGAAGCTGTGTCGAGAATTTTGCGGGTCAAATATCAAAGTGGTTTATTCGAGCGCACCGAGCCGACTTTGGTAGTTGCAGGCAATTTTTCTACTAAAGAAGCCAATGCGATTAATCGTCAGGCCGCTCAAGAATCGATTGTGCTGGCGAAAAACGACAACCATCTCCTGCCGTTAAAAAAACACACTAGTGTTCTGGTGACAGGGCCTACCGCCAATTTGCTGAGTGTAATGAACGGCGGCTGGACCTTGACCTGGCAAGGTGCCAGTGAACATCTTTATCCGCAAGACAAACTGACCTTATTTAAAGCCATTCAGAAAAAAACCACCGGCAAAGTTACCTATGTCGGCGGCAATGCCTTTGCTGACGAAATCAATGTTGAACAAGCGGTCAGTGAAGCCCGTAACCATGATGTTGTGGTGTTAGCGCTCGGTGAAAAAACTTATACCGAAACGCCGGGCAATATTGACACGCTTAATCTTGATCAAAACCAACTCAATCTGGCAAAAGCCTTACTTGCTACCGGTAAGCCGGTGATCTTGGTGACCTTGGGCGGACGCCCCAGAATTATTACCGAAATTGCTGAGAGTGCTCAGGCTGTGGTGCTGGGCTTCTTGCCGGGCATGGAAGGCGGCCAGGCGTTGGCGGATATTCTGTTCGGCGATGTCAATCCGAGTGGTAAATTGCCGATCTCTTATCCGCGCCATACCAATGATGTGGTGATGTACGATCACAAGCCGATTGAAGCGTTTGAATTTAACCAGTATCAGCCGCTGTATGGGTTCGGTCATGGCTTGAGCTATACGACTTTTGAAACTAACGGCTTAGCATTAAGCAAAGACAAGATTGTGCTCGGCGAGAACATCAATGTCAGCGTAAACGTTAAAAATACCGGCGGTTTAACCGGCAAAGAGGTGGTACTGGTCTATCTAAATGATGTGGCGGCGTCGGTTACGCGCCCTGTCAAACAATTGAAGGCGTTTAAAAAGGTCGAGTTACAGCCAGGACAGCAACAAACTTTGCAATTTACGTTAACGCCAGAAGATCTGTCGTTCATCGGCATCGACATGAAGCGCGTTGTCGAACCCGGTGAATTTAAGGTCATGGTCGGTAACGAAACTGCTCACTTTCACGTTGTGAAAAATTAAGCGCATCCAAGGTAAATGTTAATGACTAATTCCAACCAAAAGTCTTATTTAGGCTCGCTGAGCGTGCTGACCTCACTGTTTTTTATTTGGGGGTTTATTACTGCCTTAAATGACATTTTGGTGCCGCATTTAAAAGCGGTGTTTACCTTGAGTTACACCGAGGCGATGTTGATTCAATTTTGTTTCTTCACCGCTTATTTTGTAATGTCAGTGCCCAGCGGTTATTTGGTGGAAAAGATTGATTACAAAGGCGGGATTATTGTCGGTTTAGCGGTAGCCGGGACTGCGTGTTTGTTGTTTTATCCGGCTGCAGCCTTACATTCCTATCCGCTGTTTTTGACCGCTTTTTTTGTACTGGCGTCTGGGATTACTTTATTGCAAGTCTCTGCCAATCCTTATGTGACGGTACTTGGCGCCGCGGAAACGGCGTCTAGCCGACTGACCCTTACCCAAGCATTTAATTCCTTGGGTACCACGCTTGCGCCGTATTTCGGCTCACTGTTGATCTTGTCTACCGCAGTCAAAAGCGCCGATGAGATCAAACTGCTGAATGCCGAAGAGTTATCGATTTATCAAACGGCGGAAGCCGCGGCCGTGCAAAATCCTTATCTGTGTTTGGCCGCAGTATTGTTTTTTATGGCAGCTGTTTTTGCTGCACTCAAACTGCCCAAAATAAACGCTGAAACCCAACAAGAGTCAGAAATTACTGAAGACGATCGCGCCAGTGCCTGGCAGTATTCGCATTTGGTATTGGGTGCCGTGGCAATTTTTGTGTATGTCGGTGGCGAAGTGTCTATCGGCAGCTTTTTGGTGAGTTTTCTTGGTGAACCGAGCATCGCCGGATTGCCGGAGCACGAAGCGGGTAAATATGTATCGTTTTACTGGGGCGGGGCGATGGTCGGCCGCTTTGCCGGCGCTGCTGTGATGCAAAAAATCCATCCCGGCAAAGTATTGGCGTTTAATGCGTTGCTCGCGGTATGTTTGGTATTGGCGACCATGCTCGGCAGTGGTCATTTTGCGATGCTGACTATTTTGGCGGTCGGGTTATGTAACTCGATTATGTTTCCGACCATTTTTTCCCTGGCCTTAACCGGCTTGGGCAGGCATACCGGCCAAGGCTCGGGCATTCTTTGCGCCGCGATTGTCGGCGGTGCAATTTTGCCGTTACTGCAAGGCGTATTTGCCGATCACATCGGTATTCAACATGCTTTTTTTATTCCGCTGCTGTGTTATTTGTATATCAGTTACTACGGTTTCCGCAGTGTGCGCTGGTTGCAACACGTGTAGTGACTTTTTAGCATCAGGAGGCGCTAACCCAATTCGGTAAAGCTTGGCTATCCCACCACACCTTATCTCTTACAAAAAGGGCATTTTCTTTTTGCAATTTTCGATTGTTCAGTAGTAGTTCAGCCGCCGCATGGGCTAATGAATCGAATGTTCATTTCAGCGGCAGTGTTTGCTTTGGGAATTAGCATTCCCAAAATGTCTCTGCCTAAGCGACTTAATCTCAAACGCAGTTCAGTATGTTCATACTATTGAGGAGCACTAAAATGAAAAAAATCGCCATATTCCTGATACTAGCTTTATTGGGTGTTTCAGAACGTGTTTTTGCTAAAGATCCATTTCACTGGGAATTTATCAATGTCGAAATCGATCTGCAGGAAAATGGTGACATGTTGGTTAAAGAAACTCAGCAATATGTGTTTGATTCAGCCTATAGCGATTTACGTTACCGCTGGATTCCTCTTGATGGGATTGACCGCATTACCGACATTTCAGTCACCGAAGACGGCAAGCTGCTCAACATTAAAACTGATATTGAAAGTGACCGGCAATGGATCCAATGGACAAGACCGGTTAATGGTCCTGAACGCCAAACATTTGTTCTTAATTATCGCGTGATAGGCGGGGTTGCCATTCATAAAGATGGCGATGTGTTGCATTGGACGGCGATTTTTAAGGGCCATTCCGCTCCCGTTAATGCGACCAAAGTCACCGTAAAATACCCTCTCAATTTGGCAGGACATGTGCAGTCGTATCAAAGTGCCATCCCTCAAAAATTAAACAGCCAGACAGTGGAATTTGTCTACGAAAAGCCTTTGTCGGCAAATCAAGGCTTCGATGTTTCCGTTACCTTTACTAGCGGAATTCTAAATATGCAACATGCGCAAAACCACGAAGGGGTTTCTAAGGAAGTATCAATTGGGCTGGGTTTGATGCTGTTAAGTGGATTGGTCGGCAGTTTGTATGTCACTAAGCAAAGTCATAGGCCCGTTGGTATTGAAGGTGGCGAAGGCGGGGCAGGGGCCTAATTGCGTAGGAGTTTTAAACTAAGCCGTTGATCGAGCGTGTAGCTAATGGCTGACTGACGTCGCTCAGTCAATGACTTATAGCCAGCGCTAAAAATTACTTAAAAGATTTTCCAGGGCGTTGTCGCTCTCGGTATT
>JAQTQN010000011.1:3926-33288 GCA_028712225.1 Methylobacter sp.
GCCGACATGCAGCAGATCCATATACAGAAAAGCCACTTCGCTGATGACATCAATCCAGCGCAGCATCGGATTAAATTCGATGCAATCAAATACGCAGACCTTGTCATTGATGAGTGTCATATTGCCCAGATGCAAATCGCCATGACATTCCCGTACATAGCCGTGTTGTTTGCGTTGTTGCATCAGTGCCGATTTTTTACTCCATTCCTCATCGCCCCACACTTGGATAACTTGAAGCTGCTGTTTTGCATGATCATCAATCAATAACGGCCTGATATGGTCAAAATTTTCAACAAACCAATGCTTGATGTTGTCAGGCTCTCCATAGGGTGATGTGTCGCCGGTTTTTGCAATCGAATCATGAAAATCGGCAACAATCTCGACAATCTGGTCGATTTCATTACTGCTTAATTCGTCATGTTCTGCACGTTCGCTCAGTATGCATCCGGCTGGAAACTGAATCATTTTAACGGCGTATTCGAACGCTTCGCCCGAACCACCCAGTTTGGGATGATCCGGCTGCCCGGTTATCGGTACTACCTCAAGATACAATTCGGCCGCCAAACGCCGGTTAAGCCTTAGCTCTTCCTGACAACAAAAAAGCCGTTTCTCCAGCGTCGAAAAATCCAGAAATCCAAAGTTAACAGGTTTTTTGATTTTATACGCGTATCGGCCGGTTAACAGTACCCAGGAAATGTGGGTTTCAATCAAGTTGATAGTGCTGATCTCATGTTCGTAAATGCTGGGTTCGCACAGCGCTGTAATTAATGGTGAAGTGTCATTAGAAGTCGTTTTTTTATTGATCAATGAAGTGTTCATAATCCAAGCCTCAATAATGATTGCAATGGTTCTAATCGTTCTATGTTCGGTTTAATAGGGCTTTTGAGCTATGATTTGACTAAAAAAATCAACGAGGAGGCAAAAGAACATGATCGACCCAAACGGATTTTTTATTCAGTTTATAAAATTGGCTGGTCCATTCTGGCATTCTGAGCACAAATGTACCATTCGCAAATTTAGTTTGGCTTTGTTTGTACTGACAGTGCTGCAAATTGTGATTGCGGTAGTGATTACCGAGTGGAGTGCGGCATTATTTAATGCATTGGACCAGCACTCTATGTCCGGTTTATATATGCAGATAGGCTTGGTAGTACTGATTTTTATTGCCAATATTGTGGTTACTACCACACATTTTCAAGTCAAGCGCCGCTTACAGTTAGATTGGCGCAACTGGCTTACAGATCGCCTGATCGGTCGATGGATGGACAAAGGACGACATTTTCAGGTGATACATGTGGTCGGTAAACACGATAACCCCGATGGTCGTATTGCCGAAGATGTGCGTATCGCCACCGAATCGGCGATTGATCTTTGTCATTCGTCAGTTTATAGCCTGTTATTGCTGGGTAGCTTTACCAAAATTCTGTGGACGCTATCAGATGTGGTTACCCTGGATTTGTTTGGCTTTTCAATTCCTATCTACGGGCATTTAGTCTGGCTCGCATTGATATACGCGACCAGTGCTTCGATTTTAGGCTGGTGGATAGGCCGACACTTGACCGAGGCAACCGATGACAGGCAAACCATGGAAGCCAATTTTCGCTATGGATTAGTCAATGCCCGCGAAAATTCCCTGGCTATTGCGTTGGTACATGGTGAAGCCAATGAGCAACAACGGTTTCGCAAACTGTTTCAGGATATTGTCTGTGCCTGGAATCGGCAAACCATCGCATGGGCCAATATTTTTAAATTTTCATCCGGTTATTCGGTCTTGTCGATGGCATTTCCGGTGCTGGTGGCCGCACCTCGCTATATTCATGGCGATATTCTATTAGGTGCGCTGATGCAGTCTGCCCAGTCATTCCAACAAATGGCAGCCGCCTTGTCTTGGCCTGTTGATAACTTGGCTAAAATTGCCGAATGGCGAGCCTCGGTTGAACGGGTGTTGGGGCTTAACAAAGCCCTGGAAGCCTTAGATGATCAATTATCAATGCAGCATCCGCAACGTATTCGTTTAGAAAAACCGGAACAGTCAGTTTTGCGATTTATCGATTTAAGCATTTGTAACTCCAAGGATGAAATTATTGTTGCTGGGATTAACGCCGAAATTAATCGAGGCGAGCATATATTAATTACTGGTGATACTGCTATCGGAGGCAAGTTATTCAAGGCCATTGCCGGGCTTTGGCCCTGGGGTTCCGGTTGTATTGAATTACCCGATGGCGAGCCGATGTTTTTCATGCCTCCTCGGCCTTATTTACGTGCGGGCCGCTTACGTTCAGCAATTAATTATCCTGCCTCCGGTGATGCTTTTAGCCAAGCCGAACTTGAGCAAGCCCTTTCATTAGCCGGGTTGCCGGATTTAATCTCTCAGCTTGATCAATCCGACACTTGGGAAAAAGTATTGTCGCGCGAGCAACAACAGCGTTTAGGCATGGTGCGGTTACTGCTGTACAAACCAAAATGGATTTTAGTGCAAGAAGCCTTTGACTCGTTAACTCCGGAAGGCGAGGTCGGCATGCTGAGGCTAATATGCGAACAGTTACCGGAAGCGGGCATGTTAACGATCACCAACCAACCAACTGCCGAGGCATTTCATCCGCGTCGACTGCTTTTAGAAGGTGCCAAATGCAGCATTGATGGTCTCGACATTGTTTGCAAATAAAAGCGCCAGGTACGCGTAAAACTTGCTAAAGGAATCATTTAGATATGCCTATAAATTCATTATCAAGAATATCCAGGCCTAAATCAGCTAGTCATAGCGGTATTGTTTCAGTGGTTTTGGTGTACGCGGTATTCGCGGCTTTGTGGGTATTGTTGTCTGATCAGTTGATGCAAATTTTCATCACTGATCCTGAGCGGCTTATTTGGATTAGCATGCTTAAGGGTTGGTTATTTGTTGGTATAACAACAGTACTGCTGTACGGATTGATGTTGCGCTGGGTAGGTAGTGTTGATGTTTTTACCGACATTCCTAACACATCACGGTGGTTCAGTTTCCCCTTTCTACTTTTGGTGGTGATCATCTTACTGTTCACCGTCACCAGCGTTATTAATACCCGCACGCATCACAAGCAAACAGAGATCGCCAAGCTGCAAGCTATTGCCGATTTAAAGGCCATAGAAGTTATTGATTGGCTCAAGGAGAGGCAACGCAATGTTGATTTTGTTCAAACCAGTAGCTTTTTTGCCGAGCACTTCCAGCGCTGGCAAGGGGCTGGTGATCTGCAAAGCGGCCAACAATTACAAAAACGACTGGAACAATTCGCCGCTACCTATGGTTTTGCCGCGGTCAGTTTATTCGATGTTCAAGGCAATCGATTATGGGGATCCAGCAAGGCCCCGCTTGCCCTAAGCCCAGATTTCCAACCTGCAGTTGCTAAAGCGATAGCAGGCCGTAATTTTCAGCGAATCGGCCCGGCTCGTGATGCAGCCGGTCAAATATGGATGGATTTTATCGTACCGCTGACTGCATTACCTGGGCCCGTCCCCATTATTGTTTTACATTCTAATTTGTCGGATTGGCTGATGCCCAAACTACAAACTTGGCCGCTGCCTAGTGCTAGTGGCGAAATTTTATTGTTTTGTCGTGATGGCGATCAAGTGCTTTACCTTAACGATTTACGCTTTCGTCAACCATCCACGTCAAATCTAACGCTGCCCATAACCACTGAAAAGCTCCTGGCAGCGCAAGCACTGCGTGGCGATGTTTCAAGCGACGGCGTTGTCGAAGGTGTCGATTATCGAGGCATCCCCACCATTGGTGTAGTACACGCTATCGACGATACTGACTGGACATTATTGGCTAAATTAGATCAAGCCGATTTATATGCAGGGGTTGCTGATGATTCTGCCTGGATAAGTTTTGCCGGGCTAGTCACGCTTTTTATGAGTGTTGCCGGTTTTTACCTGTTACGCCAAGGCCAGCAACTTGCTTTAGCACGATCTATACAGCAGTCACAAGAGGAGCGGCTACAGGCATTAAATTTACTGGGTGCCATTGCCGAGAGCTCGAATGACGCTATTTTTGCTAAGGATCTGGAGGGCCGTTATACCCTGTTTAATCCTGCCGCTTGCCGGTTCGTTGGCAAGTCAGCCGAAGAAGTGCTGGGTCGTGATGACCGGTATATCTTCCCGGCAGAACAGGCTGAAAGGCTCATGAAAGTTGGCAAGCAGGTTATTGCTACCCATCAAATACAATCTCAGGAGGAAGTGCTCGATATGCCTGACGGGGAGCGGGTTTTCTACGCTACCAATGGGCCATTAATGGACGCAGAGGGTAATGTCACCGGGATTTTTGGTATTTCCCGCGACATCACTGAGCGCAAGCACGCCGAAATGGAGCTGAAAAACAGTGAACAACGTTTTCGATCGCTCTTTACCATGATGCCAATGCCATTGGCTATCATTGCCCAGGACGGTGTTGTAGTTGCTATCAATGAGCGCTTTATCAATACCTTTGGCTTTACTGTCAAAGATATACCCACATCAGACGCATGGTGGCCGTTAGCTTATCCGGATCCTGATTACCGGCGCTCTGTAATGCAGGCTTGGGGCATGGCTGTCGAGCGTGCAATTTTGCAAAATACCGACATTGAGCAAATGGAATATCGCATCACTTGCAAGCATGGTGACATTCGTGATGTGTTGATTTCCGGAATTAAGCTTGGTAACGAGTTTTTGATCACTCATTACGACATCACCGAACGCAGGATAGCCGAGGATATTCTTCGCAGACGCGAGCGCTATCAACGCGCGTTACTTGACACTTTTCCTTTCATGGTTTGGTTAAAAGACCGCGACAGCAACATTATTGCTGCCAATAAGGCATATGCCAAAGTAGCCAATGTAGTTAATACCGACGACCTTATTGGTAAGTCAGATCTGGATTACTGGGCGCCTGAATTAGCCGAGCACTATCGTGCAGATGACCGAGCTGTGCTTGAGAGCGGTCAAGCTAAGATGATCGAAGAGGAAATTACGGAAGCTGGACGGCGTTTGTGGATCGAAACTTACAAATCGCCTGTTGAACTTGACGGAAAAATCATCGGCACGGTTGGTTTTGCGCGCGAAATCACTAAACGCAAAATAGCAGAGAACGAGCTACTCAGACGCAATGATGAGCTTGAACGTTTTAACCGCGCTATGGTTGGGCGAGAGCTGGAAATGGTCGAATTAAAAAAACAAGTTAATGAGTTGTCTCGCCAACTTGGACACCCACTCCCTTATTCGCTCAGCTTTATTGACATTCCTACAACCACTGGCGACAGCAAATGAAGCGAATATTATTCGTCGCCGTGCTGTTACCCCTACAAGCTTTGGTATTGCAGTGGATGCTGTGGCCGCGGCTTGCACCCTTTGTGTGGTTTCTGTTTTTTCCTGCGGTATTTTTTAGTGCGCGTTATGGTGGCTTGTCAGGTGGTGTGGTCAGCACCTTATTGAGTGCTTGTTTGGTATGGTTTTTTTTTATGCCGCCCCAATTGGGCTGGGCTATCGAACAGCCTTCAAATCTATATTCACTAGGCTTGTTTTTGGTGATCGGCTATTTATTTAGCGATGCTCAGGAACGTTTGCGCTTTCAACAACAAAAAAACGACGTCACATTGACTGATCTGCTTAAAGCCAACGAAAAAATCATTCAAGCCAATATCAATTATCAAGTTACTTTTGAACAAGCCGCCGTGGGTATTGCGCTGGTATCACCGGACGGTCGTTGGCTGCAAGTCAATCAAAAACTCTGCGATATTGTAGGTTATAGCCAGAAGGAACTTCTTGGTGAACTTTTTCAAGCTATTAGTTACCCCGCAGACCTGCAACTGGATTTAAATCTGTCGCAACGCGTTCTGGCTGGCGATATTCCTTCTTATTCGATGGAAAAGCGCTATGTACATAAAGCCGGTCATTTAATTTGGGTTAACATCACTGTTGCCTTAGTGCGAAAGCCCGATTTTAGCCCTGACTATTTTATTTCAGTGATTGAAGACATCGAGGGGCGCAAGCAAACTGAAGCAGCATTATCTAATAGTCGATTGGCTCTAAAAGAAGCACAAAGTCTTGCGGGTATCGGCAGCTGGCATTTTGATGTCAACACCAATAAAACAACTTGCTCGGATGAGATCTACCGCATTTTGGGTCGAGACTTATCACTACCTGCGGCTGAGTATGCTGACTTTCTGCAATATTTCACCCCGGAAAGCTGGTCATTGTTAGCCGATATGTTCGAAAAATGTCTTGTGTATGGCATTTCCTATGAATGCGATGCCGAAGTGATCCGTTCAGACGGTAGTCGTGGGTGGGTGATTGTCCGAGGTAATGCCAATCGCGCTGAAGATGGCTCAATTATTTTTCTACATGGCTCCTTTCAAGACATCACTGCTCGCAAATTTGCTGAGCAGGCGCTATTGGAAAATCAAGCATCGGCCCTGAAAGCGCAGCGTCAAGCCCAAATTGCAGCTCTTAATCTAATGGAAGATGCTTTTGCCGCCAAGACTAGGGCAGAGCAGGCAAATACTGCACTACAAAATAGCGAACAACGGTTATTGATGGCGCAGGAGAGTGCAAATGTTGGAATTTGGGATTGGGATATTGTTAACAATCAGAATTATTGGTCGCCTGAATGTGAGCGTCTATACGGTGTTGCAGCCGGGAGTCTGAAGAATAACGACGATTGGCGAGCTCTTGTGCATCCAGAGGATTTACCACTCATTGACGCTCAGTTGGCTACCAAAATCGCTCGTGGTGAACCGTTTGATGTCGAATATCGCATGACTATGGCGTCGGGCGAGGTCCGCTGGTTGATCAGTAAAGGGCACGCTCAATACGATGCTCAGGGAAATCCGGTACGTCTGTTAGGTATTAATATGGATATTACTGAGCGTAAACGCAATGAGCAGGAACTATGTAAGCTTGCCCAAGCCGTCGAGCAGAGCCCTGGAAGTATCGTCATTACCAATCTAAATGCTGAGATTGAATACGTCAACGAAGCATTTGTAAGCACCACCGGTTACACCCGTGAAGAAGTAATTGGACAAAATCCGCGTATTTTGCATACCGGCAAAACGCCGGATCAAACCTATGTTGCCCTGTGGGATACCGTCAGTCACGGTAAAACCTGGAAAGGTGAGTTTTTAAATAAACGTAAGGATGGCAGCGAATTTGTGGAATTTGCAGTCGTGACGCCTATTCGGCAGGGGGATGGTGCTATCACCCATTACGTGGCGGTGAAGGAAGATATAACCGAGAAAAAGCGTATTAATGAAGAACTGGGGCACTACCGGCATCATCTGGAAGAATTGGTTGCGACCCGTACCCAAGATTTGGTGGCAGCTCGTATCCTGGCGGATACCGCCAATCAGGCCAAGAGCGCTTTTCTGGCCAATATGAGTCATGAAATTCGTACACCGATGAATGCCATTATTGGGCTGGCTTATCTTATGCGCCAGGGTATTCACACTGCGGAACAGGGCGATCGTCTAAACAAAATCGATTCCGCTGCTCAACATCTGTTGTCAATTATCAATGATATTTTGGATCTATCGAAGATTGAAGCCGGTCGATTAGAATTGGAACATACAGAATTTGCCTTGGGAGCGGTTCTGGATCATGTTCGATCGTTGCTTAACGAACAGGCTAAAAACAAAGGGTTGGCTATTGAAGTGGATATCGATCATGTACCTTTTTGGTTACGTGGTGATCCCACTCGGCTACGTCAAGCCATACTCAATTTTGCCGGCAATGCGGTTAAATTTACCGAGCAAGGCACTATCCGGTTATCCGCGACGCTGTTGGAAGAAAATAGCCAAGGTTTACTGATACGATTTGAGGTTCAAGACACCGGCATCGGTATCGCAGAAGACAATCTGCCTATGCTTTTTGACGCTTTCTCACAGGCCGATATTTCTACTACCCGAAAATATGGCGGCACAGGATTAGGATTAACTATCACTCGGCGATTAGCAGCCATGATGGGTGGTGAGGCGGGTGCGCAAAGCACTTTGGGCCAAGGTAGTACCTTTTGGTTTACCGCCCGATTGCAGCGAGGGCGTGTACAGATGGTTTCCGACGCTATAGAAAAATCTGCTGATGCTGACGTGGTGTTGCGCCACAAGTTTGCCGGTACCCGTCTGTTGTTGGCGGAGGATAATGAAATTAACCGTGAAGTGGCTTTGGAATTACTGCACGCCGTTGGTTTGTCGGTGGATACCGCTAAAAATGGTCGTATCGCCTTGGAGAAGGTGTATGCAAATAACTATGATTTGGTGTTAATGGATGTGCAAATGCCGGAAATGGATGGACTGACTGCAACCAAAGCGATAAGAAATGAGCCTGGTTATGCATCGTTACCTATTCTGGCGATGACGGCTAATGCCTTCGACGATGATCGACGGGCTTGTTTAGAGGCCGGCATGAATGATTTTGTCGCCAAACCGGTGGTTCCCGCCTTGCTTTACGCTAAGTTGCTGCGGTGGCTATCACGGCAGGATCATCAGCGTCTTTCGAGAGATGTTGATGGCCGGGCTGGTGCTGTCCGCTCATCTACGAGTAATGCGGATAATCCGGCTCTGAATAGTCCTGAATTGGAAGTTCTGCAATCCATGGTTATCGTCAAGGGCGACATCACCAAACACTTGCCGCTTTTGCGGAAGTTCGCCAACATGCATAGTGACGATATGAAGCTGGTACAGAAAAGCTTGGTCGATGCCGATATGCAACAGGCACAGCGCTTGACTCATGGTTTAAACGGCGTTGCAGGATTGCTGGGGGCCCGTCGCGTTTCAGAGGTGGCGAGCAAGCTGGAAAATGCCTTGCGCGAACATTCTAAACTCGAAGAATGTTTAGAATTGGCTCGGCAGTGTGACCATGAGTTAATGCAGTTGAGAATAGCAATCCATGCCTTGCCAGATGAAGCGCTACGGAATATAAACACTGATCAAACTATCGATCCGGAACTAGAAAAGCAGCTGCTTACTACGTTAGAAAAACAACTAACCGAAGCCAATGCCAAGGCCAAGGCCAAGGCCGGTGACTTAGTGCGGGAAAATGCCGATTTACTACAAACAAAGCTGGCTAGCCGATATGCAATGTTTATGCAGAAAATTGATGAATCAGACTATCAAGGGGCGCTGGCTTTGTTACGGACAATAACTACGCCAGCGGTAGATTCTTAAGCACGACGTCGTCATGCCGGTAAATTGTGGGGGCGGCCCGTTGTTCACTGGCCGCCCCCGTCAGTGCTGAAAGTTAATATTTTAGAACGTAGACCCCGGTTTAATTCCCATTTTTTTCAAAAGAATCACCATTGGACATTTGCCGGTGAATGCCGATTGCAGTAAGTTTGCACCGACAAATGCGGTAAACCACAACCAGTTTTGATGATGAAAATGCGCCAATACCAAGCTGATTAAGATAAAGCTGCCGGCAACAGCCATTACTACTCTATCTATGGTCATGTTTAGTGCCCCTTTAAACGAAGTACACCCATCATTTTAAGCATGGATCTTTCATAGAAAGGCTCGCTGATACCTTTTCTGATTTTACGCATGAAATATTTTTCAAAACCGATTTTAGCCAGATGCACCCATTTACCTTCCGACGACCAAGTAGTGTTGCGTGGCGGGATTTGCGGCATCGCTAAGAAGGCCACGCCGGAATCACCAAAATCAGCCAGACATAACGCATTCAACGTGGGGATATGGAACGGTTCGTTGCCTGCCAATTCAGCGGCTATATTGTGTGCGGTGGCGGTTACCATGGATTCAATCATGTAACCCGTTTTGGGTGTGCCGGTGGGCACGGGAGTAGCTTCAACGGGAGGAAGGGCCACGCACACGCCAACTGAGTAAATGTTTTTGAAAGTTTTGTTGCGTTGATGTTCGTCAACAATAACAAAGCCGCGTGGATTGGTAAGGCCTTCTGCACCTGAATGACGTACTGCATCGACACCGGTAAAAGCCGGTAGCATCATTGAATGTTTGAATGGCAATTCGTGTTTTTTCTTTTCTTTGCCGTCTTCATCGACTTCAGTCACGAACATCATGCCATCTTCGATTTTATCCACTTTGGCATTTACGATCCATTTGATGGATTTTTCACGCAATGCACTTTCCATCATGCCTTTGGTGTCGCCAACGCCGCCCAGACCTAAATGGCCGATGTAAGGCTCGGAAGTGACAAACGTCATCGGTACTTTGTCGCGTATTTTACGTTTACGCAGCTCAGTTTCCAATACCATCAGATATTCATAAGCCGGGCCGAAACAAGAAGCGCCCTGAACGGCGCCAATGACGATAGGGCCGGGATTTTCCATGAATTTTTCCCAGTCTTGCGCGGCAACTGCAGCGTGATCGACGTGGCAAACCGATGAGGTATAGCCTTCGGGTCCCATGCCAGGGACTTCGTCAAATGCCAAACGAGGGCCGGTAGCGATAATCAGGTAATCGTAAGCGACGTTAGAGCCATCCGCCAGTTGCACCTGATTATTGGCAGCATCAACTTTTGTGGCTGCTTTTTGAATAAACTCGATGCCTTTCTTTTTGAAGACCGGTGCCAGTTCAATTTTTAATTCTTCCGGCGTCCGCCATTTAGGTGGAACCCAGGGATTGGAGGGTACAAAATGGAAAGTGGGGGAGTCGGAAATTGCGATGACATCGTGATGTTTGCCGACAGTTTCTTTCATTTCATAAGCCATAGGTACGCCGCCTATGCCGGCGCCTAACACTACTATTCGAGCCATGATATAGTCCTCTGATGATTTTTTATAATTAACAACAATGTGAAACATCACCCAGGCTACAGATTAAGACAATGTTTGAAAAGTATATTAGCATCTGCTAAATTACTCGGCAATAGTTTTACTGACTAATTCCGTCAGTAAGGTGTGTGCATTAAATTCAAGGTGGAGTTATGCGTAAAGCTACATTAAAACAACTGCTTGTAGGATTACTGGTGGTTTGTGCGGTAACTACCGTTAGTGCTGAGGAGTTGGTGCGCAAAGCAGCCAGCCGGCAGGTATTTACTTTGGATCAAGCCATTACTTATGCGCTCGCCAACAATCCCGATGTGCAGATTGCCAATGAACGTATTGGCCAGGCCGACGCGCAATTGGGTGAAGCCTTATCGGCTTTTTACCCGCAAATAACCGCCAAAGTCGGTTATCAACATTCAAATAACCCCGTGCAGGTTTTTTCCATGGCGGTGGCGCAACGGCAGTTTGATCCAGCATCTATAAACAGTATTAACAGTCCCGGTTACCGGCAAAATTTTCGCCCGGAAATCATGGGTAAATTGTCTTTATTCCGTGGCGGGCAAGATTATTACCAAAGCAAAGCGGCGGAGTTGGGTGTGGCTGTTGCCGAGTTGGAACACGCGGCCATGCGCAACAGTCTGGTGGAAATGGTTACAGCGACATATTACGGTTACTTGGCTGCCATTGAGGCGCAAAAGGTCGCTAATGATTCTATTACGGCGGTAACCAGTGAGCTCGATCAAACCCGTAAACAGTATGTTGCGGGCACTGCACTGAAAGCGGATGTCCTTTCGTTGGAAGTAAAACTGGCCGAAGCCCAAGAGAATCAAATCAGAACCGCTAACGGCATTGAATTGGCGTTGGTCAGTGCTAAAACTTTGTTAGGGTTGGCGACTGAGGAGAGCTTTAGTTTACTTGCTCCTGCGACGTTGCCAGTTCCGGCATTATCCACTTCGTTTACAGAGTTGCTCAACCAAGCGTTGGCACAACGTCCGGAATTACAAGCGGCGATTAAACAAGTAGAAATGAGTGAGCGGCAAATAAGAGGCGAGCAGGGTGCTTATTTACCCAGAGCCGATGCGTTTGTCAGTTACGGCCAAGATAGCCAGGATCCCGGTTTTTCCAGTAGCCAAGACAATGTGACGGCTGGAGTAAGTGTGGAAATGGACTTGTTCTCCGGTTTTAATACTAAAAACAGGGTCAGCGCTGCCGAGCGGAAAGCAGCCCAAGCGCGGGAAACAGAGCGTAAAACCCGATTGAACATTGAGCAAGATGTGAAGACTGCCCATCTCAAATTACAAGAAGCGCTGGCAAGATTGCGGGTAACCGAAGCGTCGGTAAGCGCGGCAGATGAGGCATTAAGATTGGTCAACGAACAACGCCGGGCAGATACCGTCACCGTCACCCGTTATCTTGAAGCGGAAGCGGCTCGCAATAAAGCGCACGCCAATACCATCACCGCCCATTACGACGCCTTAACGGCAGAAACTGCATTGAAACAGGCTATTGGCGAGCTTAACCAATAAAGAGGTAGGGGGCGGGCCATGCCCGCAAACGATACAAAAAAATCACGGGCATGGCCCGCTCCTACATTATCATTGCCTTATCCGTTAGCAGTGAAACGAAAACAGAACGCAACACTCAACTGGAATCTTAACAATGAATCAATCTCCAAATAAGCAAAAACTTTTCAGCCTATTGGCTGCCGTGGTCGGTATGGTGTTGTTGCTAATATTCATGGAAGGTGGCTTTAACGATAAAGTCGAACCCGGTTTGATGCAATCTCAGTCAGCCCCTAATTCGGCAGGTTATACAACTGCACTGGTCGAACAAAAACAATTGGACGATATATTGGCTTGGCCGGGTGCGGTGCATTCACGAACGGTAGCGAATATTGCCCCGAAAATGACTGCGCGCATTATCGAAATCAAAGTTAATGCCGGAGATAAAGTGAAAAAAGGCGACCTGATCGCCAAGCTTGATGAGCGAGATATTCACGCCCAGACAAATGCTGCTCAAGCCGGGTTAGCTGGAGCGATGGCACAGGCTGAAAGGGCTAAAGCAGATGAACAACGTATTAAAAGCTTGTACAGCAAAGAAGCTGCCACTCGGCAGAATTATGATGTTGTGGTTGCCGCAGCCAAACAGGCACAAGCCGCTGCCAATCAGGCGGCCAGTGCTGCAAACGAAATTAGAACGCATTTGGATGATGCCAGTTTACGCGCGCCGTTTGACGGTATTGTGATTAAACGTCTTCAAGAACCCGGAGATATGGGTTTACCGGGTGTGCCGGTCGTCACCATGCAAACAATACAAGGGCTGCGCTTAGAAGCGGCGGTTCCGGCCAGTTGTGCGGGCAGCTATCAAACCGGTATGGGCGTTAGTGTGCGTATTGATACGTTGGGACAAAAAATCACCGGGCAAATTGATGAAATCACCCCTGAAATCGATCCGCAAACCCGCACGCAATTGATTAAAGTCGCTTTGCCTGCTACTGAAGGCTTACAGCCGGGGCAATACGGCTGGTTAGAACAAGCCTGTAGCCAACATGAAGCATTATTGATTCCCCTCAGGGCAGTGCAGCATATTGGCCAATTAGAGGTGGTTAAAGTGTTGGTTGACGGTAAGCCGATGATGCGCCATGTCCGAATTGGCAAAATTTATGAAGAGCAAGTTGAAGTGTTGTCTGGCTTGCATGCCGGTGAAACCGTGTTGGTCTCAACGGGTGAGGTGAACTGATGGATGAGCAACAACAGCCCAATAAACGCGGTTTGACGGTAAAAATTGTCGAGCTTTTTACCACCTCGCAACTGTCAGTATTGTTTCTGATTATCTCCCTAATAGCGGGAGCAGCGGCGCTGATCTTGACCCCGCGCGAAGAAGATCCGCAAATTGTCGTGCCGGTGATGGATGTGCTGATTGAGTACCCCGGCGCGTCAAGCGAAGAAGTCGAAAAATTGGTATCAACACCCTTGGAAATGCTGTTTAAGCAATTGCAGGGCGTGGAATATGTGTATTCCATATCCAAACCTGGCTCAGCGTTGGTGACAGTGCGTTACTACGTTGGTGAAAATCTTGAAAATAGCCTGACCAAAACCTGGGACAAGATCATGTCCAATCAGAACATTATTCCAGCCGGTGTGTCCGGTTGGAAAATGTCGCCGGTTGAAATTGATAATGTGCCTATCGTGTTGCTAACCTTATCTTCACAAAGCCAAGCGCATGATGCTATGAGCCTGCGCCGCGTTGCTGATGAGTTGATTGCCGGGCTAAGAAGCATTGATGACGTTGGGAAAAGCTGGGTGGTTGGCGGTGAGCCGCGGCGAGTGTCTATTTACGCCGACCCCGGCAAGTTGACTGCGCATGACGTCACGCTGCTGGAAATCAGTCAGGCCTTAGCCAATGCCAATGTCAATTTGCAAGCTGGCAGTTTCGAGCGCGGCAATCAACAGTTAGTACTGGAAGCGGGCCCCCATTTCGGTTCCGCCGATGAAGTCGGTGCCACGGTGATTAAAAGCGTTGCCGGTAAGCCGGTGTATTTGCGTGATGTCGCGCGTATTGAAGATGGCCCGGCGGATGTCGATCATTACACCCGTATTGGTTTTGGTCCAGGTGTTGAAAATATGCCGACCGTAGGTAAAGCGGCTGGAACTCAGCCGCAAGTTGGCGAAGAGCGCTCCATGGTGACGGTCGCCATTGCCAAGCGCAAAGGCAGTAATGCTGTGCAGGTGGCCGAGGCGGTGATTGCCAAAGCAGAGGAATTGCACGGCACACTGATTCCTGATGATCTGCTGTTAACTATTACCCGTGACTACGGCGAAACCGCTAATCACAAAGTGAATGAGCTGGTTAAACATTTAAGTTTTGCGATTGTTATTATCGTTGTGCTGCTGGCTTTTACGCTGGGCCCGAAAGAATCTTTTATTGTTTCGATTGCTGTGCCGATGGTGTTGGCGTTGACCCTATTGCTGGATTATTTGTCCGGTTACACCATCAACCGGGTAACCTTGTTTGCGTTGATTTTATCGTTAGGGTTGTTGGTGGACGATCCGATTGTCGATGTGGAAAACATCCATCGTCATTACAAAATGGCTAAAGAATCGCCGTTGCAAGCCTTGTTGACAGCGGTGGATGAAGTCAGGCCGCCCACTATTTTGGCGACTTTCGCAGTGATCGTCTCGTTTTTGCCGATGTTTTTTATCACCGGCATGATGGGACCGTATATGGCGCCGATGGCGTTTAATGTGCCGATAGCGATGATTGTGTCTTTGATTGTGGCTTTTTCGGTCACGCCTTGGGCCAGTTACAAGTTGCTGCAAGGTGAATATGGCAGTCATGGCGATGATCAAAGCAACGACATTAAGGACAGTACCGTTTATCGTTGGTACCAAGCGTCTTTAGGGCCTCTGATTGCAACCCCAAGCCGCGCTAAATGGTTTTTGCTGGTGGTGTTTATCGCTTTTGTCGGCTCGACCATGCTGGCGGTAACTCGCGCGGTGCCGCTTAAGTTATTGCCGTTCGACAATAAAAACGAGCTGCAAATTGTCATTGATATGCCCGCCGGCACAGCCTTGGAGCAAACCGACGAAGTAGCGCATGCGCTGGGCAGATATTTGGCCACCGTCAACGAAGTCACCGATTATGAAAGCTACACCGGTTTGGCATCGCCGATGGATTTTAACGGCATGGTTCGGCATTACTATCTGCGCACTGGCGGCAATGTCGGTGAGGTTAGAATCAGTTTATTGTCCAAAGATAAACGCGAGCAGCAATCGCACGAAATTGCCTTGAGAATTCGGCCGGAAATCGAACGCATCGGCAAGCAATTTGGTGCTAATTTAAAAATTGTTGAAACACCGCCAGGGCCGCCAGTGCTTTCAGATTTGGTCGCTGAAGTCTACGGGCCGCCTGAAGCCAGTGTTGCCGATTTGATTACAGTATCTAAAAGGCTTCGCGCGGACATGGAGAAAACCGAAGGCGTGGTTGATGTTGATGATTATTCAGAAGCACCTCACGACAAAGTTCACTTTAAACTCGATCGCGAAAAGGCGGCTTTATCGGGCATCAATGTTGCCCAAGTTGCACAGACGTTGCGCATGGCGGTTGCAGGCCAGACTGTCGGTATTGTCCATGAAGATAGCGAGCGTCAACCCTTGGAGATTGTTTTACAAATTCCCCGCGCCCAGCGTTCTTCGGTAGCCGATTTATTGGCTTTGCGGGTAAAAACCAGCCAAGGTGAATTGGTGCCGCTGGGAGAAATCGGTACGGCAACCCTGGAAACTGAAAATCAGCCTATTTATCACAAAAACTTGCAACGGGTGAGTTACGTGATTGCGCAAATGGCAGGTCGCAGCCCGGTAGAGGCGGTGTTTGACTTGAATGATGCCATGGACGAGCGGCCTTTACCGGCAAGCTATCGTGCTGAATTGGCGGGCGAAGGCGAGTGGAAAATTACCGTCGATGTCTTTCGCGATTTGGGCTTGGCGTTTGCGGCTGCATTAGTGATGATTTACGTGCTGTTGGTGGGGCAAACCGGCTCGCTGTCGGTGCCGCTGGTGATGATGATTGCCATCCCGCTGACGGTTATCGGCATCATGCCCGGCTTCTGGCTGCTTAATTTATTCGCAGCGCCAATCGGGGACTATCCCAATCCGATTTATTTCACCGCCACTGCGATGATCGGCATGATCGCTTTGGCCGGGATTGTGGTGCGTAACTCCATCATATTGATCGACTTTATTGAACGCATTCGTGTCCGCCCTGATACCACGTTGGCAGAAGCTTTGATTGAAGCCGGTGCAATTCGCTTGCGACCGATCTTCTTAACTGCGGGAGCCGCCATGTTCGGCGCGTTGGTGATTATTTTGGACCCGATCTTTTCCGGGTTGGCGTGGAGTTTTATCTTTGGAATCTTTGCATCAACGCTGTTTTCTTTACTGGTGATTCCAGCGGTGTACTTTTTGATTAACCGGGATAAACAAGCCGGATAATTTTGCAGGTTGGGTTGCTACCAACATTAGGCAAAGCGCTTAATGTTGGTGCATTTGTTACAACTCAGCTTACCTGATTTAGCTTTATTTGATGTCTTGGCTGCTTAGGTAATCTTCATAGCTACCATTGAAATCAACAATGCCGTTGGGGGTTAGTTCGATAATGCGGGTTGCCAGGGATGATACAAACTCACGGTCATGACTGACGAAAATCAACGTGCCGGGATAGTTTTCCAAGGCGGTATTGAGCGATTCAATCGATTCCATATCCAAATGGTTGGTCGGCTCATCCATCACCATGATGTTGTTCTTTTGCAGGATCAGTTTGCCGAACAGCATACGGCCTTGTTCACCACCGGAGATGACTTTTACAGATTTATAGATGTCGTCTGCGCTGAACAATAAGCGCCCCAAAGTACCGCGTATGGCTTGGTCGTCGTCTGTTTCTTTGCGCCATTGCCCCATCCATTCAATCAAGGAAATGTTTTCAGCAAAGTCTTCGGCATGGTCTTGAGCAAAATAACCCACTTCGGAGTTTTCTGACCACTTGACTTCACCGGTATCCGGTTTTAAGTCGCCGACCAGCGTTTTCAGTAGGGTGGATTTACCAATACCGTTTGGGCCAATTACCGCAACGCGTTCGCCAACGGCCAGCATTAGATTCAGGTTTTTGAATAAAGGCGCATCGCCATAACCTTTGCTTACATTTTGCACTTCCAGTGCTAAACGGTGCAGTTTTTTGGTTTGGTCAAAGCGGATAAACGGGTTAACCCGGCTGGAAGGTTTAACTTCATCCAGTTTGATTTTATCCAGTTGCTTGGCGCGTGAGGTGGCTTGTTTGGCTTTGGAAGCATTTGCCGAGAAGCGGCTGACGAAAGTTTGCAGCTCGGCAATCTGGGCTTTTTTCTTGGCGTTGCCGGCCAACAAGCGTTCACGCACTTCAGTAACCGCAATCATGTAGTCATCATAGTTACCGGGATAAACGCGCAGCTCGCCGTAGTCCATATCGGCCATGTGGGTGCAGACGCTGTTTAAAAAGTGGCGATCATGCGAGATGATGATCATGGTGCAATTGCGCTGGTTCAGCATATCTTCAAGCCAGCGAATGGTGTTGATGTCCAGGTTGTTGGTGGGCTCATCCAACAACAATATGTCAGGATTTGAAAACAGGGCCTGAGCCAGTAATACCCGTAGTTTCCAGCCTGGTGCCACCGCACTCATTGGGCCATTATGTTGTTCCAGCGGAATGTCCAGCCCCAGTAATAGCTCACCCGCTCGGGCTTCGGCGGTATAGCCGTTGTATTCTGCGAACACGGCTTCAAGCTCCGCGGCATGCATGTAGTCGTCTTCGGTGGCTTCCAGATTGGCGTAGATGGCGTCGCGTTCCGACATGGCTGCCCACATCTCGGCGTGTCCCATCATCACCACGTCCAGCACGCGTTTATCTTCATAGGCGAATTGGTCCTGGCGCAAGTTACCCAAACGCTCATGGGGGCCAATGCTGACGTTTCCTGCTGAGGGTTCCAAGTCGCCGCTCAAGATTTTCATGAAGGTCGATTTGCCGCAACCGTTGGCGCCGATTAGGCCGTAACGATTGTTGTCGCCAAATTTGACAGAGACGTTTTCAAACAGGGGTTTTGCCCCGAATTGCATGGTGATATTAGCGGTAGAAATCAAGATAGTGTCCGAAGATTAAAGGTAAATAAAATTATGTAAGTGATTGTTAAATAGTTGGTTTACAGTAACAGTTGGTGGTCGATAGGGATGAAGCGATTCGCCGCGTTGATCAGGGAAGGGGCCGTTAATCCCGGCACACCATATACTTCCGTAGTGACGCCATAAACATTACGAGCTTTGCTCAGCAGTAGGTCAAAGTCACCATCACCCGACAATAGGATGATGGTATCCACTTGTCTGGCATGATCAAGCACATCAATGGTAATGCCTACATCCCAATCGCCTTTAGCGGTGCCGTCACTGCGTTGAATGTAGGGTTTTAGCTTAACTTCAAAGCCGATATTCCTCAGAATCTGCTGGAAACCTTGCTGTTTGCTGTCGCCCTTGTCGATGGCATAGGCATAGGCCGCTATTACGATACGATCGGCAGTAGCCTGAGTCCAAAATGCGTTGTAGTTGAAATGGCGTTGGTAGCTTTGCTTAGTGGTGTAATAAATATTTTGTACATCAACAAAAATGGCGACTTTTTCCACGCGCCTATTTAATGAATGAGCAAATATAATCGGTTGGAGTTTTGATCTTTACAGTGAACGCGGTATTGGCCGGTACATCAAAAGATTCACCGCCCTTAATTGCTTGCCATTCTGAATTCGGTAACAAAACATCCAAGTCTCCTGCTGTTATTTCCATTAGTTCTTTGTCTGCGGTGTTGAAGGTGTACTCGCCAGGCAACATAAAACCTAAGGTTTTTGTAGAGCCATCGGCAAATTTAATAGTGCGACTTGAAACGTTGCCGCCAAAATACACATTAGCTTTTTTGATTACAGAGACGTTGTTAAATTCTGACATGGTTAAACCTTGAAAATGAGACGGTAAAAAAGCCCGCAATGATAGCAAATGTGCTGGTTTTTGGCGTGCGATAAAACGATTTTTAATGAGAAGTGGTCAGTTCAGCGAGAGCGTTCAGGACTTCTTGGCAATGCTCTTTGACTTTGACCTTGCGCCATTCGCGGACCAGCACTCCTTGCGGATCTATCAAAAAAGTACTGCGTTCAATCCCGCGTACTTGTTTACCGTACATATTTTTCATTTTGATGACATCAAAGAGCAGACAGAGCTTTTCGTCTTGGTCTGAAAGTAAATCAAACGGAAATTCCTGTTTGCATTTAAAGCCTTCGTGAACCTTAACGCTGTCTCTCGATACACCAAGGACCACTGAATTATGTTGGGTAAATTTATCAATATTATCGCGGAAAGCTTGCCCTTCCTGAGTGCAGCCAGGAGTATTGTCTTTTGGATAAAAATACAACACGACATATTTGCCGCGCAAATCGGCTAACTCGATGGTTTTTTCACCAGTGCTTGGAATTTCAAAATCAGGGATGGCTTGGCCAAGTGCTATTTGGGACATAGTATCAACGTTTTATAGGTTCAATAATCGCATCAATGTTGGCTTGATCGCAAAAATCAAGAAACTCTTCTCGAAGCGATATGAGATGAATGTCTGGTGGGATCAGCAAAATAAATTTGGTGGAAAATACCGAGGTTTGAATATAAGGGGCTTGATAGCAGCTGCCGCTAACATCTTCGATCTCTACCCCTCGATCCAACATAAAGACGCTAATGGCTTCAATGACGTGATCACGATCCAGCGAAATGGTTTCTAAAGAGTAGGGTAAGCAATCACTGGATTTATCTTTTGGCTCGGGTCGTAAACTACTGATTTTAATATTGAGTCGTTTACGTAATAGTTCAAGGGTGTTTTCCAGTTTGGCTATCTGATTCCAGTTGCCTTGAGCCAGCAAATAAACGGCAGTTGATTGCGCTAAACGAGAAGACCGGATTTCTACGATGCTGCATTTGCAGTCGCTGATCGTCGGAAGCAGTTCGGCGATGAAGTTGGGTTGAGTGGGACCTAGAGCAGTAATAGCTAGTTGCATAATGATTTTTAACTGTTTTTTTGCCAGTTTATCATTAAATCATTGAAACTTTGCCAACAATACGATCTCTGTTGAGATTAAAATGAGCATCAATACGTTCCTTTTTAATTTTCAATACTTATGTCAGATTCAACAAATAACACATTAAAAACTAAACGGAATAACCTGGATGACATGCTTGATGACGCAGTATCGTCGTTAGCTACAAAATCCGAATTAGAAGATCAAGATGCCATTGATAAATTATTAGTGAATACGGGGTTTGATACCGATGAGATTGCCCAATTCAGAGATGAGTCACTGGACAGTTTTGACGATTTCGGTGATTTTTCTGAACCTTCGTTAGAAGTGGAGCCAATAGAATCAGCGCTGGAAGCGGTTGCCGATACTGTTCAAATGGATGATGAATTTTCAGGGCTTGATGACTTCAGTGACTTTTCTGAATCCTCGTTAGAAGTGCAGCCAATAGAACCAGCGCTGGAATCGGTTGCCGATATTGCCCAAGCGGATGATGAGTTTTTAGAACTTGACGATTTCGGTAGTTTTGCAGATCCGTTATTGGACACGCTTCCTGATGAAGAGCTTGTGTCGCTTATTGATGAGGACGAGGAGGAATCCGAACAAGACGCCATTGATAAATTGTTGACGGAGACTGGATTCGATACAGAAGTTACTTTACCCGGCGATGAAATACAGTTGGATGATTTTGACGATTTCGGTGATTTTTCTGAACCAGCGTTTGCAGCACCTGCTACTGAAGAGGTAGAGCCGGTGATTGATATAGTCGAGAATGTTGACGTTCCAGATGATCAGGATCCGATTGACAAATTATTGGCTGATAGTGGCTTTGATAAGGATGACGCACCACAACTAGACAATGAATTGTTGGATGATTTTTCCGGTCTTGATGATTTCAGCGATTTAAGTGAGCCGGTCCTCCTAGATGCGCTTCCGATGGAAGAGTTGTCTCCAATCGTTGATGTCATTGACGTAAAAGATGAAGCATTGGAGCAAGACGACATGGATAACTTGCTTGCTGAAACTGATTTCGATGAAGTTAGTTTGCAACAGGACGGGGTAACGGATGATGAGTTTTCTGATTTTCCATCATTTGATGAATTTGTTGAGAATGTGGCTCAGGCAGAAGTTGATGATAATAAGGCAGACCATGTGATGACAACGCCAGCCGAATCAACTTCCGAATTTGACGAAGACGCGCAATTAGCTGCACAGGTGGCATTGATGAACGAAACTGGGTCAGCGGGTGGCGATGAATTTTTAGCCCTGGACGAAATTGGCGATGATGTATTTGCTGAGCCTACAAGTTTTGAGACGAAAAGCGGCGATGAACTGGAGGAACAAACTATCGGTAGAAATTCTGATGGAGAGGATGATTTTTTGCTTGCGGACTTTGACATTACTGCCGATACGGATTTTTCCGGCCTGTCCAGCCCTGCTGAAAGTGGTGATGATTTTGCCGTAGAAGATTTAGATTTGTCTATGGATCAGATAACTGGGGATGCACCGACTGCAATCCTCGATCTTGATGAACAAAGTATTGCCGCCCCCATTGCTGAATTAGCCGCAACTGCCGCAACTAATGGCTCGGAAAATGACGCCTTGGCTCAGCTAAAAGCTGAACAAGAGCGCATGGATAAGCAGTACAAAAAACAGTTGAATGACGCCGAAGCCAAAGCCAAAAAAGCCGCTGTTTTTGGCTATGTAGCTTTGACTACAGGCATTCTTGCGTTGGGGCTTGCCGGCGGCATGGGCTGGTTAGCGTTTAGTGCAAAATCCGAACTGACACAACTTTCAGAATCAGTAAAAGCAACCAAAACCGATGTTGATAGTCATTTGGGTCAAAAGCCTGAGGAAGATTTGACGGCAGTTAAAACCTCCGTAGAGCAGCTAAACCAAAAACTTGATGGCGTGATTGGGCAGATTAACGGTACATCTGCACCACTTCAGGCCCCAGACGTTAAATTAGAACCTGGCAATAAAGTAACTGAGGTCACCCCAAAAAAAGACGTAGTCAATAAGTCCTTGGACATTGCGCCAACGAAAATTGCCGATTTACCTACTCCCAACGCAACGGAAGCAAACCCACATGCTGCTGCCCCAGCTGACCATGCCGCAATCAAGCCTATTGAACCCGCCGCGAAAACAGATGCTGCCGGTAAAGCGGCTGATAGTGCAAAACCTAATGTAGAGTCGGTAATAGAGAGTAAAAATCAGCCTGTAGTTAAAGCCGTTCCAGAAAACAAAGCCGCGGCCAAAAAGAAACCGGCAAAAATTATTAAGTCGGCAACAGAAAAAAAACCATTCGCCAGCAGCGCTGATTGGTCAGTCAATCTAATCGCCTATAAACAGGACTGGTATGCCAAAAGTAAAGCTGCCGAATTTGCTCAAAAAGGCGTTCCGGTTGAAGTCATTCCGGTAGAGGTTAATGGCGTGATGTGGTATCGGTTAAAAGTAGGCGGATTTGCTAACAAAGCCGAAGCTGAGGCTTATGCCGCCAGAGTAAAAAAAGCATTGAACCTGAGTTCGGTTTGGGTCGGTGATATTTAAGGCTATTTCAAAACAATCGCTCTGTTTATGGCTTGAATATTTCAGACCAATAACAGAGCTGTTTTTGTCACTTCTTCTGATTTCGTGAGTGCGTTAATACACTTATTTGGCGACACTTCTATCAACGCAACGAAAATCAAGCTCTGCACTTGCAGGTTTAATAAAAGTTATTCCATCTCTAAGCTTAATATCCAAGGTTTCTACATCTCTATTCGCGCTATTGCAAAATCTGTTTGCGTCTTCATACACTTCTGCTTTTTGTCCTGATCCGGTTCTAAAAATCGTAAGATGCGGCCAATTTGAAACTGACGCAACCATATAAGTACCTTTGTCCATAGAAACAATTCCAGTACTACATCCGGATAAAAAGCCAACACTGATAATTAGAAGAAGTTTTTTCACAAGTTTTCCTTTTGAGATATGAACTAAAAAATAATTTGATGTAAATTATAACAACAAAACAGAGGCGCAAACTATCGCAGCTAGCCAAAATGATTGGTTCTTAACGGTATTTCGACCATCTGAGGCTGTTGATAGTGAGCAATTGGCGAGATGAAATCGCGTAAACCACGGGTCGTTTATTAGCCCCCGTATTTTGTAAAGTTACACAGCCGCTATGTCGCTAATGATTGCAAAAGCCCGGTCAATGTCCTCAAAAGTATTATAAAAATGCGGTGAAAAACGGATACCGCCGCCGCGTAAGGCGCACACCACGCCATTTTTCTGCAAATGTTCGTATAACACTTCGTTGGCGATTTTTTGATGTTTAAAGATCACAATTCCAGATTTCAAGCGATTTTGCCGCAGCGACAATAAAATCAGTTGATCGTTTTTAGCGATGGCCCCCTTTAAATATTCAGACCTTTCAACTACTAGCGCTTCAACAGCAGCCATGCCGGTTTCCAGCAGTAAAGATAAGCTGGCGGAAAGAGCATGGATACTCAGCATATTGGGACTGCCGCATTCAAAACGGCGGGCAGTGGGGTGAACTTCCCAAGGTTTGTTCTCATAATTGTGAGTATCTTTCATCATGTGCCAGCCGTATTGAGTCAGCTTTAGCTTGTCCCTGGCTTCGGGTGTGGTGTAAAAAACACCGAGTCCTTCCGGGCCGAACATCCATTTATGACCATCAGCCATGACAAAGTCGGCTTGGTATGCCTGTACATCAAACTGCACAGCACCCAGACTTTGGATGGCATCAATGCAAAACAAGATGTCGCGCTGTTTGCAGAATTCGCCAATCCTTTCCAAGTCCATGCGCAGTCCTGAGGCAAATTGAATGGAGCTGATGGTCAATAAACGAGTGTTGCTGTCTACCAGTGCAAATAATGCATCCTCAGGAGTTTCAGCGTCGGCAAGATCAGCCTGGCGAAATTCCACACCTTGATCCGCTAAAGACTCCCACGGCAACCGGTTGGAAGGAAACTCCTGATTGCTGGATACGATGTTATCGCCCGCTTGCCACGGCAAACCGTAAGCGACAAAAGACAAGGCTTCCGATGTATTTTTGACCAGTGCAATATCATCGGCTGACGGGGCATTTAATAACGCCTGCAATTGACATCGTAATTCATCTTCTTTCTTCATCCAGTCCAAGTAAAAGTGCGAGCCGTAGCGAGTGTTTTGTTCTGCAAACTTGACCACCGCATCGCCGGTTCTTTTGGGCCAGGGCGCGACGGCGGCATGATTAAGGTAAATTAATTCGTCGGTTAAAGGGAATTCGGGGTGCTTCATAATTTTGATACCGGAGTTTAATTTTTAAATAGTGTTAACAAACAAAAAGCAGTCATGTCTGGTTTTCAGTAATCCTATATGATGAGACGCGGAAGGCACTACTTTTTAAGTGTCTATTTCCATAATTACCCAAGGAATATATGAATATCATTAAAAAAACAGCGTTAACTTTCTTTATGGCGATTTCTTTAGGTGTACTTAGCACTGCTGCTTTTGCCGAAGAAGCCTCTGATAGTTCAGCAACAAGCGAAACTATTGCGCATGTTGAAAAAGCATTAGCCGAAGTGAACAAAAGCGATTTTTCTGCTGCCAATCTGCATTTTAAAGCGGCACGTGCTGCTTCTGAAAAAATCACCGGCCACGCTGACATTGTCAAACAGGCCAACGAAAGTGTAATCAAAGGCCAAATAGAGTCTAAACATGGCGATGTCAAAAAATCAGCCGCCGAATTGAATAAAGCATTAGAGCTATATAAGTCATTGTAAGAAGTCGATTTACTACAGGGTCGGCATTGTCGACCCTGTTTTACTACCTGCTTAAAAAGTAGAATTTATTTCATAAGCCCCCTCAAACAGACGCGCATCATCAAAGTGACGTCGGCCGACAAATGCGGTCGCGTGATGTCCCCATTGGCGCATGGCGCCAGGCTCTGCAATACCCATCGGCCAGAATAAAAACCTTTCGCCACGTTCAGTACCGGCAACAATGCCGTCTTGGCCGAATAAGCTGCGCTGCATGCCATTATTGGCGCTTAAAGATCGTAATTTATCCGCATTATCTAAGTGATATTGAATAACTCGACCGGTCTGATTTGGGTCAAAAGAAACACGTTCAATATAGTGTGTCGTTGCGGCAATACGCAGTACCGGCTTCATGTCTTGTTTGATGACAAGCGCGGGCTGTGGTTGGAAATAGCTTTCACTCAATACCGTGTTCTGCTTGATGGTGTCGGCATATTCTGTGGGGAAAAATAAATGGTAACAGCCGCAATTGTGGATGGTGTCGAAGAGCCAAGGCTTACCATTTGGCAGTAGCGTAACCCGCCAGGTAATGCCGTCCAAATGGCCGCCCAGTAGATCGAAAGTTGAACTTTTAGGCCGGGCCGGAAACCAAATTGTGTAATTCAGCTGCAGTAAAATCTTATTGCCTAGCCGGGTATGCGAAAGATGCTGAAATACAGTCGGTTTATTTATGTTTACCCGAGGCGTGTTTTCCGCCTGTAATTCGGGATAGCCGATACGATCGTTATTGGTTGCGACATCAATTTCAAATACGGGTGCAAAACTGTTAAACAGATGCTGCTGATCTTCGGCAGAAGGTAAGGGGATCGTTAAAGGATTATTTGCAGATGTTTTTAGTATGTCAGCAACTTGGGCATCTGACAGTGCCATACTTGTAGACGGCTGATAGCTTACCAATCGGCCTGACACCGGCAATTGCTGCAACGGTTGCTTATAAATAGCCAGTGTTTCTTCATGCCATTGCGCGATACCTGATTTGAACGCCCAAGCCGTTAATGGATAAATGCCGATAATGCGTTTCCAGGTCTGATAATCATCAGTAACGGTTGCCAGCTTTTTCAGCTCATTTTGATTATTAGTTTCAAGTTGTAACTGCAGCAGCTTATCGCTGCAAGATTGCAACGCATCAATGGTTGCGGCTTTGTTAGATAAAATTGCCTGAATTGTTTGTT
This sequence comes from Methylobacter sp., assembly GCA_028712225.1. Taxonomy (GTDB): domain Bacteria; phylum Pseudomonadota; class Gammaproteobacteria; order Methylococcales; family Methylomonadaceae; genus JABFRC01. Next base: position 30,273 of record JAQTQN010000011.1, read on the forward strand.
GCAGTTGTTGTGCTGAAGGTTCGGGTAGATTTTTAATCTCAATGCCCCGGCCGGTATTGGCTAGTTGTTGGAGTTGCTTAAGCCAAAATACATAACTATCGTCACTCACTTCATCTCGAAAACTGGATAGAAAACGATTCACGCGCAGATACGGATAGCCAACAATGCGTCTGGCTTCGGTATCCATGACCTCGGCTGCAACAATTGACTGTTCGGCAGCGTTAAAGACAGCAAGGCAATTATTTTGTATTGATTGGGATTCAGATTGATGTGCTGTTTGCACTGAGCCGTTTATTACGCAGCCGGTTAAAACGCACGCTAATAAAACAGGCAGTAGGAATAGTCGGGTCATCATGATGAACACCTAAAAACGAGGCAGTTTTTGGGAATAGACGACAGCTTACAGCACCCAAAGTATGGACTTAGCGTTAGGGTTTAGGCTAACAAAGTTTTATCGAAATGATGAACAGGACAAATGGATTAAATGCAGAGGTAAAGCGATTTTCGAACCAGAAGCCTAAAAGCAAAAAACTCCCAAGACTTGTGGGTCTTGGGAGTTTTTAAGTCAATTGATTAAGTTGATGATGGACGTGCGTCATTTCCATGTGATTTGCCCAGCTTTGCCTCTTTTACGATTTACGTTAAGGTTGCTGGCAATAGCTGCAGTAGCAAATAGCGTGGATGAAATAATAAACTCACCGGAAACAAAACCAAGTAAGCCAGTGATAAACACTGTTCCCGTTAATATATCTTTGTAAAAGTCGTTCATGATTTGGTCTTCCTATAAAGTTGATAAATTAGTACCGCAGATGAACTATATGGAAGTCTTGCCTTATTAACAATAATACTAACGATACATGGATTGTTTCCTAAATCGATACGCCCAGTTCATTAACGATTCATATTAATCAAGTAAAAAAGACCGGCTAACGCTGAAAGTTCAAGACTGTTTTTTTTGACCGTTATGAAATTATCCCAAGCAAGGCCCGCTTTTATGAAATATGAACTAATTCCGGTTAAGCAGCAATAATTTAATTTCAGGCACACACGAGCCGCAATTAGTACCCGCTTTAAGGCAACGCCCAATTTCTTGATGGCTTGTAAGGCCTTGTGCTTTGATGGCTGTTTTGATGGTTTGCTCGCCGATATTAAAACAAGCGCAAACGATAGTACCCGCATCGCTAACACCAGCGGGCGGTAAGCCTGTTAACAACGCCATACGTTCCGTTTTAGCCACTTCGTTTTTTTCAAACAGGCTTGTTAACCATCCTCGTTCCGGAAGAGTGTTGTCGGTGGTGATAAAAATAACGCTTTGCAGTTGATTACCGACGAGCAGGGCGGTCCGGTAATTGCCCTTGGCCGGATCTTGATACTCCTGCCATTGGGATTGGCTATTATCGACGTCACCTCCATACTGTTTTGCCCATTCCTGCCAGTCTTCGGGCAAGGTGTCTCCGGCCAATTCATAACGATAAAACTGTTCGCCTTTAATTTTGACCCAATAGTCAGACGTGATTGCGGACAATTCATGACGCGATAATATAAAGCCTTGCCAAACTGGCAGATACGGCTTGATGCGCACCGGCGTGTGTTTGCTTTCCGGCTGTTTGGAAACAGGATCGACAAAGGGATTAACCAATGCGCCCATGCGGCCATGACTGGCATATTGCGCAGTCCAATGCATCGGCACAAAGACGTTGCCCGGTTGCTGGCTTTCGGTGATTTGTACACGGGCAAGCATTGAACCCCAACGGCTTTTAATGCTTGCCAAGCCATTCGGGATTAATCCATAACGTGCAGCATCATCAGGATGTATTTCTACAAACGGTTCGGGCTTGTGTTGATTGAGTTTTGCAGCAATGGCCGTGCGCGTCATGGTATGCCATTGGTCGCGTAAACGGCCGGTATTCAAAATAAGCGGATAGTCTTTATCCGGCAGCATGCCGGGCACGTTAGGCGTGATGGCTATAAACCGGGCTTTGCCGGACGGGGTATAAAACCGGCCATCATCAAACAAGCGCGCTCTTCCTTGCGGATATTGTCGATTAACCGGCCATTGCGTCGGTTGCAGGCGATCGTAATTTTCCGGACTGATGTCGGCAAACGCGGAGATGTCAAAATCACGGCTGCCGTTATTTTCAAATCCCGATAAGGCCGCGTGTTCGCGGAAAATCTCTACCGGGCTTTGGTATGGGAATGCCTGCTCAAAGCCCATACGCCGCGCCACTTGAGTGAGTATCCACCAATCCGGTCTGGCATTGCCTGCGGGTTTAAATAAGGCTCGTTGCCGGGAAATGCGCCGTTCCGAGTTGGTCACCGTGCCGTCTTTTTCGCTCCAGCCTTGCGCTGGCAATAACACATGGGCAAGGGCAGTGGTGTCGGTATTGGCGATGCAGTCGGACACGACGACAAACTCACAGCGTTGCAGAGCTTGTTTTACTTTATCGGCATTGGGCAGGCTGACCACCGGATTGGTGCCCATAATCCACACGGCTTTAACCTTGCCGTCATAAATAGCATCGAATAATTCGACGGCGGCAAGGCCCGGTTTTGTGGCAATGTGCTTGCTGCCCCAAAATCGCGAGACTCTATCTATATCATCGGCATTGGCAAAATCCATGTGCGCGGCCAGTTGGTGCGACAAGCCGCCGACTTCACGCCCGCCCATCGCGTTAGGTTGGCCGGTCAATGAAAACGGTCCGCTGCCGGGTTTGCCTATTTTTCCGGTGGCCAGATGACAGTTGATAATGGCATTGACTTTGTCGGTACCGGATGACGATTGATTGATGCCTTGGCTGTACAGGCTCATGACCTTGTCGGTGCTCGCAAACCAGTCGTAAAAACATTGTAGGTCTTCTTTGTTTAACTGGCATTGCGTTGCAACGTGTTCGATGCTGCAAGATTCAGAAACAGCCAGTGCTTCGGCAAAACCCTCGGTGTGTTGTTCGATATAGCTTGGGTTGGTACGTGATGCGGCGCTTAAATAATTCAGCAAACCGTTAAACAGCCAGGCATC
>JAQTQN010000145.1 GCA_028712225.1 Methylobacter sp.
CGCACGTCTTTGTCAGGATCAATACCGGCACTGGCCAGCCAATAGCGCAATAAATAGTTATGACAGGAAAACGGGAATACGTGCGCAAAAGTCAATGGCGGCAGGCCATCGTTTTGATGTTGTGAAATCAGTTTTTTTAATGCCTGCACCGAATGGTATGGATCGGCAACCTGCGCATTCAATGCCAGTAATTGCTGATGCAGCGCACGCGATACGGTAATGGCATTGCCGCCTAAGCCAAACGACAAGGCGGTTAACATTGGGGTATTCAAACCGTCCAGGTTTAAGCTGGCGGCAATCGGCATCGGTGCCAGCATGTGGCCGCCATCCAATACGCCAGCGGCAACTTTATCGCGAATATTCGCCCAAGATGACTCGCGGCTTAAGCTTACCGACAAGCCTTCCGCATGGAAAAAGCCTTTTTCTTTGGCAATTACCAAGGGTGCGCAATCGGTAAGCGGTATAAAACCTAGATTGAGTGAAACTTTTTCCGGCAAATTATTTGTTGGCGACATCACTGTATAGAGGGTGTGTGAGTAAACATTTAAATGTTTAGCAGAAGCTGTGCCAAGTATGTCGTTCAAGGGATTGCAGGCAAAAGGGATGAGGTTTTTCGGTGATCCGGATATGCTGCACCTAATTGGCGCAAAGCCTAAAAGCGTTTGCACTAATCAGGTGCGCTTGAAAATACCAGGTTTGATTGGCAGTAATAGCGGGCGATAGTGAAACAACTTCAATCAGTGCTGACGAATAGGAGTATAAGATTAAGAGCGAATTGCCAATTCGTTGATGGTCACTGGTTTACAGGCATCATTTCCATTCATTTATACAAATCCCTCATCAATAAATCGGAGTGAGACCATGAGCAAAGAACAAAAAAGCAACAAAGAAACCAAGAAAAAACCAGCGCTGAGTCCAAAAGAAAAGAAGGCTGTTAAAAAATCCAAAAAAGATGCTAAGGATTAACGTTCACCAGGGTATTTAGCCATACATTTTTCGATAGGAAAATGTATGGCTAATAAATCGGTAGGAGCAGACCGCCCCCGCGATTTTTTATTGTTCACGTCTACAAATTTTAACCGAATATTAAGCCACCGCTAAAAACGCTTGAGGTAGAGCTATAAGTAGGCCGAAAACATTCAGGCTACTGTCAGCGCATAGACTTGTTCTTCCATCCGGCTTACGCCTTTATCACGGAAACGCGGTTCCCGCTCAAGAATGTCTTCTGCGTGTATCAATTCAACTTTGCACCAAGCACTATAAAGTGCATTTACTTCCGGCGCTTGGACACTAAACGGCGGCCCCGGCATTTCGTGCTGAGGATAATCAAAAGCCACCAATAGTGTTTTTGTTCCGGATTCGAGTAACTCTTGCATGTGTGTCGCATACGCAGTACGCATGTCCGGCGGTAGAGCCACCAGTGAGGCGCGATCATAAACGGCATTGATTCCGGCCAAATCGGCTGCAGTTAAATCGAAGAAATCACCGCAATAAATACTCAGATTATCGGCCTTGCTAACGGTGAACTTGCCTTGCTGAACACTGGTCGCAGTTAATTTATTTTCGGTAAAAAATGCCTGCACCGCTAGCGGACTCAATTCGATACCAATCACTTCAAATCCCTGTGCCCGCAGCCATAGCAAATCATTGCTTTTGCCGCACAACGGTACCAGCACCCTGCTGCCGGGCGCGATATTCAATACCGGCCAGTAATGTTGCAGGTGCGGATTGATGTCTTCGTTATGAAAACCGATCTGGTTTTGTTGCCAACGTTCGTGCCAAAATTCTTGGTGCATGTTTGCTCCTGATTTGTTTCGATTTTAAATTTTACGGTATTTGTAGGTTGGGATGGCGCAGTCGCTCCAATATTTTGGGCTTTAGCGTATTAAGAAGCTGTTATAGTTTCCATCCTTACTAATTAGCAACTGAACCCATGAAATTATTGATACGCAATCTCGCCCGCAACATAACAGAAGCAGAGCTAAGGGCGATGTTCCAAGAACACGGCACTGTGCAGTCCTGCACACTGGTCATAGACAAAGAAACCGGCAGCTCCAAGGGATTTGGTTTTGTTGAAATGCCCAAGCCAGGTGAAGCCAAGGCCGCCATCAAGATTCTGAACGGCATGGATGTGGACGGCAGCAAGCTCCGCGTCAAAAAGGATGAATCGAAAAAGGACGCAGGACCTGCTAACTAATTTAAGCTTAAACATTCGTTGCTGAAGTTCAAAAGGTACGCGGTGCGTACCCTACGTGGCTTATTCCCCAGCACTATGAACGTGATCAAAAAAATTGTGGTCATGAATCTTCGTTCCCCAATCGACTGAATAAACACCTTGTTCAACCAAACGATGAAAGGAGGAATAGGGCCAATCAGCCACATTTTTGACCACGCCATGTTTTACCGGATTGTAATGGAGGTAATCGAGATGATTTTGATAATCGCGTTCGTCGTGCAGAGTGTGTTCCCAAAATCGTCGTTGCCAAATGCCGCGCCGCCGGTAGCGTAGACGCGAAGCAGTCGCCGATTGTTCGGCACCGCCCAAAGCCAGCCATGATTGAGTAAAGTGTTTTTTGATGATGCCCCAACGTTTGGAATAATCGCAATCATCAGTTGGCAATGTCCAGATGGCGTGAATATGATCGGGCAATATCACCAGCGCATCAACGCGAAACGGCAGATGTTGTTGGCAGTGACGAATTGCATTCCGCAAACAATCCCGCGCCGAATCGTTTGCCAAAATCCCCGCCCGTCGTTCCGTGACCACCGTAAAGAAATACGACCCACCCGGTACATAACAGCGGCGATAATCAGACAAAACCACCTCCCAAACATAACAACGACAAAATTTTGTAGGGTACGCATTGCGTACCATTTTTTGGAGGATTCCGATTAATTAAACGCCCTCAAAAGGTACGCGGTGCGTACCCTACGTGGCTTTTCGTGACCACCGTAAAGAAATACGACCCACCCGGTACATAACAGCGGCGATAATCAGACAAAACCACCTCCAAAACATAACAACGGCAAAATTTTGTAGGGTACGCATTGCGTACCATTTTCGGAGGGTTCCGATTAATTAAACGCCCAAAAGGTACGCGGTGCGTACCCTACGTAGCTACGTAGCTCTACATGGCCGCCATCGTTGGCACGCAATATAATCCGCATATTATAAAGCACTTTACCAACGGTTACAGGATCGGGGCAAAACCAAGATGTCCGCGCTGGGCGCAGCCACGCGTAAGCTAGTGCATTTGTGCTTTGGCGTCTTGAAAACTAGGCAGTCTTATCAGGCTAATTATGCAATTTAGTCTTGACTGGCAAGACGGTATCTACGTAGCTAAATAATTTTATTCATATCGACAGTGTACCCGGCTCCTCTAAGTTCTTTAGCCAGTTCTAATTGCCAATTAGTGGTATCCATGGACGTATATACAATGCCAGAAATATCGTTTGGTGTTTCGAGATTGCCTTTGACGAGAGGACATACGTTAGCCCGACCTAATTTTCCGATTAAAAAACCATGCTCAAAAACGACATTTTGCCTTGCACGACCCTTTAGTTCAGTTGGCTCAGAGCTTTTGGAACCAACATCACATGGAGTGTAAATAACGACTCCAAAACCAACGTCTGAGTACGTTTCAATTTTTTCTATAATTGTTTTACTGCCACTGGCTTGCTCATGCAGAATTATGGGTTCAAAACCAATTTTCTCTATAAATCTAGCGACTTCAAGTTTGGCTTCATTGTTCTGACCGTGAACGACAAAAATCTTATTTCTATCAAGATGCTTTGGTGATTCTATAGGGATAGATGGCAGATTTAAGGAGCTTTTCAACGGTATCAATTCTATTCGATCAATAATCGAGTCCAAACGATGAATTTTTTTATCAACATCTTCATGAAACTCTGTAACCTTTTCCCGAAGTGATCTTTCATAAAGAGAAATAAATCCAACAGATGCCCAACTTCCATATTCATTCGAAAGTTCTTCGGTTGAAAACAGTCGTTTCAAAAGCTCTTTGTTGAAATCATTCCATTTTGAAAAAGCTTTCTTAACGTCCTCTAAATCTTGAACGGAGTTAATTTGAAAGGACTTAATTTCTTTACCTTTTCTAATTCTTTCGGTAAGTTTAGACCCTGCTTCGTCAGCTTTAACTAATAACTCAAGTGGTTCATTTATAAAAAATGATGTTTTCTTTCTTGTCATCTATTTTCTCAAAATCTGCTGATTGTTATTGGTTTAGAAAAGCCGCTTAATCCATCAGAATTTATCAAGATCACCCACACTTACTCTCCCCACAATTCAAACAAGTCATACAGCCATCCATCAACACCATCGCTTTGGTGCTGCACTTATTACACAGCACGGCTTTTTCCGGAAATGATTGGCCTTCGGATTCGCCATGTTGGGCTTCAAATTCGCGGCGTTTTTCGTCCAGAAATTGCTTTTGGTGGTCGGTCATTTTTTCCGGCTTGATCATGCCGATGTGTTTCATGTGTGATTCGATGGCGTAGCCGATTTCGGCCACCAGCGACGGCATGAACACGCCGCCTTTTTTGAAATAGCCGCCGTGCGGGTCGAATACCGCTTTCATTTCTTCCACTAAGAAGGTGGCATCGCCGCCCTTGCGGAATACTGCGGAGATTAGCCGGGTTAGCGCCAACACCCATTGAAAATGCTCCATGTTTTTGGAGTTGATAAAGATTTCGTATGGGCGGCGCTCTTCGTGGGCGGTGCCGAGGTTGAGCACCATGTCGTTGATGGTGATGTACAGCGCATGCTCGGACTGCGGGGTTTTGATTTTATAGGTGGAGCCGAGCAAGACTTCCGGGCGCTCAACTTTTTCGTTCATGCTTTCCAGCGAGGGCTGTTCTGCCAGCTTGGCTGCTTCGATGTTTTCTTTAGTCAGGACTTTGTAGCTGACGATTTTTTTTGCGATTTTGTGTGTCATGTTGGTGTCTCGTGTCTTGTTATTTTGCCTCTGCCGTCAAGGTCAGACTTAGGTTTAACCGTTCGCCCTGAGCTTGTCGAAGAGTGAAGGGTTAAACCGTTGATGGTTCGACTGTTCGATAAACTCACAGCTCACCACGAACGGTTTAACCAAACGTTTTGGGAAGCTTAAAACTTACCGTAATAGCCTTCTTTTAAGGCATCAAACAGGTTGGCGGCGCTGTGGATTTCGCCATCGTATTCGACTTCTTCGTTACCTTTGTATTCGACAACATGACCGTCTTCCAAGGTGAATTGGTAGGTGGTGTTTTCCAAGTCAGATTCTTTAACCAATACGCCTTGGAATACTTCCGGGTTGAAGCGGAAGGTGGTGCAGCCTTTTAGGCCTTTGTCGTAGGCGTATTCGTAGATGGACTTGAAGTCTTCATACGGATAGTCGGTCGGCACGTTGGCGGTTTTGGAAATTGAGGAATCAATCCACTTTTGCGCGGCAGCCTGGATGTCAACATGCTGTTTAGGCGTGACGTCGTCGGCGGCAATAAAGTAATCCGGCAGGGCTTGGTTGGGATCTTCGCTGTACGGCATGGCTTGCGGGTTAACTAACGAGCGATAAGCCAACAATTCAAACGAGAATACATCGATTTTTTCTTTAGATTTTTTACCGGCACGGATGACGTTGCGCGAATAATGATGCGCAAAGCTGGGTTCAATGCCGTTGCTGGCATTGTTGGCCAACGATAAAGAAATGGTGCCGGTGGGGGCAATGGAACTGTGATGGGTGAAACGACAGCCGGTTTCTGCCAGTTGAGCAATCAGTTCCGGCTCTTCTTTGGCCAGTTGCTGCATGTAGCGACTGTATTTGGCGTGTAATACTTTGCCGGTGATCTCATCGCCCAGTTTGTAGCCATCGGCAAGCATTTCCGGGCGTTTGTGCAGCATTTCGCCGGTGACGGCGAAGATTTGCTCCATGATGGGTGCGGCGCCTTTTTCTTTAGCTAGTGTTAAGCCGGTTTTCCAACCTTCGACAGCCAAAGTTTTGGTCACTTCTTCAGTAAATTGTAATGACGGGTCATCGCCGTATCTCATGCCCAGCATGGTGACGGTTGAGCCTAAGCCTAAGTAGCCCATGCCGTGGCGACGCTTGGAGGTGATTTCGTCGCGTTGTTGGGGTAGGGGCAGGCCGTTGATTTCAACAACGTTGTCCAACATGCGGGTAAAGATTTTGATGGTTTTACGGTAAGTATCCCAATCAAAATGCGCTTCACGAGTGAAGGGCTTTTTCACGAAACGGGTCAGGTTGATTGAACCTAACAAACAGCTGCCGTATGGGGGCAGGGGTTGTTCGCCGCAGGGGTTGGTGGCGCGAATTTTTTCGCAAAACCAGTTGTTGTTCATCTCGTTGACTTTGTCGATCAGGATGAATCCCGGCTCGGCGTAGTCGTAGGTAGAGCTCATGATGATGTCCCACAGACGGCGGGCAGGCATGGTTTTACTGATGCGACAGGCAATCAGACCGTCACTATTAATAATGTAGCCGTCTTTGCCGGGTAAATCGCGCCAAACGATTTTTGTGCTGTCGGTTAAGTCCAGATTATCTAAAGCGACTTCTTTTTCGGTGACGGGAAATGATAGTGCCCAAGGTCGGTCGTTTTTAACGGCTTCAACGAATTCGGTGGTGATGAGCAAGGACAGGTTGAATTGACGCAAACGGCCGTCTTCGCGTTTGGCGCGGATGAATTCGACCACGTCGGGATGACCAATATCAAAAGTGGCCATTTGCGCACCACGTCTGCCGCCGGCTGATGAGACGGTGAAACACATTTTGTCGTAGATATCCATGAACGATAACGGCCCGGATGTGTAGGCGCCGGCGCCGGATACATAGGCGTTTTTGGGGCGTAGCGTAGAAAATTCGTAACCAATGCCGCAACCGGCTTTTAACGTAAGTCCGGCTTCGTGGACTTTGGCTAAGATGTCATCCATGGAATCGGCAATGGTACCGGACACGGTGCAATTGATCGTAGACGTGGCAGGTTTGTGCTCTAGCGCACCGGCATTGGAGACAATACGTCCGGCCGGGATGGCACCTTGGCGCAAGGCCCACAAAAATTCTTTGTAATATTGTTCTTGCTTGGTCTTACTCTTTTCAACTTCAGAAAGCGCCTTGGCAACCCGCTTGTAGGTATCATCAATAGTTGCATCAATGGCACTGCCGTCTTTGGCTTTTAGTCGATATTTGGTATCCCAAATATCCATTGAAGCATCTTGAAATGGAATGTCGGTGACGTTGTTAGCGATGACATGAAGTTGTGCTGTCATAAGATTGCGCCTCGGCTAAATTAGTATTGATGAAAAAGAAAAATCGGCCGCAAATCAGTGAGTTGCAGCATTCATTTGATTTGTTGCTTTGTCGATATGTAGTGATTTGTAAAAATGTTAACACAATATGTTGTGCTTTATCTAAAAAAAATTATGTTGACATTTTTGTTTAAAACTAGGTATTTGTAAGCTGCGCTGAATGCGTATTGGCGTGGATTTATAACCGTTATCTATCTGTAAAA
>JAQTQN010000146.1 GCA_028712225.1 Methylobacter sp.
TATGCCCACCGTCGAAACTGTAGGTATCACCTGCAATTGGCTGATTCCAAAGTTGATGCGTGACGCGATAACCCAAAATCAGGTTGAATAAAAACGAACGCGCAGCGGATAGATAAATACTGCGTTGCTCCCGCCCCACTTTAGCGCCTTGAAACATCGCTAAAGCCTTGTTGATATTCTGCCCTTGATTACCAAAGCGCTGGCTGCCGAAATAATTGGCAATACCGTGTTCTTTGATAGCTTGCAGTTGTTCGGCAGTTTTTGCTTTATCGCCTTGCCAGTTGCGAATGGTCAACTTAAAACGATTGCCGGATAACACGCCGCGTTTTAGTTTCCGGGCATGCCGGATGGCTTGTAAGACTTTGATGCTGTCGGATTCAAACTGCGTCCAGTCCGGATCCGGTTTGCCCGGCAACCAAACGCTAAACCACTGTGTTGTGACCGCATGGCGATCTTTTAAACCGGCAAAGCTAATATCGCGCTGCCTGACACCGGCAAAGCGGGCGAGCATTCGGGCAATGTATTCGGTATTTTCACCGGTCTTTTGAATGTATAAAAAAGCATGTTCGCCGCTGCCTGACGGTTCAAAAGACAGTTGTTCTTCAACAATAAAATCTTCAGGTAATGTGCGAATATCGCCGGTGGCAGCTGATCCGCCGTAAACAGCAGGCCAATCTGGAATATTTGAATAAGGCACTGGCTTATTTTTCGATCAGGACAACAGCCTGGACGGCAATGCCTTCTTTGCGGCCTTCAAAGCCCAATTTTTCGGTGGTAGTCGCTTTTACATTGATGAAGTCAATGTCCACTTGTAAGTCAGCAGCGATGTTTTCGCACATTGCCGCGGTATGTGGCGACATTTTAGGAGCCTGGGCAATAATAGTGATGTCGGCGTTGATTAAACGATAACCTTTGGCTTGCACGATGCTATAAACATGACGCAGCAGCACGCGACTGTCGGCACCTTTAAATTCAGGATCGGTATCGGGGAAATGCTTGCCTATATCACCCAGCGCCGCTGCACCCAACAACGCATCGGACAAGGCATGCAACACCACATCGCCATCGGAATGCGCTTCCAGACCTTGTTCATAAGGAATGGTGACGCCGCCTAGGATAATACTGTCGCCTTCGCCGAAACGATGCACATCGTAACCTTGTCCAACTCTGATCATTGTTGTTCCATATAAAAAAGCGCTAAGGGTAAGTCTTCGGGCCGGGTGATTTTGATATTGTCAGGGCGGCCTTCGACAATTTTGGGTTGTAAGCCTTGCAGCTCTAAAGCGCTGGCTTCGTCGGTGATGGCGGGGTTACCTTCGGCGGCTTCGAGAGCAGACTTTAACATCCCGTAACGAAACATTTGCGGCGTCAACGCGCGCCAAATATGGCTTCTGTCGAGCGTGCCGTGAATGCTGGTGCCTTGGACATTTTTTAAGGTGTCATGCGATGACAACGCTAAAATCCCGCCGACCGGATCATCGACCAAGGTATTGATCAGCAGGTTTATGTCTTCTGTTGTAAGGCAAGGCCGGGCGGCATCATGGACCAGCACCCAGTCATCATCGGCGGCTTGCTCCCTAATGAATCGCAGCCCTGACAGCACCGAGTCTGCGCGTTCTTTGCCACCGGGTGCAGTCAGGATATTGGCATGTTTTGATATTGTCAGCGTCGGCCAATAAGGATCTTCTATGGAAATTGCAACAACCACCGCAGTAAACACATTCGCCTGTAACAGTCGGGATAGCGTGTGTTCAATAACGGTTTGATTGGCTAGCGGTAAATATTGTTTGGGCCGGTCTGCTTGCATACGTTTGCCGACACCGGCCGCAGGCACGACCGCCCAGAATTTTGTTGAATCAGTCATTAATTATAAAAAGGCAAAATGTGTTGCGAGGAATTTGGAGCGTTATTTAACAATCTGAAAGAACGTTTCATCTTCCTTGATCATACCCAGCTCTTCCCGTGCTCGTTCTTCGATCGCTTCTTGGCCTTTTTGTATGTCCAACACTTCAGCACGCAATGCTTCATTGCGCTGATTTTTTTTATCCACTTCTTGCTTCAGGTCATCGAGCTCTTGTTGGTATTCGTGAATCTGGGCAATGCTGCCATCCCCATACCAGAGACGATATTGCAGGTGAACAATCAGCATAATAATCAACGGAATGATGATTTTCATGGCTGACACTCAAGTAAAAAATCAAACACGGTGCAGATTAGCTCTGCACCGTGTTTAGTTACTTTAAGGTTGTAGCAGTAACTCATTATTTAAAAAATGCACTACGTCCTGCGTATTTAGCCAAACTACCCAATTCTTCTTCAATTTTCATCAAGCGATTGTATTTGGCGATACGGTCAGAACGACTTAATGAGCCGGTTTTGATTTGTCCGGTACCTTTAGCCACCGCTAAATCAGCAATGGTGGTATCTTCGGTTTCGCCGGAACGGTGTGAGACTACCGCGGTATAAGAAGCTTTATGTGCAAGATCAATCGCCGCCAGAGTTTCAGTCAAGGTGCCGATTTGGTTAACCTTAATCAAAATGGAATTGGCGATTTTTTGGTCAATACCTTTTTGCAAAATAGCTGGGTTAGTCACGAACAAATCGTCACCAACCAATTGAATGCGACCACCGAGTTTTTCGGTCAACAACTTCCAACCGGCCCAGTCGTTTTCATCCATGCCGTCTTCGATAGTGATGATTGGGTATTTATCCACCCAGTCGACAAAAAAGTCGGCCATTTGCGCTGAATTGTAAGTTTTGCCTTCAGCAGCCAGGTTGTAAACGCCGTCTTTGTGATATTCAGAACTGGCTGCATCCAATCCTAAATAAATATCAACGCCCGGCTTGTAACCCGCTTGTTCTATCGCTTGTAAAATGACGCTGATGGCTTCTTCGTTGGAAGACAGGTTCGGAGCAAATCCGCCTTCGTCACCGACAGTTGTCGACAAGCCTTTGGACTTCAGCACTTTACTCAAGTTGTGAAATACTTCCGCGCCGTAACGAATGGCTTCACGAAAATTAGGCGCGCCTACCGGCAAAATCATAAATTCTTGCAAATCAACGCTATTGTCGGCATGCGAGCCGCCGTTGATGATGTTCATCATCGGCACCGGCAAAATGAATTCACCGGTGGTATTTAAATAGCGATACAAAGGCTGTCCAGCATCTTTTGCTGAGGCATGCGCAGCAGCCAAAGAAACACCCAGCAGGGCATTGGCGCCCAAGCGGCTTTTACTTTCGGTGCCGTCCAGCGCAATGATTTTATTATCCAATGCGGCTTGATCGGCAGCATCGACGCCGATCAGAAGGTCGCGAATTTCGGTGTTAACGTTAGCAACGGCATTTAAAACACCTTTGCCTAAATAACGGGATTTATCACCATCACGCAGTTCAATCGCTTCACGCTCGCCGGTCGACGCGCCTGACGGCACCATAGCGCTGCCTACAGCACCGGAAGCTAGCGTAACTTCGGCTTCCAGAGTGGGGTTGCCGCGTGAGTCCAAAATTTCTCTGGCACGAATATCTACTATTGCTGACATGATGATTCCTTATAACGTTGTTTCAATAAATGGGGTTGCTTTAACCGCACGATCGATGGTCACTAAAGTTTCCAGTAATTCTTTCATTCTGTGCAACGGCCATGAATTCGGACCATCGCTTAAAGCCTTGGCAGGATCAGGATGCGTTTCCATAAATAGACCGGCAATGCCCACTGCGACTGCAGCCCGTGCCAATACCGGCACATGTTCACGTTGACCGCCGGAAGAAGTCCCCTGCCCGCCCGGCAATTGCACCGAATGCGTGGCATCAAACACCACCGGGCAACCGGTGTCGCGCATTACCGCCAACGAACGCATATCGGAAACCAGGTTGTTATAGCCGAACGAGACGCCGCGTTCACAGACCATAATCTGTTGATTGCCGGTCGCCTTGGCTTTATTGACAACATGCACCATGTCCCAAGGCGCCATAAATTGGCCTTTTTTGATATTGACCGGAATACCTTGCTCGGCAACTTGTTGAATAAAATTGGTTTGGCGACATAAAAACGCAGGCGTCTGCATGATGTCCACTACCGAGGCAACTTCTGCCAATGGCGTATCTTCATGCACATCGGTCAACACCGGTACTTGAATTTGCTGTTTGACCTTTTCCAAAATCTTTAGGCCTTGTTCAACGCCGGGGCCACGGTATGACTCATGTGAAGAGCGGTTGGCTTTATCAAACGAGGATTTGTAAATAAACGGAATGTTTAACGCTGAGGTCAGTTCTTTCAGGTAGCCCGCGGTATCGATAGCCATTTGTTCGCTTTCAATGACACACGTACCGGCAATCAAAAAAAACGGCTGGTCCAGCCCTACTTCAAAATCGAATAACTTCATGCGGCGGTTACCTTTTTATGTTCAGCTGCGGCGACGATAAACCCGGAAAATAGCGGATGGCCTTTTCGGGGTGTAGAGGTGAATTCAGGGTGGAATTGACACGCCAAAAACCAAGGATGATCAGGAATTTCAATCACCTCGACTAAACGGCCATCAATGGATTTACCTGAAAACCGCAAACCGGCTTGTTCTAATTTTTGGATATATTGGTTGTTAAATTCATAACGATGACGATGTCTTTCGGTAATGACATCTTTTTGATACATTTGAAACGCCAACGAATCCGGTTGCAAACGGCATTGCTGGCCGCCCAAGCGCATGGAGCCGCCCAAATCGGTATTTTCATCGCGTATTTCCAACTGTCCGGCTTCATTCATCCACTCGGTAATCAAGCCGATAACCGGATGCGGCGATTTAGGTAAAAACTCGGTGCTGTGTGCGCCTTCAAGACCGGCAACATCGCGGGCAAATTCGATAACGGCGACTTGCATGCCTAAACAAATACCCAGATAAGGTATTTTGTTTTCGCGAGCATACCTGACTGTGGCAATTTTGCCTTCCACACCCCGCTCGCCAAAACCGCCCGGCACCAGAATGGCATCGACATTTTTTAACCGGGCCACACCTTCATCTTCGATCAGTTCAGAATCGATATACTCGATTTTAACTTTGTTACGGGTGCGAATACCGGCGTGAATCAATGCTTCATTCAACGATTTATAAGCATCGGTATGATCAACATATTTACCGACCACAGCGACCGTCACTTCATTGACGGAATTGGTCAATGCATCGACCACCGCTTTCCATTCGCTTAAATCAGCAGGCGGCACATCTAGTCTTAGTTTATTAACGACAATGTCATCCAAACCTTGATCGTGCAACAACAGTGGGATGCGGTAAATAGAATCGGCATCAACCGCAGAAATAACTGCCTTTTCTTCAACATTGGTAAACAGCGCGATTTTACGGCGCTCAGCGACCGGCACCGGTTGCTCAGAACGGCAAATCAAAATATCCGGTTGGATACCGATAGTGCGTAGCTCTTTTACCGAATGCTGAGTGGGTTTGGTTTTGATTTCCCCGGCGGAACGAATATAAGGCACCAGCGTCAAATGGATGAACAACGATCTGTCCGCGCCCAATTCCACGCGCATCTGCCGAATGGCTTCCAAAAACGGCAATGATTCAATATCGCCAACAGTACCGCCGACTTCAATCAAGGCAACATCTTTTCCTACCGCGCTTTCATAAACCCGGCGCTTGATTTCATCAGTGATATGCGGAATCACCTGCACGGTCGCGCCCAAATATTCGCCTTTACGTTCCCGGCGCAACACACTTTCGTAGATTTGCCCGGTGGTAAAATTGTTCTTTTTGGCCATTGTGGTTTTTAAAAACCGCTCGTAATGGCCTAAGTCCAAGTCAGTCTCTGCACCGTCTTCGGTAACAAATACTTCCCCATGCTGGAATGGACTCATGGTGCCCGGATCAACATTAATGTAAGGATCCAGCTTGGTCATAGTGACCTTGAGACCGCGTGATTCCAAAATGGCGGCCAGCGAAGAAGCCGCAATGCCTTTACCAAGTGATGAAACAACGCCGCCGGTGATAAAAATATATTTGGTCATGTAAGATTAAGACGTCTGAGAAAAACTGATGAAGATCTGGGCACAATGTTTAATGATTTGTAACTATTCAGCATCAGTTGAGTGCTGTGAAAGTGTCTTGTGGGAGCGACGCCCACGTCGCGACCGAAGGCTTCAAATCGCGACGAGGGCGTCGCTCCCACCCGGTAATAGGGTATTGCTTCCGCCCTCCAAAGAAACTCGCTGAATAGTTACAATGATTTTTACATTAACCACTTTAAGCAGGAAGCATACAAACAATGCTTACCCCCTAACAAGCCGCCCATTTTAATCGACTAAAGCAACTTCGTCATTGTCTTTCGGGCCGGATTCTTGTCTTTGCCACACCACACGCACACAAGCCGCCGAATTTTCAGCATAAAATTCCGCGCTAATCCATAACTCGCCCACGGCGGCAAGACAGCCATTTAAATAAATCAACGGCATTTGTTCTCTTTCCCACGGCGGAATACCGGCTTCTTGAAATAATTTTTTCAGTAAGTGACGCCCTGCTCTGCCTGGCAGACTGATTTTTTCGCCGCCGCTACGGAATTTGATTTCTATTTGGGCATTTTGCCAATGCTCAACCAGTATGCCGACCGACGACTCAATTATTGATAGTGTTTGCTCATTGCCGATATTGATTATTCTCTGCCCGGGCGGCCAGACTTTAGCGTGTGGAATGTCTAAAACAATGTGTTTCAAGCAGTACAACGTGTCCCGATAACGCCGAAAATCATAACCCTGCGTGCTTAACATGGGCTCGGCGTGCTCTTTTGCGGCAACTAATTCAAACAAAATGCGTTCAATCACGCCTTGAGAAGGCATTTTTAACCTCAAATGAGCGAACCATTGCCTAATGATTAATCGTTGACGCGCCAACGCCTGCTTATTTAATTGACTGATAATCAGCGTCTGATCTGTAGGGTTAAAAACCCAGTCAAACCACTGTTCGGCACTTTCATTTATTAAAGACTGTGTTTCTGCGCAATGTCCGGCTGAGCGCGACACGGTTTTGTCGATAGCCGGCCAGCGCTGCTTTAACAGCGGCAGCACTTGGTTGCGTAAAAAATTGCGGTCGTAATCGCTGCATTCATTAGTGGGATCTTCCACCCAGCTTAATTGCTGTTGCTGGGCATAGTCGTTAATCGATTGCTTAGCAATATTCAAAAATGGTCGTAACAGCACACCCCGACCGAACGGCATGCGCTCAGGCATCCCGGACAGCCCGGCCAAGCCGCTGCCGCGAAATAATTGCAGCAACACCGTCTCTAATTGATCCTCCCGATGCTGGCCCACCAGCAGCACATCGCCCTCAGCAAGCAGTGTTTTGAAGGCCGCGTAACGAGCATCCCTAGCCGCTTCTTCAGGGCTTTGGCCGGTTGCTGCTCCGGCATTCACCCGTACTACTTTAAAATCCACACCCAGCGCCGTTGCGGTTTTTTGGCAATG
>JAQTQN010000147.1 GCA_028712225.1 Methylobacter sp.
GAAGCATAGATTTTAATAAGATCAAGGCGAAGAGGATTAGGGCAAACTGTAAGTTTACCTTAGCCCTTTAGCCTTGAATCTTGCTGACTATGCGCGTTGCTTATTCCCTTCTTTTTTATCTTCTTACTCCCTTTATACTGCTTCGTTTAGTTTGGCGCGGTATCAATGCCCCTGAGTATCTCAATCGTTGGCGCGAGCGCTTCGCAAGCTACGATAAACAATACCCACAACACGATATTTGGTTTCATGCCGTTTCCGTAGGTGAAACAGAAGCTTTATTTCCACTGGTAAAACGCTTACAGCAAGAACATCCTGAGCTTAAACTGCTGATCACCACAACTACGCCGACCGGTTCTGCCAGGGTTAAAACGGTGATGCAGGAAACTGTAACGCATGTTTATTTGCCTTACGATCTTCCCGACGCAGTCAGCCGTTTTGTGCGCTGTTTTAAACCCAGATTAGCCGTCATTGTAGAAACCGAGATTTGGCCCAACTTATTTGCCTGTTGCGGTGCCAACCAAATTCCATTGACCATTATCAACGCCCGTTTGTCAGAAAAGTCTGCGCGCGGCTATCAAAAAATCCCAACACTTGTGCGTCCCGCCTTAGCGCAAGTCAAACGCATTGCTGCACAAACAGAGCAAGATGCTGAACGCTTTATCGCCATTGGTGCGCAAAATCCAACCGTCGAAACACTCGGCAACATAAAATTCGACCTGGAAATTGCTCAGGGAACGATCGAACAAGGCCAACAGTTAAAAGCCACACAATTTGCCGGGCGTTTTGTCTTGTTGATTGCCAGCACCCATAAAGACGAAGAAGCGCCGTTTGTAGACATCTACCGGCAGTTAAAACAAACAATTCCTGAGTTGTTATTAGTCGTAGTGCCCAGGCATCCGGAGCGTTTTGATCCAGTAAAAAAACTCTTCGAACAGCAACAGCTTAACGTAGTGACGAGGACATCCCAGCAGCAATGTCAGCCGGAAACTGATGTTTACCTGGTCGATACCATGGGCGAATTAAAAATGCTCTATGCCGCAGCTGATGTGGCTTTTGTTGGTGGCAGTCTGGTGCCTAGAGGTGGACATAATATCCTGGAAGCCTCTGCAGTCGGCGTCCCAGTGTTATTTGGTCCGTTTATGAATAATTTTAAGGAAATTGCGGGAGCAGCTTTAACTGCAGGTGCCGCTCTGCAATGCCAGAACGAACAAGACATCGTTCAAGCCGTTTTAATGATTTATCAACAACCTGATTTCAAACAAGCGTTGGTTGAAAAGGGTAAAGCATTTGTATTACGTAATCGCGGTGCAACTGATGCGGTCTACGCCCGGCTCATGACAACTCTTCGCCCTTCTTCACTTAAAGTAAGTCGATAAGTTTCGGACTTATTCGTTATCTTCATCTTCAATCTTTTCGTCGACACCGTTACGCGCGGTGATGATAGCCTCATGTAATCGCACTAAAGCGGCTTCAAGGCTCGCTATATCTTCTGGCGAATAATCATTAAATAAGCGATTAATAAATTGCAAATGCTCAGAGAACGTACTTTCAAATAGAGTTGTGCCCGCCTCCGTCAATCTTACGATCTGACTGCGTCCATCCGTTTCCGAAGCCACGCGCTGCACAAGGCCTTTTTCTTCCAGACGGCTTATTACGCCGGTTAATGTTCCTTTAGTAATTAGCGTTTTCTCACCCAGTTTTTTGTAAGGCATGCCAGGCGTATTGCCTAAGGTGATGATAATGTCGAATTGCGGCAGAGTCAGGTCAAGCTTTTGAACATGGGTCGCGGCATATGACAAAAAAGCTTGTTGCGTCCGCAATAGCTGGCGTAGCGCTGTTGGAAATGTTGCTGGAGAAGTCATGTGGTTAGGATTAATTGTTTTAATTAGTACTGAATAGTAGCCTTCACTAAGCTTAATCTCAAGAAAAATACATCCTAACCTTAGTAGGGGCTTCCCTCAGAGATTGAGTATCGCTATTCCAATAGCGCAGCGCAGTATTGATGTCTGATCGTCAATGACAATAGACATTCGGCTTTCTTGACGAAGCAATATGTGTAGTGGTGGACGGTCTTAGTTTCTCTCATAAACAAGCCATCAAACTCAGGTAGTCGTCCGTAATGCTGTTTATGTTTCTAATGCCTTTCCTCCGTGCCATATAAAATCTTATTGGCGTGGAGGTGTTCATATCATGGTGCCAAGCGATTACAGCTTATGACTGATGCGTTTTTGTTGTTCACTTTCCAATAAGCATAAGGCTTTTTCGCCTATTAGGTTCACCAACGCGGAGTGGTCTAAATTAGCTGTTTGACAAGTGGTGAGCCATTTTTGAAGTCGTAGCCACGAAAGATTGTCGTGATCGCCGTATAAGCCTAAAAATAAATTTGCTACTTCCACATAAATAAGTATGGGAATAGATAGTAAAACCCCGGCTACGACTCCAATAGTTAGGGCAATATTTGATGCAGTAGTAATATGCGGATTGTGAATTAGCAAGTTTGTATTATAAGCAGCGAAAGTAATAACTATTATGATATAAATTAATAGAAGACTAGACTTGTAAATAGAACCAGCTGATAAAAAGGCTTCCTCACTCAAAATTCGACTCCAAAATCTAGCAAATATTAACGTAAATTTAGATGTTGGAAGGTACGGTAAACAACGTACCGCAACTCTGAGCAGTTTGCCCTGTATTATCCTTAGCGGACTATGCGCCTTAAGAATTAGCTCAAACAATAATCTCGCTGCCTCGTTATGATTTTTTGATTTTTCCGCAATCCATTGTGCGGCAAAATCCAGCACCTCCGGTTGACCGGTTACATCGCGCATAGTCAAAGTCAATTTATTAACCAAAGCATTAGCAATTTCTCTTTCGGTTTTTTCCAATTCGTTGTGTAAACACCATTGTGCAAATACTTTCCCTGCCAAAAATTCCATAAAGGACTTATGACCGAATTTGAAACTATTGCTGCGACTTATATCAGGTACCAGCAGTCCGCAAGTGCGGACATCGGTTTTAATATAGTCCACGGCTTCGGTAAGTTTATTCGGCAAATGCAGTTCAAAACGTTCCCGTAATAATTTACGCGTTTCACCACCAACGGCATCCGCTTGTTGAGAAACAGAATCTGGAATAGCGGCAATTAACAAACGCATTACTTCATCTAATTGCTGTGTGGAAATTTGGTTAGGTAAGCCTTTGACTAGCATGTAAGCAGCGATCCCCTCCATAAAAAACGCTCGCTCGTGGCTGTTCAAAGGCATGAAATTGGGTTTTTTACCTTTAGCGCTTTGACGTTGATAGTTGTGATGAATAAACAAATCCATAACAATCGCTGAATTAATTCGCTCACGATATTGCTCCAACTCGCCTTTTTGCCACAACACACTGACCACATACAGCATGGATGGACGTGACACGATGTCATGAAAACGTGGATTGGATTCTGCTAACGACAAAATATCGTCACGAGTACTGGTATCCAGTTTGCGCAAACTATGCGCAATTTCCTCTTTACCGAAAGGTAAAAGGTAAACTGCCTGGCAATAGGGACGATCGAAACTGTGATCATTAATACCCAGTGCGCACTTTAATTCGGTATCGTCGAGAAAATAATTAGGACGGCCTGTTATCAAAATTTTTGCTTTGGGGTAGCACAAACGCCATAGCACTTTAAAGTGGTCAATTCGCGCATCAGAGTCCCCTGATAGATCTACTTCGTCGAAACCTTCAAAAATTGTTAGTAGACGTCCTGCTTGCATTAGTTTGAGTAAAGCTCTGGCATCTATTGCATAGCGCTGGGCCCAAATCGCAAGCAATTCATTGGCGTCAAGGGTACGCGGACTTTTCCCTCGCAGTTCTAATAAAATGGGAATGCGGGCGGTGTGATCGCCTTGTTGATAACGGCATATCAAGCTGTAACTTAGCATCAGTGAAGCCGTGCTTTTGCCTTGTCCGTATTCACCTAGTAATGCCAGTTGCCGCAAACTAGATTCTACTAACCATCTATTTACAAAAGCCTCTAGGTTGGCATCCGGTTCGTCGCCTTTTTCCAGCATGAAATTCGACACGGTGTACATGTCGGCTAAGGTCAGTTCGGATTCTGCAAGTTTGTCTTGTTCTACCCGTTTACGTACTTCACGAAAGTAATCATTAAAGTCCACCAAATTGTCCAAGAGCCTTGATTCACTGACCAAACGGATAGAATAACGATCAAGATCAAATTGACTTATTTCATCTACTTCGCCGTCTTTTAAGGCAATAATAATTTCTAAGTCACCACTGTCTTGATTTTTCCACTGCTTTTTACCGTAGCTAATCAGTCTTTGCTGTTGTTGCTTTTCAGGTTGTTTTTGCAAACAAAACAGTAGTACTGTGTTGTTGTTATGTTTGTGTCTACCTAACCAACACTGTTGCTGGTCATGCCATTGTCCATCTTGAAATTCATAGCTTTTGCTGGACAGCTCTAATAAGCTTTTCGCTTGTTCGTGCCATACGAGATTGTCGTTAGCGATTTCTAAAGCGCTATGGGAAAATCTTGCATCAGGCTTGTATATAGCGAGCAGATCGGGATTGCAGACACTGCGTAAAAACAACCAGCTTTCACCTATCAAACCAAGAGATTGCTGGTTTTGTTCTTGGTTGTATTGGTTTTTGCTTTTAGCCCCGTCCCAATGCCTATGAAGATAAATAATCAAGTAAAAAAATGCGCCAACGAGGATAAGGGATAGGATGTTTTGTTCAGTTGTAAGTGCTTGTGGTGGATCGAAGGGTAAACCTTGCCATTGCTTGATTAAGCCAATAACAGCAAGCCACGGCGGTTGTTGGGCGTAGATACTGGTCAATACAAATATCAAAAAAATGGAAAATGCAGTTAATGCTGTAAAAGTAAATTTTTCGCGGGTAAAAATACTTTTCTTCCACCAAACGTAAAGACCAAAGCAAATGGTACCAAAGAAAAGTAATAGGAATACTATAAGAATTACGGATATTTGATTCATAAGCAGAGGCTATCGAGGCTTGGATATTGGATTATACTTCGAACGGCAAAACTGAGTGTCCACATATTCAGTGTAAATAGATATATCCAGCTTTCTTCGTAAATCCCGGACAATTAACGTTATGTACGTTATAGAATGGTCACCCTCAAAGCCCCTTGCTCCGATTTTCCATCCGCCTCAAAAACTCAGTCAGTATCAAACGATAAAGTTCATCACCTAAGTAACTGTCTTCGACGCCGCTGTCGATATTGGGGTTATCGTTAACTTCAATAACGTAGCCTTTGCCGTTTTTCTCTTTGACATCTACACCGTATAAACCGTCGCCGATTGGATGCGTGGCTTTTAAGGCGGCTTCCAGTACTGCTTTGGGGGCTTCGAAGGTGGGCAAGGTGTCAAATTTGCCGCTGTCGGTGCGCTTGCTGCCGTGGCGGTAGATTTGCCAGTGGTTTTTCACCATGTAATAACGGCAGGCATACAACGCTTTATTGTTAAATACACCGATACGCCAATCAAAATCGGTGTATAGAAATTCTTGCGCCAGTAATAGTGCCGATTGTTCAAATAACTCCGTGACTTTAGTGTCCAGTTCTTGCCTTGTGTGAACCTTAACGATGCCGCGCGAAAATGAACCGTCAGGGATTTTAATGACGATCGGAAATCCGGCTTCAATTTCCAGTAAATCTAAATGTGCGGTGTTGCCTTTATGCAGTATCCAGGTACGCGGTGATGGCACTTTGTGGGTGCGGAATAGATCGGCAAGATACACCTTATTGGTACAGCGCAGCATTGAAGTCGGGTCGTCAATAACCACCAGTCCTTCGGCTTCAGCTTTTTTGGCGAAGCGATAAGTGTAGTGATCAATCGATGTGGTTTCTCTGATAAACAAGCCGTCAAACTCGGGCAGGCGTCCGTAATGCTGTTGGCTGATCAATTCAACATCGATACCTAGTTCACGGCCGATTTTGATGAATTTTTTCAGTGCGCCGCGATTGCTGGGCGGCAATTGCTCTTCTGGGTTGACCAAAATAGCGAGGTCATAACGGGCGCTTTTACGTATTTTGCCTTTTCGCCAGATTTTTTTGCTGAATTTATCAAGCGCATCGGCAAACAGCGTTTGCTGAGGCTCGTCCAATTCGCGGGGCGAGATGGCATTTAAATCGGTGATTTCCCATTGCTGACTGAAATGTAGGGTGACTTCCAGAATCGGGCAGGTAAAACGCTCAAACAATAGCCGGGCGAGTTCTTGGAAAGCCGGTTCCGGCGTGGTGCCAAAATAGCTTCTAAATACATATTCTGCATCTTTAGATTGGTGTTTGAATGCTTTTGCCAACGGCCCGGTAAGGTCTTCCAGCTGTAAGCGATACAGCGCATTTTTGCCCAGGTCATTAAGCGCTTTAACCGAAGGAATCACGTGATGGCCCCGGGCTTCGGCAAGCAACGAGCAGTAATAGCCATCGGATAGATAGGAATAGCTGCTGCACAGATTGATCACTCGTACCCGTTGTTCGGAATTGCCCTGTTCGGTCGCCAGATAGTTTTCGAAAGTGATCACCTGGTTGCTCGGATAATAAGGGCTCCAGTCGGAAAGATTGTCAACAACCAGAAGGGTGCGTGCCATAACAAATAAAATCCTGTAGTAAGATAATAAATAAAGCGTCGGTTAATGAAGCCGTCCGTCGTCAGTCAGTTGAATCATGAGCGGCTTAACCTAAACTGGGGATGAACGGTTAAGCCTTCGCTTAACAGTTGTTGGAGCCGTGCTTATGGTTCTAAGTATGCTAACAAAACATTGAGGTAATCAATATGAATTCCAGCCCTGTTGCCGCTTTTGATACTCTCGTATTTCCTGCAAGTTATTTGCTGGGCCGGAAGCATTGGCAGCAGCAGGTTGCCAAGCTGGCTGTTGATACAACCGTTGCGTCCTATTCTTGTCCCGGTGTGACACCCGAAGGCGAGGCATTGTCGACCGATACGGTTTGGATAGGTGATAAAGACGCCTCAAAAGTGTTGGTGTTAATTAGCGGCACTCACGGTATTGAAGGTTTTGCCGGGAGTGCAATAGAAATCGATTTTCTAAATCTGCTTAGGGCAGGGCAGTTTATTATTCCGAGTAATACCGCAGTGCTGGTAATACACGCCTTAACGCCATGGGGTTATGCCTGGCACCGGCGCTGCGATGCAGATGGTGTCGATTTAAATCGCAATATGGTCGATTTTGCTCAGTCGTTGCCGGAAAACCGGGGCTATGATTTACTGCGCCCGGCGTTTTTTTTGCCGGATGATCAGCAAAGAAAACAAGTTTATGCAGAGTTTGCTCATCAGTATGGCCGGGAAGCCTTGGAAACCGCTATTAGCGGCGGGCAATATAATGATCCGTTTGGTCCTTTTTATGGCGGCAAAGCACCTGCACATGGCCGGTTAGTCACCGAACAATTAATCCGCGAGCATAATTTGCAG
>JAQTQN010000148.1 GCA_028712225.1 Methylobacter sp.
GCCCTCGCAAGTGCCTTTTCTGCCTGCATCTCTCTTCTCACGAAGTCTTGTGCCCGTTCGATCAGAACATTTTCCTTATGCACAACCTTACGCCATGAGAAGAAACCTTTATGCCCGATTACCATGTCAAATTCGAGACCGTCACTGTTGGCGGGATGGATTACCAAATCCGTTCGCTGTTAGACCTTCAGCAATATTCCGATCCGCAGGGTGAAGCAGAGCTGGCAGGGATTTCATCCGCCAGCTGGTCGTTATTCGGACGGATTTGGCCGTCGGCGCGGGTACTGGCATTGGCCATGCATACCTTTGACCTGGCAGGTAAACGCATTTTGGAAATCGGTGCCGGGCTCGCCTTGGCGAGTTTAGTTATCCATCGCCGGGCCGGAGACATGACGGTCAGCGATTGGCATCCGTTGAGCCAGGCTTTCCTGAAAGAAAATCTGCTGTTGAACAAGCTGGGACCGCTGAAATACCAAACCGGTAACTGGGAGGTAAACAATCCTGAGCTGGGTGAGTTCGACCTAATCATCGGCAGTGATGTGCTTTATGAACGCCAGCAGCCCAACCAGCTAGCAGCTTTTATCGATCGTCACGCCGCGCCGTCTGCCGAAATCATTATCGTCGACCCGGATCGCGGCAATCGGGTCGGCTTTTGCCGGGAAATGGCTGACTTAGGCTATGACTTCACCAGTCAACGTGCCGACCTGTTTATTGAAAACGGCGATCCGTATAAGGGGCGTTTCCTGAATTTTACGCGATCGCAGGAGCTTGAGCCGTCATGACCGGTCGCGACAACGAGCTTTGGTTACAAAGCTGGCGTGATCACAGAACTGATTTCCACCAGCAATCGCCGAATCAACTTCTTACACGATTTTGGCCCAGTCTTGAGCTGGTCCCGGAAAGTCGTGTTTTCGTGCCTTTATGCGGAAAGAGTCTGGACATGATCTGGCTTGCAAAGCAGGGACATGATGTTATCGGTGTGGAGTTAAGTCCTATTGCCGTGCGGGCCTTTTTCCGGGAGAACCGCTTGCTGCCGACTCGGCGACAGCTTGGAAAATTCACGCTCTGGCAACATGACAGAATCAGTATCCTATGCGGCGATTATTTTTCGTTAACTCTTGAGGATTTAGGCCGGATTGATACGGTTTATGACAGGGCTGCGCTCACCGCGTTGCCGGAAGACATTCGCAAACACTATGTCAGCCACTTGAGAAAAATCGTACCTGTAACAGCTACGGTTTTTCTGTTGACCACTGAGGACGCGGATGAAACAGATACCGATAGTCAAGCTTTTGGTGTTTCTGAAGAAGTTACAGCGCTGTACGCAGATGACTTCGAGGTCCACCTAAGCCATGTTGAAAGCATCTTTGAAGTTGATCCTGAAACGCCGAACCAGCCTGCAGAACGTACCGAATACAAAGTATACAGGCTCGCCGCCAAAACAGGTTCTGAGTAGACGACGTATTCACATACAGGATGTATTGCGGATGTTGGGTGCTGCACGACTGTGATATATTTTCTCATCTTCACGCCAGAGCCGACCTAACATCATGATTAATTGGGTAAATATAGACACCGTTTTGCTGGATATGGACGGTACCTTGCTGGATTTGAATTTCGATAATCATTTCTGGAAGGAGTTTGTGCCGCTTAAGTTTGCCGAACAACAAGGCATTTCCGTTGATCTTGCCAAGCAACAATTACAACCTCGTTTCAAAAGCATGGAGGGCAAACTGGAGTGGTATTGCCTGGATTATTGGAGCAATGCGTTACAACTGGATATTGCCGGTTTAAAAGCGGAGATTGCGGGATTAATTGCGGTATTGCCGCATGTTGTGGAATTTCTGGAAAAACTTCGTCAGTCGCCGCGTAAGGTGTTGCTGGTCACCAATGCGCATCAAGATAGCTTGGGTCTAAAATTGGAAAAGACCTGTTTGCAGCCGTTTTTTGATGCCATTGTTAGCTCCCACGATTTAGGTTTGCCCAAAGAAAATCCGGAATTTTGGCCGTTATTACAGCAACAGATTGGGTTTTCCAAGCAAAATACGCTGATGATCGACGACTCTCTGGCAGTACTTAATGCCGCCAGAGAGTTTGGCTTGGGCTATTTGTGTGCAGTCAGTAAGCCGGATAGCAAACTGCCTCAACGGCAGATTGCTGAATACCCAGCTATTGCTGACTTTAGAGAGTTGATGTCGGGGCTTTAGGCTTAGGTCGCGGGCCATTCGAACGAGGCCGAGTTGCTGAAAAGCGCGGTTTCTCAGTTTCCGGCCTTTTCTCAGGCTCTATGACTGCCGCCAAAAGATCTGCAGTAATAGATTGGATAGGAATTTTTTGGTCTATGTACTGCTCTATATCGGGCATCGAATAGGCATATTCTTCACAGATAAAACTAACCGCTACGCCGTTGGCGCCAAAGCGTGCCGTTCTACCGATCCTGTGTACATAATCTTCCACATCTTGTGGCAGGTCGTAGTTAAAGACATGTGAAACATCGGCAATATGCAAGCCTCTTGCAGCCACATCGGTAGCAATCAATAAGGTGATCCGGTTTTCTTGAAAATCAGCCAATAACCGCTGACGTTTGTCTTGCGCCACATCGCCGCTTAACGCTGCGGTTTTATAACCGTTGGCATTGAGATAATCATTGAGTCGTTCGGCACAACGCTTGGTGTTAACGAAAACGATGCTGCGTTGCGGCTGGTCTCGATGCAAAATACCCAACAGCAGCGGAATTTTTTGCTCATTAGATGGACAAAAAGCACTTTGTTGAATGGCCGCAGAAGTAACCTGTTCGCTTTCAATACGAATCAGCACCGGATTATTCATATGCTCATAAGCCAGCTCAGTGACTTTGTAAGACAAGGTGGCAGAAAACAGCATGTTCAAGCGCTGATCCGGCGGCGGCATACGCCGTAACAAAAAGCGAATATCTTTAATGAAGCCTAAATCGAACATGCGATCGGCTTCATCCATCACCGTCACCTTAATATTGTCCAAGGTAAAGGCATTTTGCCGATAAAAATCAATGATGCGGCCTGGCGTACCTATGATGATATCAACGTTGGTTTTTAGGCTGTTTAGTTGCTTTTCGTAATCAGTACCGCCGTAAATCAGCGCCATTTTCAAATTTAGATGCTTCCCCAACTGTAATGCATCTTTGTGAATTTGAATGGCTAGCTCTCGAGTCGGAGCAAGAATAATGGCTCTGGGGTTTTTAATCGACTCGCTGGTATCATTAATTAAATGCTGAAAAGTAGCCAACAGAAAGGTAGCGGTTTTGCCCGTTCCGGTTTGCGCCTGGCCAGCCATATCTTTACCTCGTAAAGTGACAGGTAACGCACGCCGCTGAATAGGGGTACAGAGCTCAAAACCAGCATCTTTTAAGCCGAGCAGAATTGACTCTGAAAGCTCAAGATTACTAAAACGAATTTGTGTTAGATGTGTATTTTCCATAGGTGCATAGCATAACTTAAAAAAGAAAATCCCGGATAGTGATTGACTCATCACACCTTCGCTCATATAGTTTGATTTTTTGATTCCGGAGAAATAATGTGAGCAGCTCAGTTCTTCATGTGAGTGATAATGAATTTAACGAAACCGTACTTAAAGCCAGCGGCCCAGTACTGGTTGACTACTGGGCGGAATGGTGTGGCCCATGCAAAATGATTGCCCCCGTGTTGGATGAAATTGCCAAGGACTATGCCGGTAAATTGACCGTCGCCAAAATCAATATCGACGAAAATCCACAAACACCTCAACATTACGGCGTACGCGGCATCCCAACGTTGATGCTGTTCAAGGATGGTGAAGTTGAAGCTACCAAAGTTGGCGCACTAACAAAATCACAGCTGGCAGCCTTCCTCGATAGCAATATCTAATACCTTAGTTACTCAGACCTGTTACAAAAAGGTTGGACGGGGCTGAGTAACTTAAGTTACACTTATCTTGCGCTATTTTCCGCGCGCTCATATCTATCATCCGATAAATACATCCCTGACTTATCAATCCTATCCTTTGTGGTTGTCATGCTGCGCATGTAACTACTTATCTTCGAGTTACCTTTTTTTATGAATCTTACCGAGTTAAAAGCAAAACAAATCAGTGAAGTTATTGAAATAGCCGAATCCCTAGGGCTTGAAAATGTCGCCCGATCCCGTAAACAAGATTTGATTTTCGCCATCCTGAAAAAACAGGCAAAAGCCGGCGATGACATTTATGGTGACGGTGTTCTGGAAATTTTACAGGATGGTTTTGGCTTCTTACGTACACCGGGATGCTCATATTTAGCAGGTCCTGATGATATTTATGTTTCACCCAGCCAAATCAGACGCTTCTCCTTAAAAACCGGCGACACCATCAGCGGCAAAATCAGACCGCCTAAAGATAACGAACGCTATTTCGCGATGCTCAAGGTTGATCAAATCAACTTCGAACCCCCCGAAAATACCAAAAATAAAATTACCTTTTCCAATCTCACACCACTGTTTGCCAAGCAACGTTTTGTACTGGAACAAGGCAACGGCAGTAGCGAAGATTTAACCGGCCGTATCATTGATTTAATCGCCCCTATCGGTAAAGGTCAACGCGGTCTAATTGTTTCACCGCCAAAGGCCGGTAAAACCATGATTCTGCAAGCCTTGGCTCAAGCCATCGCTGAAAAAAATCCCGAATGTTACTTGATTGTCTTACTAATCGACGAACGCCCTGAAGAAGTCACGGAAATGGAGCGTTGCGTGCGTGGCGAAGTTATCTCCAGCACCTTTGACGAGCCCCCTACCCGGCACGTGCAAGTCGCTGAAATGGTTATCGAAAAAGCCCGTCGCTTGGTTGAACACAAACACGATGTAGTTATTTTGTTAGACTCGATCACCAGACTGGCCAGAGCTTACAACACGGTAGTACCGTCTTCGGGCAAGATATTAACCGGCGGTGTCGACGCTAACGCCCTGGAAAAACCGAAACGTTTTTTCGGTGCCGCACGTAACATCGAAGAAGGCGGCAGTTTAACCATTATCGCTACCGCCTTGGTTGATACCGGCTCCAGAATGGACGAGGTAATCTACGAAGAATTCAAAGGTACCGGCAACATGGAGCTGCATCTGGATCGTAAAATTGCAGAAAAGAGAATTTACCCCGCAATTAATATCAACCGCTCGGGTACCCGCCGCGAAGAATATCTGGTTGATCCCGATTCGCTGCAAAAAACTTGGATCTTGCGCAAAATCCTCCAACCTATGGACGAGACAGCAGCATCTGAGTTTTTAATCGGTAAACTGAAAGATTTCAAAACTAACGCCGAATTTTTCGACTCCATGAAACGTTGATTTTGATAACCATTAATCCCGCCGCTGTGCTTTATCGTTAACTACAAAAGAACCACCATGACTGACCCTACCCTGTTGTTTCATGCCCTTATTCTTGGCGTTGTCGAAGGTTTGACCGAATTCTTACCTGTCTCATCAACCGGCCATTTGATTCTAGTCGGCCAATTACTCGACTTTAACGACGATAAAGGTAAAGTCTTTGAAATTGCTATTCAATTTGCGGCGATTTTGGCGGTTGTTTGGGAATACCGGGTACGCTTATTCCATACGCTGGCAAGCATGACTTCTGAAGCGGTTTCACAGCGTCTGGCAATCAATTTGATAGTCGCATTCTTACCCGCCGCGGTACTGGGATTTTTGTTTCTCAAACAAATCAAAACCTATTTATTCAATCCCTTTGTAGTGGCTTCGGCGCTGATTATTGGCGGTTTTCTGATTCTCTGGGCAGAACGTCGTCAGCATGTTATCCATGCCGAAACGGTCGATGATTTGACTTGGCAGGATGCCTTAAAAGTGGGTTTTGCCCAAGCATTAGCAATGATTCCCGGCACTTCGCGCTCAGGTGCAACCATTATCGGTGGCTTGTTTTTTGGCTTGTCTCGCCGCGCAGCAACCGAGTTTTCATTCTTTCTCGCCATTCCAACTATGTTTGCAGCGACTTTTTATGACGTTTATAAGAATCGCGACCTGTTTAGCATGGCCGACTTTGAACTATTTGCGGTAGGTGGCGTAGTGTCATTTATCAGCGCGTTCATTGCCGTGCGTGGCTTGATATATTTCATCAGTCGCCACGACTTTACCGTGTTTGCTTGGTATCGGATTGTGTTTGGCGTGCTGGTATTGGTCTCAGCCCAGCAGGGTTGGGTCGATTGGGGCACTCACTAATCCCCGCCGCTGGTTAGCTACTGGCGTTAGTTGTTATGACTAACGCCAACGCCCAAAATTTACTTTTGCGGCACGTAACCTTCAGGCATCTCAGTATTGCCTTCAAACAAGAATTTTGTTCTTTCTTCAGCAAGATAAGCTCTAGCCTTAGGGTCAAAACTAGCCAGTTTGCCTTCATTAATCAGCATGGTTTGCTTAGCCAACCATTCTTTCCAAGCTTGCTTAGAGACTTTATCAAATATTTCCTGACCTTTGGGGCCAGGAAACGGCGGTTCATCCAGTCCTTCGGCCGTTATCCCTAATTTCACGCATTGCACTGTTCTTGTCATTATTTATCCTCGCTAAAGTGTTGCAACAGCAGCTTGATAGGCGCTGCCAGCCCAAGATCGTTAAATTGCTCCGCTTTATACCAGAGCCCCTGATTGGCTTCCATCACAAAATTGTTGGGGTTATTGGTATCAATCAGCAGCGGCGTATAGTCCAAATGATAATGCGAAAAGGTATGCCGCTTAACATCAAATGCTTGCTGACACTTAACAGACAACTGCCTGAGCCCGCACCATTGCTGAGCTTCATCGATACTATCAAATTCCGGCACACTCCATAATCCACCCCAAATACCGGTGGGCGGGCGTTTTTCCAGCCATATTTGACGATCAGGATCACGCAACAATAAAAACACTTTTTCTTTAACCGGCAAGGTCTTTGCCGGTTTGGGGCTTGGAAATGAGGCCACAGTATCGGCGGCTTTGGCGATACACGCGCCGACCAAAGGGCAGACTGAGCATGCGGGTTTGCTTCGAGTGCAAACTGTCGCCCCTAAATCCATAATAGCTTGCGTGAAGTCGGCAACTCGATCTACGGGGGTCAAGTCTGTGCTAATAGCCCAAAGCAACTTCTCCACTTGACTGCTGCCAGGCCAGCCGGAAATTGCCATAAACCTTGTCAATACACGTTTGACGTTGCCATCAAGAATGGGATGACTGCTTTTGAAAGCAATGCTCAAAATAGCACCGGCAGTAGAACGCCCAATACCAGGCATATTGACCAGCTCAGCTAGTGAATCTGGAAAGTAGCCTTGCTCGGCAATAATCCGTGCGGTTTTATGTAAATTTCTCGCTCTGGCGTAATAGCCGAGTCCTGACCAAAGCGCCAATACATCGTCTTCTGGCGCTTGAGCCAAACTTTCTATGTCAGGGAATTTACC
>JAQTQN010000149.1:0-3408 GCA_028712225.1 Methylobacter sp.
AAGCTTTGCCTTCAAAGTTTTCAGCAAACACTTTTTGCTTTTCTACCGGGCTAATAATCCCAACTTTGGGTTGCAGCGTTTGCACGGCAATGATTTCGCCATTGGCATTTAAAGCCAGGCCGTTAGCACCATTGGAATTTTCTAAAAAGGTAGAAACGCTGTTATCTGGTGCGATACGCACAATTTTATTGGCTTGAGTTTCAGTGAACAGCAAGCTGCCATCTGAGTAACCGATAGGTCCTTCAGTCCCTTTAAAGCCATCCTTAATTAATTCGATGACCACGCCACCTGCAGACACGCCCGGAATAGCCGGTGTCACGGGGTCGTCGGCTTGTACCGCCGCTGCAAACGCTAAGGCGCCTAATACTGTAAATAATTTAGCGTGTGTAGTTTTTTGTAACATCTTGTTCTCCGGTTTAAAGCTAATTAATCAAAATTTTGAAAAACAAATAGGATTCAATCAGCGCCGAAGAGCTGATTCTTGTTGTTGCTTACTTAGCACCGCTGGGCGCAGTCAGAACCGATAACTTGGTAATGCCTGAGCGTTCAATTGATGCCATCACTTTGGCAACCGTGCCGTATTTAACGCCGTCATCAGCGTTAAGATTGAGTGCAATTTCCGGATCCGCCGCCTTGCGAGTTAACAATTCCTTTTCAAACGATTCCAGGGCAATCTCGGTTTTATCTATAAAAACGGCACCCTTGTCATTAACACTGATGTAAACCGCTTCTTTTTCCTCAGGTGGCGCAGTTTCCGCAGTTTTCGGCAGATTGACATGCACTGCTTGAGTCAACAACGGTGCTGTCACAATAAACACCACCAACAGTACCAACATCACGTCAACCAGTGGCGTCACGTTGATTTCGCCCATTACATCGTCTTCACCACCACCATTTGTATTAAAGGACATTAGACTTGTACTCCGTTGGTTTCTAAATCTTCATTATTAGATTTAAGCGCTGGTTTTTTGACCAAGGTTTCGCCGCGTGATGCCGACGTTGAATTTGAGCCTGCGCGTTTGATCAAGAATGACGTCTTTAAGGCTAAATGACCAAACTCGACAGCGAAATCGTCAAGGAAAGCCCACACCACTTTGTTTCTGCGAATAAAAAAGTTGTAGCCAATAACCGCTGGTACCGCGACGGCAATACCGATTGCTGTTGCAACCAGTGCTTCACCGATAGGACCCGCCACCACTTCCAAGTTGGCTGAGCCGCTCTTACTGATATTGGTTAATGCGCCCATAATCCCCCAAACCGTACCGAATAAGCCGACGAAAGGAGAAATACTGCCGACAGTTGCCAGGATAGCCAGGCCGCTTTCGAGTGAGCCGCGTTCTTTTTGCAGCTGTTGACGCAGACGTCTATCCAACAATTCTTGGCGCTCACCCGTATGCTCAAGATCATGCGTAGTCGTGCCGCCATCCGCTTCTAATAATGTTGCGAACCCAACCTCAGCGATTCTGGCAGCCGGGCCTTGATTATCTTGCAATGCAGAGGCGGCTTGAAAATCCTTAGCGCTCCAAAATTTCTTACTGTAGGCACGATTGTGATAACCGATGCGCAGGTGTTGAATGCCTTTAATAAGGATTAACGCCCAGGTCACTACAGAAAACACTATCAATACATCTAAGGTGCCATCAACAATTAATCCTGACGTAATTTCCGGACCAACAGGCGGCGCGCTTGCTACAGACGATGCCACATTTGCAGCTGCTGGAGCCAAATCTGTTGCGACTGATTGTGCGCCGGTCACTGCTCCGGCAATGGGTGCTTGGGTGGCTGCCTGTGAAATTCCAGCTGCAGCGGTAGTTGGATCTGCCATAAATAAACCTCAAAGTTACAATTTAAAATTAATAGGAACCGTCACCCAACCATCGATTGGGGTTTTGCCGCGAGTAGCCGGAGCAAATGACCATTTTTTAACCGTTCTCACCGCTTCATCATCTAACACTTTCTGTCCGCTTGTTTTAAGCACGGCCACACTGTCAGGTTGGCCGCTGGCAAGTACATGTACTTTCAACATCACCTTGCCTTCCCAACCGCGATCCATCGCTATTTCCGGGTAAACCGGCGCTGGGTTATCCAAATAACCTGCACCTCCGCGTGGCTCAGTTACTTTTTCAACCGGTGGTGGTGGCAGCGCCGGTGCCGGTGCCGGTGGCGCTGGCGTTGCCACCTCAGCCACGACCGCATTAGGTGGCGCTGGTGGTTGCTCAATAACGGGCTGCGGCTTCGGCTTTATCTTCGGCTTAGGGGGCTTGTTAATTGCCACAACCTTGGGCGGCGGTGGCGGCTGAATTACTTTTGGCGGTTGCGGCTTAACAAAAGAAATTTGCACCTTAGAAGGCACCTTTACCGGTTTTTCAATTTCAATTGGCTCAACATCAGATTTTTTAAAATACTCAACAACGACGGTATGAATAAATATCGACAACACACCGATAACTAAATAATCAGCCAGTCTCCGATCGCTACCAGAATCGTTAAATTTAAAATCGCTTAACGAAAAACCGCTCGCCGTCGCCAGAGAAAAAGCAGACTCGCCATCCTGGCCTGATGCTTTAAATGGCAATACTTGCGCTGACTTGCCACCATTCGCTAAGCGGTCTTCGGAAGCAAATTGCTTACGACCCACCAAAGGACTACTCATATCATTCACTCCCTAAATGAACACCTAACCATGCTCATTCATCGTTAATTAAATATGGAAACCAGCAACCATAATGCTTACAGCGCGGCATCAACCATCACAATGATATTTAGCACTATGCATGCCAATAAGTTATTCCGCGTACTCTGACGATTCCCCGACCGCCTTAAAGGCCCGTTCCCCTAGGTCTTCAAGGGAAATAACCAGATTTATTTTCGACTTGCCCAAACTGCTGTTTAGATTTAGATGAGGGCTGATTGCTGCTGTCTAAGCAACAAAGTGCTTAAGCGCTGTCTCTACAGCAACAGTTAGATGCCTCTCAATAGAGGTTTTGCAGATTTTCGATATTTTGAATTACTGCCTAAATAGATAGCCGACATTCTCGTTAGCCCAGTTACCCGCCAAGCCCGCCTTTGCCTGTATAATTCCGGCCATCTCAATGACTTCGCGACACTCACTCTCATGACCAACATTAATACCGAAAAACTCTCCAGCGCCCGTTTTGCCCAAGCTACCGACGCGTTTGTCGAAGTCTTTACCGCCTCGGTAGATTTTGATCAGCGTATGGCGCAACAAGATATTCAAGGCTCTATCGCCCACGCCACCATGCTGGCCGCCAGCGGCATCCTGACTGAACAGGAACGCGATGCGATTATTGAAGGCTTGGGGCAAATTTCTGAAGAAATTCTCAACGGTGAATTTGTCTGGTCCATCAAACAAGAAGATGTTCACATGAACATCGAAGCCCGGCTGAC
>JAQTQN010000149.1:3508-7356 GCA_028712225.1 Methylobacter sp.
GCCAAACGCGGCTTCGCCACCGCCACCGACCTTGCCGATTACCTAGTCCGCAAAGGCATGGCCTTCCGTGACGCCCATGAAGTGGTCGGCCTGGCAGTGCGCTTGGGCATAGAAAGTCAGCGCGATTTGTCGGAGATTTCATTGCCTGAGTTACAGCAGTTCTCCGCATTGATTACTGCCGATGTGTTTGAGTATTTAACACTGGAAGGCTCGGTGGCTTCACGAAAACATATTGGAGGGACTGCGCCTGAGACGGTTAGAGTGGCGATTGAAATTGCGAGGCAAAGCTTGAAGTTGGAGCGTTCTTGATAAGGTGTGCTGCGTTGTTTTTATAAAAACACACCTATACCATTGATATTAATTGCATTAGACTTTCCTATACCTACTAAAACAAACAATTAACCCAATGTTTTGCGTCATTTAGAATTTCTAATAATTTAGTTAGAACTGAATTAAACTGTAATAATGGCTAAAATGTATGAGGAGATATGAAATCATGAGCGATCAAGATAAAGAAAGACTAAAAGTTCACTTTTCAAAATACATAGTGACGCGCGCTAACGGTGTGCTTAAATCCAAAAACTCTTTAACAAGTTCAGGAGAGTGGGTTATCCGTGGAGACGATGGAAAGTTTGATTTTTCATCTAATGATATTAAAAATGCATTTAGATCTGCCTCCAAAAAAATGAAAAGTGCTTAGCATATGTCTGAAAATAATTACAATTTCATATATAGCAAACTAGTTGAAGATGAAGACGATATATTAGGAATAATAGCTTATTCATTCTATAAAAGGCAGAAAATCGAATTTATTAATGACATCAAAAATACCAACGATAATGAGCCTAATGAAAATGATCTAAAACTCTTTTATGGAATTTCAAATAGCGAAAGTCAGCTGGAGAGTTATCGTTTAAAGGCCATAACATTGGCCCAAAAATTCCTAGACGAGGCACTATCAGAAAAAGTCAGAGAAATCGAAAACGACTATGATAAAAAAGTAAAAGACGAGGTTAAGTCCGTAATTCCCGGATTTTGGATGGGAGTAACTCAGAATGCAATTGCATCATTGGCTTCTGTTTTTTTAATTGGCGGAATTATATTTTTGTCGTGGAGCATGAAATACGGAATTTCAAATGCAATTGAGTCCGTGTTTAATGTAAAAATAATCAATGCTCAACCACATACTGAGTCGACTCAAGTGCCGGAGAAAATTAAGGTCGATTCCCAGTAGCCCGGTTGGGTTGCATGCTTTTCGCACCCCAACATTTACCCGATTTGCCTGAAATGTTGGGGTGACTCGCGTCATCCCAACCTACGGATACCTGCTTGATTGCCTTCGTTCCAATCAAAACCCTAGTCAAATACCGATCATACAAATTTCATAAACGGATGCGCTAACGTAAACTGTTTAAATGAAACAATTCCCACGCCATTTAACAGCTACCACGCTCATTTGCCTGTGCTTAACAACACCGGCGGTGCTTGCCAAGGTGGATGTTACCGGGCTTGAGAGCGCCGCAAAAGACAATGTGTTACTGACGCTGGCGTTGGCAAAAGAACCTTGCGACGCGCCAGAGTGGAAAATACGCGCCTTGTTTGCAGGTGCCGATCAGGAGATTGACCAGGCCTTGCGCGCGTTAGGTTATTACCATGCGGTCAGCAAAAACTTATTACGCTTTAATAAAGACTGCTGGCAGGCAGACTTTGCCGTTACCCCCGGCCCACAAGTTACAGTCACTGACATTGCCATCACCATTAGCGGTAACGCCGACCATGATGCCGAGTTTGCCAAGCTGCAAGATAAGCTGATAACAGCGACCGGCAAACCGCTTCGCCACGACGCTTACGAGAAGATGAAAAGCCAGTTGGAATCGTTGGCGATGGAGCGCGGTTATTTGGATGCTGAATTTTCAGAAAAGCAGTTGTTAATCGATAAAGCCAACAATACCGCCCGCATTAATTTGGTGTTTGCGACCGGCAAGCGCATGCTTTTTGGCGCAATTACTATTGACCAGGATATTTTGCAGCCTGAGTTTGTAAACAAATTCGTCTCGGTAAAAAGCCAGGACTTTTATTCCAGTGAAGAGTTGGGCAATACCTATAATGCCCTGTCAAAAAGCGGCTATTTCGAGCAAGTGGACATCCGTCCGGATACCGACAACACTCACGATCAGCAGGTACCGATCACTATTAAGCTGCGCCCTAAAAAAACGCATCATTACAGTGTCGGCATCGGCTATGACACCGACATCGGACCGTTGTTAAGCGGCTCTTACACCAATCGTCGATTGAACGATCGCGGCCATTATCTTACTTCCAATATCGACCTGGCACCGGTGCTATCGACCGCCGATGTTGAATACAGCGTGCCGTTAGCCAATCCCACCAGCGATGTTTTTAGCTTGGGTGCGGGCTTAAAACGTGAAGATAACGACAGCTATAAATCCAAAACGGCCAAGCTGTCGGCACGGGCAAAGCACGCTTTCGCCAATGGCTGGAAGCAGACGCTTTTTCTTGATTACAGTTATGAAGACTTTGATACCGGCACACGGGCAGGCGAAACATTGCTGCTGGTGCCCGGCGGCAGTTGGCTGCATTCTGAATCCGATAACCCATTGCGCCCAACCAAGGGCTACCGGCTGGAGCTTAATCTGGCGGGCAGTGTTAAAAATCCCATCTCGGATGTTAATTTTGCGCAGGGTTCAGCATCGGCAACCTGGTCGCAGCCGCTGCCCTGGAGCGGCAGGTTTATCGGTCGCACCGAACTTGGCGCAACGCTGGTTGATCAATTTGACAAGCTCTCGACCAGCTACCGGTTTTTTGCCGGTGGTATGAACAGCATCCGCGGTTATGCCTATAAAGAACTAGGCCCCAGAGATAGTGCCGGTAACGTTGAAGGCGGCCAGTTTTTAAGCGTGGTCAGCGCAGAATATGAACAAGCAATTCTCGACAATTGGGGCGTGGCGGCGTTTCTGGACGCAGGCAATGCCTACAATCTTGACAGTATCAATATCAAAAGCGGGGCGGGCTTAGGCCTTAGATGGTATTCGCCATTTGGTCCGGTACGGGTGGATTTTGCTCTGCCGTTAAACGATGCGGATTCTTCATTTCAAATCCATTTTGCCGCAGGCGCGAGGATATGAAGAAAAAAATTGCGCTGTTTAGCTTGTTGATGCTGCTGTTGATTCCGGTGGGCTTATTCGGATTATTAAATAGTGACAGCGGTAGTCGCTGGCTGTTGCAACAAGTATTGGCGCGTTTGCCTGCACAAACGTCGGTTAAAGTTATTGAAGGCCGACTGCTTGAAAGGCTTGAATTATCTGATCTGACTTACAAAACCGACACGGAAACTGTCAGCATCACTAAGCTGGTATTCGCTTGGCAGCCTGCGTCGATATTCTCGCGCAAGCTAAAAATTGTTGACCTGACTATCGATGGTTTAACGCTCAGCATTACTGACAATAACGCCCCCGCAGAAACCAGCGCGTTTGATGTCAATGCCGACTTGCTGCTGCCGGTCGACATTGTGATTGAAAATCTATTGTTAACGAATGTCAGCATCCACTTGGGCGAGCAAGAACACACGCTGCAAAAATTGCAATTATCTGGCTTTACCGAACATGGCCGGCTTAATGTCGTTTCGCTGGCCGTCAATGCCCAGCCGCTGGCAGCGACGATTAAAGGTGAGGTAAAACTGGGTAACGGTTTTCCTTTTAACATAACTGCTGACTGGCAATTTAACAGTGTAGAGGTTGGTTTGTTGCAAGCGGTCACCTCAGTCAATGGCGATTTGCGGCAACTGACTTTCGATAATCGGGTGTCGTCGCCATTCAAATTAACATTAA
>JAQTQN010000150.1:0-5686 GCA_028712225.1 Methylobacter sp.
TCTTGTTCAGAATCTCGATGATTTTTTTTTCGCCTTTCATATCGGTATCCTCGCTCGCTTAAATGCCTGGTTTCATCTGACTTTGCTGGTAATTTTCCAGACCCACGAGGCTGATCAGCTTTAATTGCTGCTCCAGCCAGTAGGCATGGTCCATTTCCGTATCATCCAATTGCGTGGTCAACATGTCGCGGGTTACATAATCCCCGGCTTTTTCGCAGGCCGCGATGGCTTTTTTCAGCTCGCCGACCACATGATATTCGACCTCCAGATCGGCTTTTAGCATTTCCGGCACCTTGTTGCCGACAGTCAAGGCCTCGCGTTTGGCCAGATTGGGTGTGCCCTCCAGGAACAGAATCCGTTGAATTAAGGCGCGGGCATGTTGTCGTTCATGCTCGGACTCGTGCAGGCTTTTTTCTGCTAGATGGTCTATGCCGAAATCGGCGTACATTTCGCCATGGATCAGGTACTGATCGGACGCGCTCAGCTCTCCGGCAAGTAGACCGTTGAGAATTTCCAGAATTTTCTTATCGCCTTTCATAATGACCTCTTAAAGTAAATCGGATGTGGACTTAGCGGATGGCTTGCGGCAAGTTGTTGAGTGTTCATAGCAATTCTATTCCGCCTAGCCTTACAGTCAAACTAATCTCTTTCTGAAAAAGCGTGACATTTATTAATAGGTTCACGCAGTGGATAGGCGATTACATTTGAACAGCTTGCCATCGATTCTAAATAATTGAACAAATTAGTGAGTAATGCAAAAGTTGAGATTTAGATTTAATGGCCTCATATCGTTTCTACAATCAAATTATTAACAATAAGGTCATCCCATGAGTACATTGCACATTGTTTGTCCCCAATGCCAGACGGTAAATCGCATAGCATCTGAGCGCTTGGCTCAGCACCCCCGTTGCGGCCAGTGTAAAGATGACTTGTTTACCGGACATCCGTTGGAATTGACAGATCGTAATTTTCAGAAGCACATTGCACGTAATGACATTCCTGTTGTTGTCGATTTCTGGGCGTCTTGGTGCGGGCCATGCAAGATGATGGCGCCAGCCTATGCCCAAGCAGCTGTTGCACTGGAACCGAAGGTGCGCTTAAGCAAACTCAATACTGAACAGGAGCAGGGCATTGCCGGTCAATTTAATATTCGCAGTATTCCTACATTGGTAATATTTAAAGCCGGTCGCGAAATAACCCGCATGTCCGGCGCAATGAGCACTGCGGATATTGTCCATTGGGTCAACAGTAATATTTGAATTGAATGTAATTAAGCACGCTCTGCCGGAAACGCCTGATCATCGCTTGCGCTTGAGCAGGCTTATTCCTAATTGTCTCAGCGTGCCTTAACAAACCGTATCATGACTAAACCTGACCCGCTCCTCAGCTGAACGCCCCAACGCTTTGGCAAACCATGGCGGCGGTGCATCAAACACTTTTTGAAACTCCTTTAATTGATCGACCGCTTCGGTGACATCGGGAATTTTGATCGGATAAATATCGGCGCGTATCACTTTAGCCGCTGCCGGTCCGCCGATCGATTGCACGAACATGACGTGACAATCTTTAATCAAATTGGCGCGAAACAGGTTTCTATCTTCGGCACT
The DNA here is from genome assembly GCA_028712225.1 of Methylobacter sp. GTDB lineage: Bacteria > Pseudomonadota > Gammaproteobacteria > Methylococcales > Methylomonadaceae > JABFRC01. The sequence continues at coordinate 1,608 of JAQTQN010000150.1, forward strand.
ATCGGCTTCAATGGTTGAGCGTATATCAACCAATCTGTAGTCATCCTGCGATAACTGGTACACCAGAAAACGGATGCAGGAACCGAAATGCCCGTTAATTAACGCGCCGCTATTGGAACCTATCGCCACACGGATTGAATCGGGCAGGTCGCCGTCTTTATAGGGCAATATTTCCGGTAGGTCTTCATCTTCAGCCTCATCACCCCACAGGTAGCGTACCGCCAGTTTGATATTGGCTAAACCGATGCCGATGTCCTCGCCGTCTTCTTCACCATCCAGGCTGCCTAGGCCGGTTTTAAGATTGGTGACAGTGATGGATTTTAATTTTTCATCATCCAAGGGCGAGCCTACTCGCTCATGCAATATTTCCAGCAGTCTGGGGATGTCGATACCGGGCAAAATGCGCGATGCCAAGGCGATGCGTAAGGCTAGTTCACGGGGCAATGCTTCCATTTTAATCTCCTGATTTAACAAGCTTGGATAAGAGTCTGAGTATTTTTCTGGTGGAGGCTAAATCCAACGCAGTGAAGTCATCATGCGATTTAAGTGTTGGATCAGCGCCCGCCGCCAGTAGCTGTGCAACAACGATCTCTCTGCCACTGGATGCCGCATAAATTAAAGCCGTTGCACCGGAGGCGGAGTTTTGATGATTAATATTTATGCCGGCTTGTATCAGTGCCGCAATACAGTCGCTGTCGTCGGCATAACAAGCCGCCCATAAAGCGTTATTGCCGTATTGATCGATAACATCCAGTTCGGCATGTTGTTCAAGCAAAAACTCAATCACATCGCGACGACCTTGCTGACTTGCCAAGATCAGCGGGTAAATGCCGACATGGTTCTTTAACACCGGCTGGGTCACTGAGAAATAGTTGTTTTGTAACCAATCCCGTATTTCTAGTTTCATCATGCGTCCTGATGTTTCTCTTTCCAGCCGGAATAACCGCCTTCCAGGCTGTAAACATCCTTAAAACCGAAATCGCTAAAAAATTCGGCAAGATGTTCGCTGGCATGACCGTAATAGCAATAAATCAGCAGACTGCGCTGTTTATCGCCGCGTTTGACCAATGATTCTTTTAAGCCTTCGTGAAGGTGGAGGGCATCGTCTAAATGTCCGGCCTTGTAATCTTTCATATCCCGGCAATCCAAGATCATGGGGTTTGCTTCTTTAATAAGAGCTTCAGAATCGGCAATGGAGATGGTTTTAAATTTCATCGTTTTGTTAATGACTTTAAAAAGTCACCCCTCAAGAGTGGAAAAATTGTTGTAAAACTGACAATAAAATTGGTTTTGTTACGTGTGTGTTGCTATCTGTCTTGTTAATAGCAGCCTGTGCGATGTAGTTAAGACACACTAGAGTAATAAGCAAATCATTTGCCACAATCTTGAATAACCTTTATTTACTTTGGGGTAAGCAAGATTGCCAGACAAAAAAAAGCGCCCTATTTCGAGTAAATAGGGCGCCGAAAGTGCCAAGCCCAGGAGCACTAAACCTAAAAAAGGGTATGACATAAAATATAAAGCATTAACGATGCCAATTATTAGGGAGGTGCTGATTAAATCCTTCGACACGCTCCATCTCAAGGGTGGTCTAAGGACAGACAAACGGTAAGGATTTGTCTATTCGCATGTTCAAAAAGCGGTAGGCCGGAATAAGCCCGCCCGGCGACAAGCAAGAGTGGGTGTTTCCGGCACACCTGGGCTATGTCAGGAAATCATTTGCCAACTTTTTGAGAAGGTCTGATTGTAACTATTCAGCCTCTTGATCGAGCCGTCATGCGTAGGCTGGATAAGCGCTAGCGCATCCGGCAAAGGCGGTGGATGCGCGTTGCTTATCCACCCTACACAATAAACGCATAGCCTCACTCAGATTAAAGACTGAATAGTTACGTCTGATTTACCTGGGTTAAACAAGAATTGCCAGGCAAAAAAAGGCGCCCTATCCGAGGAAAATAGGACGCCAAAGGTACCAGCACAGGAGTGGCAACATGAAAAAGATATATGCATTAATTACAATGCACTATCGATGCCAAAAAATAATATTGATATTTTTCAATTGGTTAGTGTTTTTCATTAGTCGTATGGCGCTAACTTTTGCACCAAAGAGCGGCTTGATGCGTATTCAGTGTTCTAACTTAGTGCATTTTCTGTGGATTTCTCGAGATCCATGCCCCTAAATATTGAGCAGCGCTTGAATACATCCAACGACGGCGGAACTTGTTTATGCTGGCAGAACTTTGCCACCAGTTTGGATAATCCTTTGATGTCGCGGCCTGTTGCTTCCGGGAAGCACTCGACCAATTCATCGATCAACACAGCATCAACGTCCAGCTCAAATTGATTGACCATGACCTGCCAAATCTGGCGGCGTGCCTCGCCGTCCGGTGGATAGTATTTAATTAACGCGATGCAGCGGGAAACAATGGCTTCATCAATGTCATCGACACGATTCGTCGTCAGAAACAACAAGCCGTTGAAATATTCGAGCACTCGTAAAAACACCCCGACCACAGCATTCATCGCGATGTTGTTATCACGGCGCTTGATGTAAACATCGGCCTCGTCGATCAGCATTACCGCGCCCCAACGCTGGGCGCGGGTTAACACGTCTTTTAAAGCTTTTTCCATTTCACCGACATTGAGCCCGAGTTGTCCGGAATGGACGCGGTACAACGGCCGTTTGATGATTTCGGAATAGACTTCGGCAGTTAAGGTTTTACCGACCCCGGCTGGTCCTGCGCATAACACGGTAGTGCCGCCTGACTTGCCTTCTACGATGTCATCCATCAACACATCCATTTCGGCGGTCAGAATATCGATCAAATCAATCTGCTCTTCGCGCAGAATCAGTTTTTGTTTTAATTCCGGCTGATAGCGATAAGGCTTGAGATCATTTACATGCACCCACAAGTGATGATGCAGTTCCAGGTGAAACATCAGCAGATAACAATGCACCGGGAAATCGGTAAACAAACCTTTGGGGATTTCCGTTTGCGAGGCTTCGACTTCATTCTCGACCTTGCAGTCGTAGCGATTGCTTTTAGCTGCTTTGCGTAGATATTTGGCAAGAATGTCACCTTTGGCATCGACTGTTAATACGCGTTCGCTGAGGATGCTTTCATCGCATACCAGGCGCGCCGTGCCGCCTTCTGTCGATAACACCACGACATCCTTACGCGCCCAATCGGTATTGCGATGCGAGGCGGTGGGATCTTCTGCATAAAAGCCGGTGCCTTTGCCGCAAAACTGGGCGCCGGACTGACCGCACCATTCGAAATAGCGCTCGGCGGCATCGTCATAAGAACTGATTAATTCAGGCGTTTCTTTCAGAAAGCCTTTGGCCATAAAAATTTCGGTAATCGTTTTATTGGCGATGTCTCGAGCGCGAATAGTGACGGTTGAAATCGCCACTTTGCCTTTGGCATTGGCTTTAAGTTCCAGCGTGACGCGCCCGGTTTCTTCTTCGCCGGATGGTGTAAAGTCCAATCGGGTGACCACGTAGGCCATGGGTTTTCCGGCAACATTGGCCTGGAATAACCAGCCGCGGATGGCGTTATTAATAAGGTATCGAGCGACTGCCGGCAGCAGCATTTCCAAGTCATCTTCTTCAAACCTGACCGTGTCATCATTCATCGCTTGTTGCAGCGTTGACAGCTGCGCGGCGCGGCCTTGCATTTCAGTCCCGGCTTGCTTGTACAGCACCTGCAAAAAACTGAGCTCGGTATTGGATAATTGTTTGAATGGCACTTCGGCTTTATTACCGAAACGTAGTTGGTCTTTTAGTGCGGCAAGTCCTGGGAATTCATCGACCATTGCTTCCACGTACTTGCGTTCAATCTGGAGTTTCATGGGGTTTTCCCGGGAGCACCGAGCCCCAGCTCGGTATTCTCACTATGCTTTTGCCGAGCTGGGGCTCGGCGCTCCCGGCTAAATAATCAAATCTTAAATTGCGCCCACTGCCGCATCTTTAACCACCACAATAGTATTTTCTTCAGCTTCTGCGAATGAAACCAGCGGCGCTTTCGATTTATACGTTTTGGCTGCGGCATAGGCGATGGCGACTTTATCTTCAGCAGATT
>JAQTQN010000150.1:5786-7350 GCA_028712225.1 Methylobacter sp.
CCCACTGCCGCATCTTTAACCACCACAATAGTATTTTCTTCAGCTTCTGCGAATGAAACCAGCGGCGCTTTCGATTTATACGTTTTGGCTGCGGCATAGGCGATGGCGACTTTATCTTCAGCAGATTGATTCTTTAACTCGCTTTTTTCGATATACAGTTCTTCAAGTATTTCATTCCAAACCAAGCCTTCTTTGAAAGGCAGCAATACGTAAGTCACACCTTCTAATTCAACTTGCAAGCTTTTGCCAATGTTTTCTACATACACGATGGCAGTAGCGTCCGGGGCTATATCGGCTTTATATTTTTCAACAAATACCGGCAGTAAATCGAGTGTCGGTAACAGACCGTTAATAAATTTGATCTTGTCGTTTTCAATAATTAAAGCCGAATGGATGAACAGCGCTTCCGGCGGTCTACGATCAGTGGTTGAGCCTTCACGCAGCGTGCCTTCTTTTAACACCAGGTCGCCGCGATAAGCGTAAACGCCGGGTGTGCCGGTTTGACCATTGACCAAAGTGACGGTAAGTAAGCCTTTAGCTTGATAGGTTTCTAATAGCATTGTTTTTTCTCCGGATGGTTTAAAAAGATGTTTAACTCGAGCGTCGAGGTGGAAGCGAGCAATACAAAAATTGCGCTAATCAATAGCCAAAGTAACTTCAGTCGATTTAATCAGCGCATAGGCTTTGCTGCCGACTTTAAGCCCAAGACTTTCAACAGCGGTTTTAGAAACGATTGATATTACCGAGACATTGGGGGCTATTTCTAAGGTGACTTCCGACACGATATTGCCATGATTAATCGCGGTAACAATGCCTTGCCATTGGTTGCGAGTACTGAGTTGCATAGGGTTATCCTTGCTGAATAATTAAAAACACACCTTTGGTTAAGCACGCCTTATGCCATATTTAAGTGGATATTTTTTTTACTTTTAAAACAAATAGATAGGGTGTTTGGATGGTGTCATTTTCAATATCTAAGCCGACAATACCGTATGTTTTTTAAGTAATTGTCGGAAACCATACATTTGCGGCATCGTCGAGTTCACAAATTTCAATATCGATTAGCTGGGCATTGGCAGCAACTTGGCTTCGGCTTTAATGTTTTCCACATTGCCCCAGGCAGTAACGCCTTCTACAAACCATTTGGCTTTGCCGGGATGCGGTTTGACGACATCGTATTCTGCGTAAAAAGTGCCGTCACTATTAAATTGCAGACTGCCGAGACGCTGCCTTTTACGATCATCGTACCAATAGCAAGCCAGGTTTTGATCGCCACTGTAAGGATCTTTGATCAGTACAAAGGTGGCATCATCGTAACTCGGATAATGTTGAATCTCTGCGGCCGCAAAACCCAGTTTGTTAATTTCGTCAGTTAATCGACGGCATACAGATTCAGCTACCTGACGTTTTATGGTGATATGTTCAGATAATTCCATTACTCGGTAACTCCCGTTGCTAAATCCATAATGACAGAGGCGCCGGAAAGATCTTTCGGGTCCAGTTGTTGTAGATGCGATAAAACCAGCTGCGCGTTAATTTGATCGCCTTGCCTTAGTTTGATAAA